>CAXEFH010000054.1:0-15406 GCA_963989605.1 uncultured Roseibacillus sp. | reverse complement strand
CCACTCCCCGAGCCTTTACAACCGGGGCGAGCTCTCCCTCGGACTCGATTTGAAGGGTTTTGCCCATCCGGGGGGGCCGAAATTCCTTGACCGGGTGGCGAATCACCGCTTTCCTCCCCGCCCCGCAACCCAGATCCATCTAAACAATGTCACGAGTCTGCAGCATCAGAGGTTCCAGCGTCCGAATGGGGCGTAGAATCCACCGTTCCGGATTGGCAAAGAAAAAGGGTGGTATCGGTCGTCACGTCACGAAGACCGTCAAGCGCCCGGTTTCTCCAAACCTGAAAACCAAGAGAGTCTGGGTTCCTGAACTTGGGCGCCACATCAAGGTCAAGGCCAGTTGCAAGGCCTTCAAGACCATCAACAAGAATGGCGCCTACGCCACCCTCAAGAAGGCCGGGTTGATCAAATAACCCCAACCTGTCCCGCGGGAGGATTTATTCCGCCCAGAAGAACCAGTTTTGAGGTCCTCCCCCTAGACCCATCTTCATCAGATCATGCTTCTGCTTAGCACAACAGAGACAATCAGTGGCCGGGAAATTGTTGGTCACGTCGGTGTGGTCTGTGGCAATACCGTGCGAGCCAAACACCTTGGCCGGGACATCGCGGCAGGGCTGAAAACGCTCATTGGGGGCGAAGTCGGAGGCTACACGGAAATGCTGGCAGAAGCCCGCAATCAGGCGATCGAGCGGATGATGCAATCGGCTCAGGAACTGGGAGCTGATGCCGTTGTCAGCGTCCGTTTCACGACCTCCGCTGTAGCGCAGGGAATGTCCGAGATGCTGGCGTTCGGCACCGCTGTCAAACTCGCGTGATTACTCGCCTGCTTCGCAGACGGTGAGGATGGCGTCACGCATTCCGTGGATCTTTTTCTTGTCTGCGGGAACAATGGCAGCAAGGCAGCCGCCAAGGCTGACCTCTCCACTCTCATTGACGAAGTAGTAGGGGCAGAGCCTGGCACGGCCCCGCATCATTTTTCGCGATCCAGTGACAGGGTCAAAATAGGGGTGCTCCAGCAGTTTTGCCTCCTCAAATTCCTGCAGGATACAAGGCTGGGTTTCGAAGCCGTCACAGGCCCCCTGCAAAGCCTCGGCCCACTCCTCCCGGGAAACATCGTGGCCAATCACAACCCCCCGGCTTCCCCAGGCCAGCTCACTGAAACCGCTGACCTTGAGAACGAGCCGCCGCTGTTTCTGGCTGAAATCCTCCAGCTGCGACCAAGAATGGACTTCGAGGCGGGGAAGACTCGCATGAGGCGGCAATGGTCCCGGGTCGACGACCCAGCCATAGGGCACGAGTTCCCTGAGCCTCTGCAGGTGACTTCCTCTGATCTCCGCTTCCCATACCTCCCGCAAGCTCGGCGACCACAGGAGGGCCAGCCAGAGTTTTTCCTCAAAGTGAGGCTTGCAGGGAGGAGTAAGGTCCTGGCACCGGGAGAGCACGGGTAAGCATGGAATCGCCTTCCAGTCAAAAAGCTCAAAGAAACGGTAGAGCCCGGCTGATGAATGGCCTTCGTCAAATGTCTCGGCTGATACTATTCCCCAGGATCCCCGCCCCTGTTTGTTCAGCGCTTGCACCAACCATTCCATTTCTGGACGGTAATCCGCAGCTTCCTCCGAAATAAGAATCTCCCCACCGCCCGGCAGGAGCGAGCGGAATCCCTCCACCATTCCGCTGCTCCCTCCGAGAAGCCGGTAGCCCTCCGCCCCATAGCGGTGCGACAACCATCCGGTCATCCCAATCCCACCCGGAACCGCATCCAATTCAGTCAGGGCGAACCCCTTGTCCGTCAAAAGTAGATCGGGGCGGATAACCCGCGGAGCCTCATCACGTAGATCCTCGGATCGTTGGGCCTCTATCAGCCATTCGGGCTTTCCCCCATCCAAGACCTCCGCGATCCATCCCGGCAGGGTGCCCTTCACGCTCCGCCGGTAAATCCGGTCACAACCTTGCTGGAACATCCGCAGGGGATGGCCCAGCCTCTCCAACTGGGACACCTGCGCGGGACACAACCTGAGAGGCTCAGGAGAAAAGAGCCACCCACGATCTTCGCGGAAGCCCACAGCCCCGGCATCGCTCATGAAGTCGTCCAGCTCCAGTGCCATCAAGGAGCAATCTGCCCGAGGATCGGCCGGGACTGCAAACAGGAAAGACCCTCACAGCCAACACCGCGGCGGATCGAAGACACCCCAGCCCTAGCTCAACTCCCGCAAAGCCTCCCTGATGAGATTCTCTGCAGCCATTTCGGGGACCCGTCCCAGCACCGCTTTTATCGCTTTCCGAGCATCCCCCTGCTTGAAGCCCAGCGCCAGAAGGGCAAGTTCCGCATCCCGGGAGGCGGCACCTGCCTCGCTGCCATCCTGTTCCACCTGCCACGTCTCAGCGACACCCACCTTATCCTTGAGTTCTAGGACGATGCGCTCCGCGGTCTTTTTCCCAAGTCCCTTGATCGCCGAAAGCGCCTTCACGTCCTCAGCCACTACGGCCTGCTTAAAATGCTCCACCGCCATACCGCTCAGTACCGCCATTGCGATCGTCGGCCCGATCCCGCTAACGCGGTCTACCAGCAGAAGAAAAATGTCCCGTTCCTCTGAACTCGCAAATCCATAAAGCGTATGGGCATTCTCTCTGACGTGGAGATGGGTCAGCAGGGTAATCTCCTGTCCCTGCCTCGGGTTCAGGCTGTCAAATGAAGAAATCGGGACAAACACCTGATAGCCAACACCTCCTACATCCACCACCAAACGGCTGGGAAGAGCCTCTACCACCTCGCCTCGCAAGCGCGCGATCACTGATCTACCCTTAGGGGCCAAAAAAGAGCGATCCAAGCCAAAAACGAGACGAAACCATGCTCCCTACGCCTTTATTTCTAATATTACTGAACATTTTACTTGTCAGGAATTTGAAAAAAATATGAGCTACTTCCTTTTTCGTATCGCATTAGATCCAATCTGCTGCTAAGATGTCCTCGCTATGGCTACCACGAAAAGAACGCGATTTTCACGTCGGCTCCCTGATCACGTCACTGACGAACTGGTGAACGTCCTCGGCGATGAGGACAAGTTCTTCGGCTTCAATGATCTCTTTGAACTGGTTTACGACCGGCTTAAGGAGCGCAACGCTGTAAGCGGGGGCGAAGAAATGCTTCGGCTCCGCGCTTACGAAAAGCTTCAAAACCTTGTCACCCGCGGTCTTGTCGAGAAAAGCGGAAAGGAATACAAGGGACTTGAACGCATCGAAGAGGCTCACAGCGACAATATTGCGGCTCAGCAGCAGCAAGCCTGAGCCCTGAACTCATATTTACGGCTGGAAAAATTCGATCCAGCTAGCAATTCCTCAAGACCTGCGCCAATCTCTGGCGCAGGTCTTCTTCTTTATCACTAGTCCATGCTTCCTGACTATCTTCCAGTCCTGATGCAAATCATGGTTGCGATCGGGTTCTGCGCCACGATGCTGATCGCGAGTGTTGTTTTCGGTAAGCTCGGGCGCAGAGAAGGGGCAAAAAACGTGCCCTACGAGTGCGGCATGCTTCCCATTGGAGAGGGCGCCCCGCGTTTCAGTGTGAAGTTCTACCTGGTCGCCATGCTTTTCGTCATTTTTGATATCGAAGTTGTCTTCATGTATCCATGGGCGGTGCAATTCAGGGAATTGATCCTGACAAACGCGATGGCCCTCTTGTCGATGGGTGCATTCGTCACTGTCCTTGGCGTGGCCTACCTCTATGTCCTCAAAAAAGGGGCCCTCAACTGGAAAGAGTGAACCTTTGCATGTAATTTCCTGAGGGGTACAGGCTCTGTCTGGATCAAGCCGCGAGGACAAGCACAACTGCTGACACGGAGGAGGCGGCCAGTAGTAGTCCGGCCACGACGCCCAAGGAAGTGGCAAATTTCGTCGCCTGAGGCCTCCGGGGGGACCCGGACCGGGGAAAAACTACGGACGCATACAGCATCCCCGCCAGCAATCCCCCCACGTGAGCGATGTTGTCGATAAACTGATACCCTATAAATCCGATAATCAGGGTTACTCCAAGAGCCCCGAGCAGGCGCCTCCGGGCAGAGCGCGGAACAAGCCTTTTGTGCAGGGTCTCAAAAACAAGCAGAAATCCCAGCAACCCTAGCAGCCCTCCTGATACGCCAACGGACGCCCTCTCCGGGATTAAGTGACTTGTGGCGCATCCACTTGCGACCATCGAGAGCACCATCAACAACGCCAGATGGGGCCATCCCGCAAGTGACTCCACACGTCTCCCAAGATACCACAATCCCAATACATTCAGCCCCCAGTGCAGAGGATGCCCATGGATAAATGGCGCTGTCATGAGACGGTAGGGCTCCGCAGCGACCCTGTCCTTTTGAAGTCCTGCGGCCCCGACAGCCGCCTCCAGGTCAACCCACAGCTGGGAAAGTCCACACCCCGCCAGAAGGATCAGGATCACACTCGTGAACCACGCCCGATGGTTCTTCAACCAATAATCAAAACGCGCCTCCTGCTCTTCAATTGCCAAAGACTGGATGTTCATGGCACGCGCGGAACTGCGGTCGCGAAGTGCATTATACCAGGGCACGAGGCCTAGAGCCGTCAACAGGACGCCCGCAAGACCTAATACGAAGGACTGGGTAGGCGCCGTGCCATTCGCTACCTTCGCATAGACCGCCCACAGGACCATGACGCCGAATATCAGGGTATTGCGCCTCGCGTTACATGCGTCCATCTCAGCTTGCTCGAGAAGCCTTTCACGTAGCGGCTCTACCAGCTCTGGAACTGCCTCGGGGGGAATCATTCTCTCCCGTTCAGGCACCCACACTGCTTCTACTCTTTTACGGCCATGCTCTACGTGCTGCGCCAGAGCATCCAAGCTCTGGAACTCAAACTGCCGTGCCCTTGGTGCAAGAGCACCATAAGGAGCACTCCCCGGCTTCTCAGGAAACACCTCCCATCGCGACCAGACGGGTTGTTCACAATCTCTGCTCATGCTCCTACCGCATGTCCCCTGCGAGACACGCCACGCGGAGAAAATTCCAAGTTGCCTGCAAATCGCCTCAAGGCTGCTGGGGAGCGGGCGCGGGCTCTGGCGCGGGCTCTGGCGCGGGCTCTGGCGCGGGCTCCGGCGCGGGCTCCGGCGCGGGCTCCGGCGCGGGCGTGGGATCAACTGGAAGCGTTTGAAGCGCTTTCCTTAATGCTTCATCCCGAGGGTCTATTTCTTTTGACCCTTCCGAAAGACCCGCGTCGTCGGGATTGGCATCAGGAACAGGCGGAGCCGCTTGTAGTTCAGTTTGGGGCGCGGAGCTACCCTCAATAGCTTCCTCGTAATTTCGCTTAGCGATCAGGATAGACAGAACCAATGCGATCAGGAGAAAGGCGGTCCCAAAGTAGGCAGTTCCCTTCTGCAGGACGTCGGTGGTCTTGGCCCCGAACATCTGATCCGTCATGCCAGAGCCGAACGCTGCCCCCAGTCCCTCCTGCTTAGGGCGCTGCATGAGAACCACTAGGATGAGGAGACAGCTCACCACTACAAAGGCAATGAGCAGAAGGTTGATCAGAATATTCATGGAAACCGAAAAATGAGGGGCGGGACTATGGTTCCGCTTCCCATGCTTGTAAAGCAAGTTCCGAGCCCTGTCCCTCGAACAGCATAAGCAACTAAAGATCAGTTATATAACATTACCAAAAGGCCGCTCGGCAAGGACAAGGGCGCTCCTCAATCTCCACCATTCTTATCACCAGTCTCAATCAACCTGCGGCCTCAAGCCCCTGCCGGGTCGGAGCGCAGCCCACCGGAATTCGCTGTAGGGCGTACTCCATCAGGGGTAGACTCTGCCAAACATTTATTTTTAGCGAATATCAGGGTTTTGTATATAGCCCTCTCGATCCATCGAAGGTGGCCTCTCAATTCAACACGAAATCCCTCAGGGAACGCTCTCTCCAGCAGCGCACGGGAGAGGTTTTCTGCCCGCGTTGTAGCTCGCGGACTACCGAACCAGAGGAAGTTTGCAGGGTCTGCGGATTTAGCCTTTCCCTTTGCGAGGACTTGTTTCCTTTTGAGCCACCCTCCCTTTCACTTGTCCTCGATCCTGGCCAAATCCTCCCTCCCGGGACAAGAAAAGATCTTCTGGGACCCTACAAGGCCCTCCGCAAACGCATTCCTCAGGTCGACATCTGCTTTTGTTTCGTCCAGTTACAGGAGGGCTGCTCGGTCGAGGAATTTTCCTTCTGGCTCTTCAATACAGCACCGGACGCCGACACGTCACGCGCTTGGAACCTGCTGATCACTGTTGACCTCACTTCCGGACAGCTGAGTCTTACCACGGGCTACGCCCTTGAGTCCTTCATCGCTCATGAATCGTGGGAAGCCTCCCTTCAGGAACTCGCTGCCTGCGCAGGTGATGGCCAC
Source organism: uncultured Roseibacillus sp. (assembly GCA_963989605.1). Classification (GTDB taxonomy): domain Bacteria; phylum Verrucomicrobiota; class Verrucomicrobiia; order Verrucomicrobiales; family Akkermansiaceae; genus Roseibacillus_B. The sequence goes on along the minus strand of CAXEFH010000054.1, from coordinate 9,015 downwards.
TGGAAGGAAGGGCTGACCGGGTTTCTCCGCGAGAGCCGGGATCTCCTCTCGTCTGCCTGCACCGCGATTCACAGATCCGGGCAACCCCTCCAAGGGCCCGACCCCAGGCCCAGCAGCCAACCGACGGATAGCACCGGCCCCAAAGCCCATGCCTCGAAAGTCTCCCTGCTCTCAGCCAGCGAGGAGTCCTGTCCCTCGGGACAAGAACCTATCACAACTAAGAGCCTGACCTGATGCCCCACTTTTGCCTGATCCTATTCCTGCTGATCATGCCGGGGATCGCAAGGTCCCAGGGAATCGCCTTCCCTCCTTCGCCAGATGGCCAGGTTTTCGATCCCAGCGGTTGGTTGGGCGAAGATCGCATCCATAGGTTGGAGGAAGAACTGGGGCGCTTTCGCCAAGATCATGCCGTCGACGTCATCGTCGTCCTGTGGAGCCGCGGCATACCGCCCCGAACAAGCATGGAAGATCTGGCTCAGCGAATCGGAGATGCGTGGTCACGACAACCCTTGTGGGCAGTCGTTCTGCATGTGCCCGAATCACTTCATCGGCCCGTCGTGGTCACCCGGAGCGATGCCGAACCGCTCCCCGGAGACCAATCCATTGAGGTCGCACGCCAGACCGCGGTAACCCGCGGAATGAAAGAGCCACACACGCGGGCCAGAGTAGAGGCCCTCGCCCTTGAAACAGCTGAAGAGCTGACCTTCTGGACGAGCCGGATCCTTCTCGGGGAGGACCGGGCCACCACAGCTAATGCCCATATCCTGCCGTCAGCTCAACTGACTCGCCGGTCATTCCCTGCCATTGCCACGATTTCAGGCTCGGTCGCCTTTTGCGTGCTGACATTGATGGGTATCCTGGGTTTCCGCAAGCGCCGCTACGGCCCCCTGTTCTTTCCTGAAACAAACTGGAAGCGCCGCCTCCGCGCCGACTGGAGTGGGGGCAATAACATCACTGTCTCTATTCCCCAGCGACCCTCGTGAAACGGACCCACTTTCAGCTTCTCCTGCCGGTTTTCCTTATCGGGGGAATACTGGTGAACTGCGTAGAGAAAACGCCCTCCCCCCGGCAGCAAGGACTCCATCTGCAAGAGACCGGGCTGCAGGGAACCCCTTATTTCAGCCCTCAGCAGGGCGAAATGTGGAGATACAGAGTTGAGAAAGAGGTCCCCCTCGGAACTACCCTCTCTCCGGTTGACGCCAGCCGATATATCGAGTCCAGCGATACAGCTCAATTGGTCACCTTTGTCCAAACGCGCCATTGCAAAGGGGAACGAAAATTCAGCGATTTCCCACACATATTAACCGCGATCGCAATATCAGAAGATGGGAAACAGCTGGGGGAGGAGCTTTACCATATACATCCGGACGAGATTCTCAGCTGGGGTTGGGTCCCCGCTCCCCTGAGGGCAGAAGAAGCTCAGTTACTCAACGAAGGAGTCCCCCTCGCCAGGGCAAAAATGCGTCCCGGTCAAAGCTGGCAGGCAAAAGGGAGAGGCTCCGAAAACTCGTTTCTTTTCAAAGTCATTGAGCAGGGAGAGCTCACCGTCCCCGCGGGCACTTTTCAAGCGACGCGCATACAGATCACTTCCGAAAGAACCTCCCGTCAGCCTGTCACGGGAGAGGAGCACACTACCTACCTCAAACGTAGCCTGTGGCTGGCGCAGGATGTTGGAATCCTCAGGGAAGAAACTATCTACTACGACGACCGGAAGGTGAGAGTAAAACAGCGCTCCGAATTAATTGAATGGGTTTTGCCTTCAGCTGGAACATCCTCCGAGCCAGTCCCGGTTCGCTTAAATAACTAAGTCCCCGGGTGCTCCAGCGATCCGACACTACCCGCTGGCGCGAACAATATTATTGCTCTCATCCAGAAGCAGCTTCCGGGCCTCAACTGGCTCTTCGCATAGACTGAACGCCATGATGGTAACCAATTCCCCTCTGCCTATCAGATGTGCCGCTCCACCATTAATGATGATCTTGCCTGTATCAGGAGGGCCTACCTGGACATACGTTTCAAGCCTCGCTCCAGTCGTAATCGAGGCCACCAGAACCTTTTCCCCGGAAACCAACCGGGCCTCCTCAACAAGATCGGCGGGAATTTCAATGCTCCCCTCATATTCCACGGAAGCTTCAGAAACCACCGCACGGTGGAGCTTGGATGTCAAAAGCTGCCTCAGCATGGTCGGAAGGAAACTAGCTCTGCCTCTCAGGTCAAGAAACGAAAATCCGCGTGCATCCAGACTTGTTTTGACGCATCTTCCTACTCCTGTTCCCAATAATGATCACGCGCTACACTCTGACTCTCGCTCTCATATTCCCAGGATTGCTTCTGGCAGAAGAGTCCGAGACGCCTGCTCCCCCCTCCAAGCAGGTCCTCATGAAGGCGCTCCAATGGATGCAATCCGGGATCCCGGAGCGTCGGCAGGCCGCCTACCGGAGCGTTCACCTCCTTGGAAAGGAGGCGGTTCCGTCCTTCAGGAAAGCGCTTCAGAAGGCGAGACAATACCACGAACGGAGCCTCGCGGATGCTCTCAGCGGTAAAAGCAAGGGAGGCAATCCTTATCAGGAACTCGTCGAAGTGGTGGATGAGCTGAACGGAGAGCGTGCCCGGATCTACCCGCTCATGATGCAGGACTGGCAAAAAGACAGGCAGGAAATCGACAAACTCCGCAGCGAGTGGAAAAAATTGGATAGTCTCTACCAGAGGGCTTCAAAGCTTGCCAACACAGATACCACTGCAATCGACAAGCAGATTGACGGAATCACCGACGCCCTCGTCGAAATCCACGACCAGCTGGCCCGGTTTGAGGGTCAAACCCGGGAAGAAGCTCAGGCAATCAGCGATCAGGAACGCCGTACGTCAGCCCTCGAAGACAGCTTCGACGGCAGCAGCTACATGAAAGCCGCAAAGGTTCTTGGCGCCATGCGATCAGAGATCGCCATGCTTACATCTGCGAACCAGCACAACGAGGCATCAAGCTGGGCGAGCGCACCCCAGAAAAATTTCGGCCGCTTGATCAGCTATGAGCGGACCGTGCTTGGCCTGCGCCCACTGAAGCTGGAAGAAAAGTTGAGCGCCTCAGCAACTGGACACTCGGGCGACATGGCCCGGATCGGCTTCTTCTCCCACACCTCTCCAGTCCCCGGAAAAAAAAGCTTCTCTGATCGCGCACGAAAAGCGGGCTTCCAAGGAGGCCCCTCGGGCGAGTGCATCGCAGCGGGGCAAGGAAGTTTTTCCTCAGCATACCAGTCGTGGTTTTACTCGGACGGGCATCGCCACATCATGCTGGCGAAGGGTCCCTCGGTTCTCGGTTTCGGGGTCGTGTCCAAACACTGGACCCTTGTGACCGGGAGAAGGTAGGCCCCTCCGGCTAGTGGAATCCGGATCAATCGCCCTCAATCTCGACCGCCAGCAGACAGACGTCATCGTCAAAGCGTCGGCTCTCGGCAAAGGAAAGAACACGATCGAGAACACGATCGAGGAGCAAATCTACTCCTGAACATTGTTCCTCCGAGACTGCCTGAACCAGCCTGTTCTGGAGAAAGGCCTCTCCGTCCGGGTTCTCTACCTCGATGATTCCATCGGTAAAGAGCATGAGCTGCTTTATCATCCCCAGCTTGAGGGTCTGGGACTCATACGTTGCGTCGGGAAAGAGCCCCAGCGCAGTTCCCTTACCGCGCCCACCCATCGGCAGCAGCCCTGCCTGTCCTTCGTTACTGCGCATAATCGGTGCCGGATGCCCGGCGCTGGCATATCGCAACTCTCCATCCTCCAGATCAATGACAACAAGAAATGCCGTTGCGAACATCGTCATGTCCGCCTCAGTCAGAATCGCCGAAAGACCACTGTTCAGTTGTCCCAGGAATTCTCCGGGGTCCTCTGCGACCTCGTGGATACGTTCCGCGAGGCCGCGTAGCATGGACACGATGAGAGCTGAGCGCACTCCATGTCCCATCACGTCGCAGATGAACAATCCCGCGCTGTGTTCTCCCACGGGGAATACCTCAAAAAAGTCCCCTGCCAGGCCGGAGATCGGTATGTAGCGATGGCCAAATCTCAGCCTTCCGCTCCCAGATCCCGCCGGGATAATAGGATACTCATGCGGCAGAAGGGCCTGTTGAACCTCCCGAGCCAGGGCCAGCTCCTCCTCCATCTCGTCATTGCGACCCTGCAGGGCTGCGGCAGTCTCTGCGAGTGACTGCTGGGTGCGAACAAGCTCCGTAACGTCGCTCGAGACCCCGAAGGTGCCAACAATTTTTCCTACCCTGTCTATCAGAGGCATCTTGGTAGTCAGAACCCACGCCTCCGCCCCTGCGGGAGTGGTCTCTTTCTCAACGTAACCAAGGATGGGGTCTCCGCTCTCCATGATCTGTCGTTCATCACGAAGAGCTTCGTTCGCGTGATCCTCGCGAAAGAGATCATGATCACTCTTACCGACGACATCGTCTGGGCTTCCGAACCCGTTCCATGTGGCCATCGACTTGTTGACCAGTGTGAACTTTGAATCGCGGTCCTTGAAATACACGTTCAGGGGCACATTGTCGATGAGCAGCCTCATGAGGTGCCGCTCCTCAAGGAGCTCCTGCTCCACGAGCTTCCGAGGCGTTATATTGATCATCGAACCCGCCACCCGGGTTGCTATCCCATCCGGGTCCCGCACGACGACACCACGAATGCGAAACCAATTCCATTCTCCCACCCCCTTTGCAACCCGAATTCTCGGCTCAACCGCAAGCAAGTCTTCGCCTCCCTTTTCCAGGATCGCTTCGACCCTGCTAACGAAAAGGTCCCTGTCTGCCTCATGGATTAATTCTACCGAACAAAACAAGTTGGGCATCTCTTCCCTGCGCCGCCCGAAAAAGCGGAGAATCCGTCCAGAATAGTGAATCTCGTCAGAAGCAACATTCCAGTCCCAGATGCCCTCGTTGGACGCGCGCAGCGCCAACTCGAGCCGGTCATCTCTCCGATAGGGCATCTTTCCGTATTGAATCGCATTCTTACGCAGGGCTCAACACCTTGTTCTTTCCCATTAAGGTGGCGCAACAACCACTGCCGACTGGACTTGGTCTCTCCCCATATCCGCAGCGACCACTGATTTGCATTGTTCCGGAGGGCCCCTATGGTTTAGGAAACGCGTGCGCCATGACTCGTAAATCTATTGAAGCCACCGCGAAGTATTTCATATGGGGAATCTTCGTCCTATTCCTTCTCGTGCTGTTCAAGGTGCTGCAGATGATGGGTTTCTTTGCTTAGGATGCTCCTTGGACCAGAATGATCGCCCGCCAATCTCTGCCGTAACAACATTCAGGCCAGAAATCACTGCACAGTGCTCCATTCGGCACCAATCACCAAGACCGTGAAGATCTGTCGGGCGGAGGACTTTCTGGATCTGGCACGCGGTCTGCAATAATTCGCCACGCTAATGCATAAACTCTCCAGCAGCCGTTCCGTCCTCGCACTGAGGTTAGGCTCTGTTTTTGTTATGCTCGTTGCAGTCACTCTCGCGTCCTCTATCGGGCTCATCTTATTTGCGTTTTACAAGGAGTTACCAGATCGAGCGCTTCAGGGTTTGTTTGGGCTTCTGGCCAGCCTGGTCTTTTTTCTCTTTTACAGGTTTTTTGCTCATTCCGCTTATTGCCCTCTCTGCCGCGGGCCGGTTCTTCGCGGCTCAAGAGCCCAGCGGAACCGACATGCTGGACGTACTTTCTGGAGCTATCGGCTCCGAGTCGCCCGGGACATTCTCCTTACGAACACGTTCAATTGCTCCTATTGTGGCGAAAGAACACATTGCGTGGTTAAGCCGAGGACCGGGGAGGGAGCTCCTTCCCCAAAAGAGTGAAAATTCATTCATCAGGGCCTAAGAGAAGAGCCATTTCGGCCGCGGATCACTCCTCTACCTACCAGTCCACAGAGACCTCCTGCTCTCTCCCAGAGCCATCGTCGAATTTGATGTGTCCATGCTTCTGGCCATATTCGTGCACGCACTTGGTTACCTTCACATCGTAGGCGCAGTATTCCGCGATCCGCATCAAAGGTTCGCTGCTCCCGGTGGTCTTGTGCTCGCGCCACCACTTCAACGCATCGACTCCAACGGCTGTTTTGCCAGCCCCGAGGGTAGCCGCCGCAACATGACCAAGACCAACCCGCCGGCCCATGGTCTCCTTGAGATCGGCCATGAGGTCCAGATTGACCGTCCGGGAGACAAGGTCCAGAACGGTGTAGCCCTCAAGTACTCCGTAGTCGAAGTGGAGATGGTTATATCCAACCACCAGATCAGCCCCGGTCAGGAGCCGGATCAGGTCCTCCAGCTCATCCTCAGGATAAACCCGGTATTCGCCGGAATCCGTGCAGAAGGAGCATCCCACAGAAACTCTCATCTGGCTGAGATTCGCTGCTCCTCCGACATCATTAAAACTACGCTGAGTTTCCAGATCAAAGTAAACGGTGCCGGGCATATTTCTCTAAATGTTGTGGTTCCTCTAGGGTGGATCAACGTGCCCTTTCCAGTTGTTCCCGTGCCAATTCAAGAAACTCGCGAAAGGTAGGCAGCAGGACAACAATCAGAAGCACTCCCACAGTCAGAAAGAGAAGACCGAAACGGATCAACGGAAACACCCTTAATCTTTTAGTCTCAACCCTGGTCGAAGTCATCTTATCCCAAGGCGCCTTATTGTGGCGCATGAGATACCAGACACAATATACGTGGCAGATCCCCGTCAGAAAGGGGTGCACCATGAGGCCCAAACCCACGATGAAGGCCCGCAGCGAGCGAATGAGCGCTGTCTGCAGCCCAAGGAGCTGTTCATCAGCGGCAGTAATCCGGACTCCCAAGAGATATCTCCCAGGACTTGCTCCTGTCCGGTGAAGCATGGCGGCCTCCAGCAAAACGTAGGGAAGAAAGTAGAAATAAAGGGACGGGCTGGAGAGCACCTGAAGGAATTCGTAACCCATGCACCGCAACAGGAAGCAGAAGACAAGCAGGTAGAGTAAAACATCAAACCAGCGCGCGAAAAACCGGATAAAGGGATACGGTTCGACGGGAAGCGGGGGCGGCAGAGGGGCCTGCTTCTCCCCTTCCGCCGGCACAAATGCCGACCGGAAGACATCCATCTCCCGCAGGCTCACCCAGCCATCCTGATCCTTGTGCCAGGCCAGTTCGTCCCCAGAGAGTTCGCCCGCCTCAATGCGCTCACGGAGCAGGTAGGTCTCAAACGGGCCCTTTTTTCCTCCATCCTCGACAATCCAGATTTCCATCACACAGGGACCTAGTAATTACGCAGACAACGAGCAGGGTCACGCCGGGATGTCAGAAAGGCCGGAATAAGCGCCGCTATCACGCAGAGGATTGACGCGCCAATTCCAACAACCGCGACCTCATTCAGGTTGACATGTGCAGGCAAGCCATCGATGCCATGGAATTCTGCAGGAAAAACATCAAATCCTACCCCCTTGAGAGCGCGGTAGATGGGGTCTCGGAAATGCACCACGAGGAGCCCGAGGCCCACTCCCAGAAGCGCCCCCATCAAGCCCACGATCGAGCCCTGGAAAGTAAAGACGCGAACAACTTGAAAGGGAGTCGCTCCCAGTGCCTTCATGACCCCGATCTCCTGTTTCTTCATGATGGTGATCGTAAAAATCACCGCCATGATACAGAATGCTGATACCAGCACGATGAACGAGAGCGCAAAATACATCATCATCCGTTCACGGGCAATCAGATCAACCCACGCCCGGTGCTGATCCTGCCAGCTGCGCACGGACCATGAAGGCCCAAGCTCCTGCTCAAGCCGATCCTGAACTTCCTCCAGCTTGTATGGGTCATCAACGCGCACGCCGAACGACTCTACTCCCCCTTCCATGTTCTTCAATTCCTGCCCGGTCGCAAGAGGCACGAAGACCGCGGGATGCATCACGTGCTGGCTCGTACTGAAAATCCCCACAACCTCCAGGTCCCGGGGCAGTGCCACCTCTCGCAGGCCACGCAGCAATCGGCCATCCTCTACTTCCCGGTCCATTTGTCCGAGGAGGTCCAAGTGCTTGAGCACCCTCTCCAACGAACCCGCCTCCAACACAAATCTGTCCTCATCCTCGCTCCTGCTGCCTTCCTGAAAGATGATAAGAATCGTGTTCAGGGCCTCCCGCTCACTGGGTCGTATCTTTCCATTCCGAAGCTCATCAAGAGAATCATAGAGCCCCGCGAGGAAGTTCCACTGGAAGACTTCCTTCCCATCTTCAAGAACCATCTCCTTGACGAGGTCGGCACGGGCCCGCTCCAGAAATTCCGCATGCTCCTTCCCAACAAGAGGCTGGTCCGTAATTTTCCACGAATCGCCCATCTGCTGCAGGTTGCGGGCAGAGTGAAGCAAAATCCTGTCCCCCACCGAGATGTCGAAATTTCTCGCCGTCGACTCCGCTACTACAGCCCTCTCATCAAGACCTATATCCGCGTTGCCCCCATCAAGAATCAACTCCTCAAGGGCGGCCATCTGGTGCCGGTTGGAAGTGTCGATCGCGCGGAACTCCACCGGCAAAAATCGGTCTGATTTCTCGAGAATCGTGAAGTCCCTGAGCTGGGCATAGGATTCCGTCACCTCGCTGACCTCGTCGATACGTTCCTTCAAATCGCTCCACTCCCTTATCAGCAGGGGAGTCCCTACTATGGACACGATGTCGCCGGCGGGAATGGAAATTGGTTCTTCGGGTCCAGGCTCAAGACGAAGTGAAACGCCCCAGTCCCCTCTGCCCGCCAGACTTCCAGTCACCACTCCACCATCCATTGTGGTAACGACCACTCCCTCTTTTCTCAGCTCAATGTGTGGTGAGAACCCCAGTAAACGGCTTTTCACCTCCCTCTCAAAACCAGCCATCACTGCCAGCACCACGATGAGCACCATCACCCCCACCGCCACTCCCAGAAGACCTGTCTCTTATACACATCTCCGAGCCCACGAGACAGGCAGAAATCGCGGATTGCGGGTTGGTCGTGATAAAAAAAGGGGGGGGGGGGGGGGG
>CAXEFH010000053.1:0-15488 GCA_963989605.1 uncultured Roseibacillus sp. | reverse complement strand
TTTTTTTCAAGCAGAAGACGGCATACGAGATTTCTGCCTGTCTCGTGGGCTCGGAGATGTGTATAAGAGACAGGTGGCCGAACCTGCTTTAAGGCTTCCCGCTTAGGAACTTTTTGGGCCCTGAGCCCAAAGCTCGCGTTCTGCAAGACGTTGAGCCAGGGATAGAGAGTCGCCTTCTGCAACATCAGGTTGACCTTGCAGGACGGACCCGAAACCTTGTGACCATTCACCGAAACTGAACCAGATGACGGAAAGGCAAGCCCAGCGATAAGGTGCAGAAGTGATGATTTCCCACAGCCGCTCGGGCCCAGCAGGGAGATTGCTTCTCCGCATGAGACACTAAGGTTCATGGCTTTGAAGAGGAAGTGGTCGCTCTTGGAATGGGCAAAAGAGAGCCCTTCAATATGGATCTCGCCCTCACCCGTTTTCGTTGGGCTCACCGTCCCACCGATCGCTCTTCCGGAATCCGCAGCACGCGACTCCACATCGCCTTTGGCTCTCTTTTCGACTGCTAACGCACCCATAACCTGCGTTAAACTGAGCACTAGACATGCCAACTGTTTACAATTTTAGCTAATATGAATTCCGTTCATACCCAACATGCTGAGGGAGAACGGACCCGGATCGAAAAAAAATTAAACATCCTGAAACTTGGGGGCCAGTTAGCTGATCCAAACTGATTCTGGAATACCCAGCTCTTGATCTGCCCATCCTTCTCGTTTCCTCCTGTCAACCCAGTCGACGCGGCCTCTCATACCGAGTCAGGATCTCATCCGAGGCTTAGCTCGCTTGTTCAAAGCGACTGTTTAACAATAAGCATGTTAGGAAAAGAACATGTTCCTTCCCAAGACGAAGACGGCCCACCTGAGCAAAGGCAGGGCGCTCTCATTTCCCCAAGCACACGACTTTTGTTAGAAAATCGGCAGTCCTTCCAAGCCTTAAGGACTCTTGGAAGCTCTCGGAAAGCTCCGGCCCAAGCCATTCCGTGCAGAGGTTTTTTCTGTGCTGGGGCAGCAAGGCTACGGTCGGGCGGGGGCCGACACACGGGTAAGCGAACTGTCGCGCATCCCCTCGAGGGGTTATCTCCCCCTTTGCCGATTATCCCGAACCCCCTTGGCCGGAACATCTGTTTCAGCGCTTCCGAGGCCAGTATCAAAATACTTGTTCCACCCGACCCGCTGACAGAACCCTAGGCAGGAAGAGTTCCTTGCTCTCCCCGGTATCACGAGCCGAAAGCCCGAGGCTCTTGAAGGGCCCCACCAGCCGGAATCATCTCGAACCACCATCTGGAATTACCCGTCCGAAGCCTGTCTAAAATGAAGATGGCAATTCCACGGACCAAGATGATAGTAAGGCTCCATGAAGATTCAGAGCCTCGCTTCTTCCTCCCTTTTGATCTTTGCTTTCCTCCTCCCGCTCGCGGCGGCCGAAACACTCCTCGTGGCTGACGGTCCTGCAGCAGGAGCCACTGCCCTCGTACCGACGGCTGGCAATGGAGGAAACAGCCTCACGGAGGCAGAATGGACAAACGTTGCCCCTCCTCCCAATGCGGCCAGCTGGATCCCCGGAACAATCGGGGTGGGATACGAGGCCAGTCCGAATTCGGGAACCAGCTATGCCACACTCCTCGGCCTCGAACTGAGATCGCGGATGCAGAACCGGTCCACTACCGCCTACATTCGGATTCCATTCTCTGCCGACCGGAAGGCTCTAGAGTCCGCCCGGGCACTCTTCTTGGAACTCAAATACGATGATGGCTTCGTCGCATACCTGAACGGTGTCCGCGTAGCGTCCTCCAACGCGCCAGGACAGCTCACCTCATCTTCAGCAGCGAGCTCGAACAACTCCGACACGCGGGCCCTCGAATTCGAGCAGTTTGACCTCAGCTCTTTCATCCCTCTTCTCAACGAGGGCGCAAACATGCTCGCTATCCACGGATTGAATGATGGAGCTGGCAGCAGTGACTTTCTTATTCTGCCTCGGCTCGTCGTTACAGATTCCCTGCCACCAGTGTGGCCCGACTTGCAATTGGGCACCCCGATCACGAACGCGAATAGTCCGGTCGCTCTCACGCATGCTCCGGATGGGAGCGGCAGGCTTTTTATCGTCGAACGCGCCGGTCGCATCAGAATCTGGGACGGCGGGGCCCTGCGCACCTTCCTTGATCTCCGGTCCCGGGTGAATACCAACGACAGCGGTGGCGACGAGCGAGGTCTTCTGGCGCTCGCATTTTCCCCCGAATACGCGACCAACGGGCACTTTTATGTGAACTACATCAGTAGCAATTCTTCACCCCGCGGATCCACCGTTATATCTCGTTTCACGGTCAATCCCGCTAACGCAGACGACGGGATCGAAACCAGTGAGGAAGTCATCCTGGTGATTCCACAGCCTGAACCGAATCACAACGGCGGCCAGATCAATTTCGGGCCCGATGGATACCTCTATATCGGAATGGGGGATGGGGGCGGTGCTGGAGATCTGCATGGCTCTGTCGGAAACGGTCAGGCGAATGACACCTTTCTGGGAAAGATGCTGCGTATCGACGTGGAGGGTCTCCCCGATCCCGGTTTGCCTTATGCGATACCCGCCGACAATCCTTTCCTGCTCGACACCCAGGTTCCGAACGAAATCTGGGCCTTCGGACTACGTAATCCGTGGCGCTGGTCCTTCGATCGCAAAACTGGCGACATGTATATCGCCGACGTAGGACAATACGAATGGGAGGAGGTCAATTTCATTCCGGCTGCCAGCACCGGAGGCGAAAACTTCCAATGGCGCCGGGTAGAGGGATTCAACACCTTCAACTCCGGCACTCCTCTCACCAAGGGGACGTCGACCGATCCAGTGTTTGAATATGATCACAATGCAGGGAGCTCCATCACCGGAGGCTACGTCTACCGGGGAAGCAGCTTTCCCCGAATGGAGGGGATCTATTATTTCGGGGACTACAACTCGGGGCGCATCTGGGGACTCCAACGGGATCCCTCGGGCAACTGGATTGACCGCCAGTTCCTTGATACCTCTCTGAACGTTTCCTCTTTTGGTGAGGACGAAGCTGGCAACCTCTACGTGGCCTCCCTCTTCACCGGGGACATTTATCGCCTCTCCGACACTCGTGGAGAAACCTACCTGCAGGTCACCGAAGCTTCCTTCACCCCAGATGGCGAGGCACAAGTTCTCTTCGGTTCAGAAATCGGAAAGCGTTACCAGTTACAGGTCTCAGCAGACCTCCAGTCTTGGAGTGACCTGGGACAGCCGCGGATGGCCACTGACTTCGATTCTGAAATCTCCGCCGCCCTGCCCGTTCCGGCCCCTGCGGAGGCTTATTTCCGCGTCATGGAACTGGCAGACTGATCCTTCGCCGCCAATTCCCACCGAGGAACCTCTAAACACACAGGATGGCGCCTGCGCGGAGCGGTGGACTCCTTGCGGAAAGCTGAGTCCATCAACGAAACCCCAGATCCGGGAGAACCCCGCTTCGAGCCATGACACGCTACCAGATTCAGTATGCGGACCCGGTGATTACAGCGTGGAAAAGCTGCTTTAAAGGCATGAATATCGGCAATGGCTTTATCGCTCCAATCGTCACGCGCCAGACCGGGGGCCTCCGCCTCAGGATCATGGCGTCAGATAAGGGGAGAACCGCAATCCGGGAAGTTGAGGCCTACTTTGGCACTGGGCGGACGTTGAACGATCCTGATGGAGTTGCCGCCACCAGAGTTATTGGCTAGTCAAAGGATGACGGTCTCTTCAACCGGGTTATATGGCCATTCCTGGTAAGTATTTTGCCCTACCCCCTGCAATTGGGGTTTGAGAAGGCAGTCATTTCCGTGCAGCCTGTTCATCATTCCTTTGTTATGAAAACCAAGTCTATCGCACTACTTACGGCATTCGGCCTCCTGCTGGCGGCCTCATCTGTCTCTGCCAGCCCCCGGGTCTGGAAAGACGCCTCCTCGGGAAGGACGCTTACAGGTGAATTCGTTGAGCTCACCAAGGACGCTGTCAAGGTGCGGCGAGCCAACGGGGATGTAATCAGCCTGCCTCTTTCTCGTCTCACCAAGGAGGACATCACGTTTGCCGAAGGAGCCGCCGAAAAGGGTGGGGCTCTCGCGAATGACTGGCCAAGCTGGCGAGGCACGGCACGCGACGGTCACTCGCCTGACACAGGATCCTTGGCAAAATGGCCTGCCGCAGGACCAGAACTAGTGTGGGCCTTTGAGGATTGTGGCAAAGGCTATAGCTGCCCTGCAGTTGTCGGTAACAGGCTCTACTTCACGGGGAGCCGGAAAGGAAAGGCCGAGATCATCTGCATCGACGCAGGAAGCGGAGAAGAGGTCTGGTCCAGCACCATCGGCACCGATCCCGAGGAAGGATACAATACACGATGGGGTGCAGGCACCCGGGGAGCAGCCACTGTTGACGATGGGCTGGTCTACGCCATGAATGCCAACGGAGACGTCAGTTGCATGACGGCCGACAAGGGTGAAAAAAAATGGAGCGTCAGCCTCGTGGAGGACTTCGGGGGCAAGATCCCGGGTTGGGGCTACTCGGAGTCTCCCCTTGTTGATGGAAACAGACTCATCGTTACCCCCGGAGGCACCAAGGGTGCCATCGTCGCCCTCGATAAGAAAACCGGGAAAACGATCTGGCAGAGCACCGATCTGACAGACGGCGCCCAGTATTCCTCCGCGATCGTCGCGGAAGTGAATGGGAAGAAACAATACATCCAGCTCTTCATGAAAAAACTGGCCGGAGTGTCCGCAGATACCGGAAAGCTCCTCTGGAGCACGAAGTGGCCGGGACGGACCGCCGTCATTCCCACTCCCATCTACTCAGAGGGCCATGTCTACATCAGCTCGGGCTACGGGGTTGGCTGCAAGCTCGTGGACATCAGTGATGGTGAAGCAAAGGACGTCTGGTCCAACAAGGTCATGAAAAATCATCACGGGGGCGTGATCAAGGTTGGGGAACACGTCTACGGATTCTCCGACGGTCCGGGACTCGTCTGCCAGAACTTCAAAACGGGCGAACAGGTCTGGAGCGAGCGGGGCGAGGGCAAGAGCAAGGGTGCCGTGCATTATGTCGACGGCATGCTCGTATGCCTCGACGAATCGGAAGGATCATGCTTTCTGGCCAAGGCCTCCCCCGACGGCTTCGAGGAACTGGGCCGGTTCCCCATGCCGAGGAAGACCAAGTTGCGCCAGGGCACCAGCGGAAAGGTCTGGACTCACCCGGTGGTCGTAAATGGGAAACTTTACCTGCGTGATCAGGACCTTGTCTTCTGTTTTGACGTGAAGGGTTGATCCTTTCCTCGCGCTTCACCACAAGGGCCGGAGCGATTCCCGAGGAGAGCTTGGAGTATCGCTTCCTCCCTGCCGGGCAGGTGCCCCCGATGGGGGCTACCGGCAGGCTTGTATTTGGGACCCGGCTCGGGCTAATCTCCGCCAGTTAACGAGGTCTCCGTGCCAAAGCTCTCTCCGAATCCGCCCTCCTGGCTGCGCACCGTCCTGATCGCTCTCACCATGGGCTTTGGGGCGGTCCTGATTCTCTTTCCTGCCTGGATTCCGGACGAGAAGAGCGTGCCTATGGAGGACAGCGTGGTAGAAACGCTGCAATCGGCATTGCTCGCCTTCTCCGCTGCCCTTCTCTTCGCCACTGCTCCTCACGCCGGGCCTTTCCGGGCCGTTTACCGGTCACTCGGATTCCTGACGATCGCATTCCTGATTGCTGAAGTTGGCGGCGCCATCGATGACAACATTCATCCTCTGAAGCATGAGTACATCATGATCCCGATGCTGATCTGGACCGGGCTCACGCTCTTCCGCCGCAGAAGAGAAACTCTCCACTTCGTTGGATTTGCCTCCCGCCACCCTGCCTCGGGATTCATTCTGGCGGCCCTGATCCTGAACTACGCTTTCTCACGGGTCTTTGGATCAAAAGCATTCTGGCAAGCGTCTCTCGGCAAGGAATACAACCCGGACATTCCGCCAACGTGCAGGGGCTATCTCGAGTTACTGGCTTGTTATTTCATCCTCCTCGGCACGATAGGCTACTGCCTTCCTCTCATTCGACGTCGATATCGGATGTTCACTGAGCCATGATGGTGACGAAAAAAATGAAGCCCCTCAAAAGGCTTCAGTGGAGGGTCGAGCACGCTGCCTTTCTAATCGTTGAACGCCTCGCCTGCCTTTTTTCCATGGAATCCCTCTGGAGGATAGGATCCAGCCTGTCGTGTGTGGCATATCTCTTCCGCTCCCGGTGGCCCGTCGTCCGGAACAACCTGCGGACCGCCCTGGGACCTGAGATCCCAGAAGAGGAAATAGTCTCCCTTACCCGCAACGTTTTCCGTCATACTACCGCTAATTTTCTGACAGCTCTCAAGGGTGGGCAGCTAACCTCGGCACTCGTCCGGTCCTCAATTACACCTATTGGGTTTGACGTGCTGGAACGTGCCATCGCAAAGAACAGGGGAGTCATTCTTGTCTGTCCCCATATGGGAAACTTTGAGCTCCTTACCCAGGGAATGGGCGCATTCCGCCCGGACCTGAGGGTCGGCGCAATCTACCGTCCTCTTAATAACATCCACCTTGATCCCCTGATTCGAAAGAGAAGATCCAACCACCGGATGAAGATGTTCTCCAAGTTCAAATCCTACCAGGCGCCTATCAAGTTTGTTCGTGAGGGTGGTGTCCTCGGAGTCATCGCGGATCAGAGGGCCGGAGCCTCGGGAACAATCGTTCCCTTTTTCAACCGCCTCATGTCCATGTCGCCACTGCCCGCCTTCATTCACAAGCACACTGGAGCACCTGTCGTGGGAGTCTCGATGCGAACGACATCACCCGGAAATTGGGAAGTCATGTTTCATGATCCTGAAATCCAAGAGGGAGAGGAACTTTCCACTGCCCATATTGCCACACTCCTGGAAAAGATGACTCTCCAATCCGTTGTCGATGTTTTCTGGATGCAAGATCTCTGGCGTCTTGAGAAGCGCCGACCGCTTCGAATTGCCGGCAAGAAAGGCCCCCTCCGCCTCAAGAAGTATTATGGCAAACCGCTGCATCCCTTTCCGGTCCTGGTGAGGATTCCTGACAATTGGGGAGAACTTCGGCAGACATTACCAGCGCTCAAGGCGATCAGCGTGTCCCGGCCCGATCTTGAGCTGCACCTCCTCGCCCGGGAGCGCACGCGCGACGAACCCGGTCTTTCGGAGCTGCCTCACACCTTCCACAGCATTGAAGATCACTTCCTTCCTCCAAACCTCTCTCTAGCTCTCATATTTACCGATGATGAGAGAGCGGCTCGCGAACTCGGGCACCTCTATGACGGCCCCATCTATGGTCTACCCTCTACCATGCAGTCTGGCGATAACTGGTATCCGGTCACGATCAGGGAAAACCTCTCTCCGGAGAAGCAATGGATGGGGGTCGCCCGGGAGCTCGGAATGCACGAGCCTCCTCTCAAGGAGGCTTATCTTTGAAAACAAAGCCATTCACCCGTGCCCCCGCGGGCAGAAACTGCTACGGAAGCCTTATTCCACTTTCTGCCTTTTTCTAAGCTCCCGATATAATGCGCAATTCTTCTCGAGCTCCTCATTGGTCCCATCTCCGACGATTTCACCACTCTCGAAAACGAGAATCCGATCAACAATGCTGAGGGTGCTGAAACGATGGGCGATGATGAACACAGTCCGGTTCTTCGCTAACTCGACAAGAGCCTGCTGAACGAGTGCCTCATTCTCGGAATCTAGCGCCGAGGCTGCCTCATCGAGGACAAGGATCGGCGCCCTGCGGAGAAAAGCACGAGCAAGAGCTAACCTCTGCCTCTGACCACCCGAAAGGCGCGCTCCCTTCTCTCCAATCACCGTCTCATACCCATCCTCCATCGCGGTGATGAAATCGTGGGCGCGTGCCTGGCCTGCAGCCTGGTAAATTTCATCATCAGTTGCGTCAGGTCGTCCAACCAGAATGTTCTCCCTTACGGAAGCATTGAAGAGCAAAGGCTCCTGCGGAACGAAGGCAATAGCGTCTCGCAGGTCCTCCTGTCGAATCGTCCGAAGATCATTCCCATCCATGAGCACACCTCCCTCTGTCGGATCATAAAAACGCAGGAGTAGGTTGATGAAAGAGGTCTTTCCCGCCCCGCTGGGGCCAACAATGCCGATCACCTCTCCCTGGCTCGCCTTGACCGTCACCTGCTTCAGAACCGACTCCTCTTCGTAAGCAAAGGACACCTCGTTGAAGGCGATTTCACCCCTGACCTGATCCAGTTCGACAGGGACATCAGGATCGAGAACTTCCGGTTCGGCCTTTGAAATCTCCTCGAGACGGTCCAAAGAGGCTTCCATGCTCTTGAGGTGGGTTGTGATCTTTCCCAGCTTCTTTACCGGTTCGTAACAGAAATACAGAGCCCCAAGGAGAGGGACGAGTTCCTGGATTCCCACCGAATTCCGTCCAGCATATACGATCACGATTGCCACGCTGATGGTTGCCACAAACTCCACGAGGGGCGCAACGGACCGCTCGTACTTGAGAACCTTGAGCTGCCACTTCATCAATTCGAGGACTCTCCGTTTCATGCCCCTGACCTGCCCTTCCTGAAGGTTGAAGGCACGTATCTCTCTCGGGGCCTGAATACTATCCGTCACGTAGGCAGAGACGTCGCCGACCTGAGACTGCAGTTTCTTCGCGCGGGTCTTCAGCTTGCCAGCCAGCCACCTGATTGGAAACACGCAGGCAGGCGCACTGATCAGGAAGGCGAGAATAAAGATAAACTGACTGTTCTGTAGAGAGAGATAGAAAATCACCCCAGCCGCTCCAACGAGAGTGAAAGGTTGCTTGATGATGTCATTGGTGACCGTGACGATGCCCGCCCGGAGCACCTCGGTATCCGTAATGAGCCGGCTGACCGTATCTCCACTCCTGCGCCTCTCAAAAAAAGACAGCGAAAGCTTCTGCAAATGGGCGAAGGTATCTGTCCGAAGCCCCTCGAGCACCCTTTGTCCGCAATAGGCCATCCCGTACATGTTCGCAAATTCTGACGCGCACCTGACGCCCATACCGCCAATCATGATTACCCCAATCACGATCAGATCTCTGAATGGCACCGGGTCGGGACCCTCTACCCAGATTCTCGGAAGAACCTCCTTGAGAATAAGCGGAATTCCCGCACCGCTGGCGAGGCCATAAATCAACCCGGCGACCAGCGCGCCGATGAATTGCCAGCGTACCGGTCGCAGATAGCGTGTGTAGGGCCGAAGGCGCTTGAGCACGTCGTGAAAGGGTTAGAGGTAGAGATCGGAATGCGCAAGCTTTTGGAGCACTCCCTTGCTTCAGCGCAACTCGTAGGTAAGCACGCTCAGACCGTAAATCACAGCCGTTTCCACCCTGAAGACGAGGGGCCCAAAACTCACCGGCCGCAGTCCGCTCGCCAGCGCCCCCCGAGTCTCTGAAGGAGAAAAATCCCCCTCTGGACCAATGAAGAGCTCTACAGACCCGATATCGGGAGCCAGAACCGCGATCTCGCTTCTCAAGGGTCGCGCACTCCCATCGAGCGACGCCAGAAGTCGAGCTCCCCCTTCTTGGGATTCTAGATAATCCTCGAAGGGCACCGCAGAACAGACTTCGGGAATGAAATTCTGCCCGCACTGCTTGCATGCTGCGATGGCCACCCGGTTCCATTTCTCCTTCTTGGCCCGCCGGGCCTCTCCCGAAAAGCGAACAGCCATGTTCTCAGTGAGGAGTGGCTGTATCCGGTCCACGCCAAGTTCCACGGCCTTCTGGATAATAAGTTCCATGGCCTTTCCCTTGGTCACTGAAATCGCAAGGAACAGAGAGGGGCCTTTCCGCTCGGCCTTCTCCTCCTCCTCTAGCAGCACCGTCACAGCACCTTCCTCGAGCTCTGTAATTACCCCTCGTCCCCGGCGTCCTGCTCCATCAAAAACCTCAATTCTGTCACCGGCGATTTTACGCAACACCCTGACGCAATGATGACTCTCCTCTGGTCCGAGGACTGCGCGAGCGCCCTCCCAGTCCTTCGTTGCTACAAGAAACCTGTCCATAACCAAGGGCTTTCGAACGATAGAAGCCGCCCTGTAACTGCCTACAGGTTAAAAAACCTTTTTGCTTTCTCAAGAAAGCCCTCGTGCATTGGAGAGTTCTCTTCGCCGATGGACTCGGTAAATGCTCCCAGCTTCTCCTTTTGCTCGCCACTGAGGCGGGTGGGAACTTCAACTCGGACCTCTACGTTCAAATCTCCTTTCCTCCCACTGCTGATATCCTTGATGCCGCGGTTCCTCAGACGGAAGATTGTTCCGCCCTGCGTCCCGGCGGGAATCTTGATCGAAGCCGCACCCTCCAACGTCGGAACATCCAGCGCTCCTCCGAGGGCCGCAGTCCCAAAACTAACAGGAACTTCACAGAACAGATCCTCCCCCCGTCGCTCAAAGATATCGTGGCGCTTGAGGTGCAGGACGATATGTAGATCCCCTGCCGGCCCTCCTCGCACCCCGCCATCTCCGTTACCGCTCGAACGCAGCCGCGTCCCATGGTCCACACCAGCCGGAATTTCGATGGACGTCCGGGCGACCTTCTCCAACCGACCCTGACCCTGACACTCCGGACATGGGTCGGCAATTACCTGCCCGGAACCCTCACAATCAGGGCAAGCCACCTGCTTCCGAAAGATTCCTCCAAAGCCTTCCATTCTCTGCTCCACTACCCCAAGGCCCCCACATGTCACGCAAGTCTGGGTTCCTCCCGAACCTCTTGATCCCGATCCCTTGCACGATTCGCAAGAGACATATTTCTCAAGATCGAGCTCCTTCGAGACTCCCTCTGCACTTTCCTCAAGGGTGATTTCAAGATTGTAACGAAGATCACTCCCCCTGTTACGGCCATCCCTTCTTCGCCCGCGCCCTCCTCCAAACATATCCCCAAATCCACCCCCGAACACCTGCGAGAAGATATCCATTGGGTCATTGAAGCCTCCGCCCCCGAACCCGGATCCCCCGCCCCCGGAGGAAAACGCAGCATGTCCATTCCGATCGTAAGCCGCCCGCTTCTCCTCGTTACTCAGAATCTCATATGCCTCTCCGAGCTCCTTGAATTTCTCTTCCGCACCCGGGTCATCCGGGTTCTGGTCCGGATGAAATTTCATCGCCAGTTTCCGGTAGGACTTCTTGATTTCCCCCGCTCCAGCATCCTTCGACACCCCGAGCACCTCGTAGTAGTCTCGTGTCGAGTCCATCTAGGCGTTCTCCTCCATCTCTTGCTTGGGCTCCTCAGGCTGTGGCGCCCGGGACACGACCACATTAGCAGGTCTCAGCAACCGGTCCCCCATCCGGTAGCCTCGCCTGATGACTCTCAGGACAATGCCTTCGGGAGAATCCTCGCAATCTTCCTGGGTCACCGCTTCGTGAACTGCGGGATCAAAGATCTTTTCCTCAGCAGGGATTTCTTCAACACCCTGGCCGGCAAGAAAATCATCGAGTTGCTTCTTTACCATCTCCATTCCCTTGAAAATCATAGACTCCGAATCGGCGGAGGCCGCTTCCAGTCCCATATGGAAGTTGTCCAGAACGGGCAGAAGTTCCTCGAGGAGAGACTGGTTCGCGTAGCGCCGGGCTTCCCCCTTCTCTCGTTCCATCCGCTTTCGAAAGTTCTCGAGATCCGCGGCCGCACGGATCGCCCTCTCGCGCCACTCAGCGGCCTGTTCCTCAGGTGAGGGTTCCACTTTCTCTTCTTCCTCCTCGTGCTCAACGGGGGACCCTTCGGCTTCCCCACTCTCTGCAGCAGGCGGACGTTCTAGATCCAGGTCTTCCCCGGAATCATCCTCGGAAAGCGGCTTCTGGTTCTCAGCCTCACTGGAAGAGTCGTCTTGCATGGTGAGAGCAATACCCGGCACCCATCAGCGGTCAACCCTGAGGATCGAGCATCCACAGGTTCCTTACCACCCCCTAGGACTTCCCGGCCTTCTTTTCTAGGGCGTCCAGAACAGCCCCAAATTTCTGAACGTTGTCCTCCTGGGCCTCGCAAAGCTTCCTGTGAGCCTCCAACAGATGGGCTGCATCCAGAGCTTCAGGTTCTCCTTCTCGAAGAGGCTCCAACCTTTTCCGGACGTCCTGTATATGGCTCTGCCATGCACTGTTGTCAGGGTCAATCTCGAGCAATTTTTCCAGACCGAGGTCCTCAAGCGACTGGCGGTTCCGGTCACAGACTCCATTCAAATGCATCTTCCCCCCTCCAACTCTCGAAAGCCGCATCGCGAGTCCCGCGAGAGTTCCCATGAACGTTGAGTCCATTGCGGGGCAGTCCAAAAGGTCGATGACGAAACTCGTCTCGCCGCCGTCCATTCTGCTCTCCACAAAACCCTTCAAGGCTGGACTGGTGGAAAAAGAGCCCTTCCCTTTCAAACGAATCCATACAAATCCGTCTGTGGCCCCGACATCAAGAGAGTCGTCTTTTATCAATTCGTGAAGGACAGAGGTTCAGGAAAGAGGATACGACACCTGTGACCATTCGTCAATCACGCAGGGCCATCATTGCCACAAATAGGATTGCCTCGTTTCAATGAGGCGCTCCCCCCGGTAGTAGCTGAGATGC
The DNA here is from genome assembly GCA_963989605.1 of uncultured Roseibacillus sp. GTDB lineage: Bacteria > Verrucomicrobiota > Verrucomicrobiia > Verrucomicrobiales > Akkermansiaceae > Roseibacillus_B. The sequence continues at coordinate 2,886 of CAXEFH010000053.1, read as the reverse complement.
CAGGAGAGAACACGGCCACCCTCGAGATAGTCGGAGCCCGTGACCTGAAATTCGGCCACACCTTCCACTACAGGGGCCGCTTTAATCACAATCTCACGCACAGCGCTGCCCGTTGCCGCCTGACGATAACGAAACACCATCCGCACAGGCGCATTCTCCTCTCCAACCGGCCCGTTCCATTGCACCCTGTAGTAATGCCCGAGACGATCACGTTTCTCCGCGGTCGTCACCGCGCCATGAAAACGCCGTAATTGCTCCGCCCTCGGCGCATTCATTTCTCTTTCAAGATCCAGCGAGCGCAGATGATATTGCCTGATCTCTAGGGTATTCTCATTAGATGAGCATGAGATCACACCGAGAACAGCAGGTAGAGCCAACCAGCGCACACCCGCAGGGCAACATGGTCCAATGCCCTCATCAAGGACACGTTTTCGAACAAAACCCAATAATCGTATTCACCTGAACGTCTTTGGTGTCATAATGGAGGTGTGCTGGCAGAGATTAAGGAGAAGCTTGATACTTTCATCAGGGCGAAAGGCCTCCGGAAGACTCCTCAACGCGATGCTATCGTAGACGTCATTTTTGAGAGCGACGAGCACTTCACGGCAGACGAACTGTGGGAGAAGTTGCGGGGGACCGAATCCCGCACATCGCGAGCTACCCTCTACCGGACCCTCTCCCTCCTGACAGAGGCGAAGCTTCTTCAGGAAATCGACCTCGGCGACGGGCAAACCACTTACGATCCAAACTTCCTCGAAAAACCCGCCCACAATCACCTCGTCTGCGTAGACTGCGGAAAAGTAGTAGAATTCGAGGATGACCATATGGAAGTCCTCAATGATTGTGTCACCCGGCGCCTCGGCTTTCGGCCGGTGCGGCAGTCACTACGTATCGAAGCCTGCTGTAATGAGATCCGCTCTACCGGTCAGTGCTCGAATCATATTGAAGCTCGTCTGCGCGGAAAACGTTTTCCAGGGAAGAAAAGGTGAGAACTAACGCCTTGCTCGCCGGGGCCGAACATTCTCTCTCAGCACCCTGCCGGCTCCGATGTCGCGCGAGAATCTTCCGCTGAGGAACACCACCGGGCCCTCTGCCCCAAGGTTTTGACGGCACGGCGGCCTCCTGTTATTCATCCGCCTTATCATGAATTCAGTCTACGGAGCACCCTCTTACGAACTGGCATCGGACTTGGTCACTCTTTCGGTCAGCCGGACCGGAGGGATGGTGGGACCTGTGAGCTTCACCATGGGAGAGAAGACTTTCACCCCATATGCTCTGGCTCCCTGGAAACCAGACGAACTCGGGAAAGAGATGCCCAACCTGATTAAATACCTGCGAGGTGACTTTTTCTGTCTTCCCTTTGGCCCTCAGGATCAGGGCCTTCCCCACGGAGACACTGCCAACGCGGACTGGCAACTGATACAACAAGATGAAAACACTCTTCATCTCGCCATCGAGCCCGGCGACGTTGGAGGGAAGGTCGAAAAAATTCTTCGGCTGCGGCCAGATCACGCCGTAATCTATTCCGAACATGTTCTCTCTGGACTGGAGGGAAATTATAGCTACGGAAATCACCCGATTCTTGACTTTTCCGGCCTAGAGAAAGGTGAGGGCCGCATCACGACCTCGCCCTTCCGATGGGGGTCGGTGAACCCGGGACTCTTCTCTGACCCAGCAGCGGACGAATACCAGACTCTTGTTCCGGGGGCACCTTTCGACACCCTTCGAAGGGTGGCTCTTGCGGACGCGCCTCCTCGCTCTGCCGAAAACATTACCAGCTCCGCAACAACCGACCTGACACGCTATCCAACCCGTAATGGATTCGAGGATCTCGTCATGCTCGTGAATGAAGGTTCTTCTCCTGAGCAACCGTTTGCCTGGACAGCCGCGGTCCTCAAGGACCATGTATGGTTCTCACTAAAGGATCCATCTGATTTCCCCGCCACCTTACTGTGGATCTCCAACGGGGGTCGTCGTAGCTCTCCCTGGGAGGGCCGGCATCTGGGCCGCATAGGTCTCGAAGAAGTATGCTCCTACTTCGCTGAGAATGTGACTACCTCCAGACAGGATCTCTTGGGCCACCGAAGTATTCCAACCACCCGTGCCTTTTCCCGGGACAAGGAGGTGTCCCTTAGAATTCTTCAGGCCGTCAGTCCCGTCCCTTCCGATTTCGGCAGCGTGGCCTCAATAATTCCCAAGGACCCAGGAACACTATCCGTTACCTCCGACGTGGGTATCACAATCGATGTTCCGGCCCAGTGGGACTTCGTGACGGGGCCCTCCTGAGACTCCGACCACCGCCTTCACGCCCGAAAAGTGCCGGTGGAGACCAAAATTCAACTCTCAGGGGCCCGCAGGAGCCTTCCAGGATCGAAAAATCGTGCATCCTGCACTGCACTCCCCTTCACTTTTCCCAACCTGCAGGGCTCGATCCCTACAAACACACTGCTACCTCCCTCGCGATACCATGACTCATCCCCGAATCACAGAAGACCTGAGCACCACCACGAGCAATATCCGAAGCCTCGTGGACGGTCACCTCGAAGATACCGGAGGCCTCCTCCGCCTCGCTCCCAACTGGGTCCCCCGCTCGTTTCTCCAGCCCGGACTACGCATCAAGCTTCACCCTGACGACACGTATGCCTACGGGTTGAGCCGGGGAGGCATCGACGAACGCTGGTTCGCATCCACAACCGAATGCGCCAATGAGGGGCGGGTTCACGATGAAGGGCTTTCCTACGTCGTTGTTGGCCGGGAGCGGTTCACCCTTCGCGATGCAGTGGCTGAATGTGGAGGAGACCTGATCGGATCTTCAATCTGTCTCTTATACACATCTCCGAGCCCACGAGACAGGCAGAAATCTCGTATGCCGTCTTCTGCTTGAAA
>CAXEFH010000052.1:0-15817 GCA_963989605.1 uncultured Roseibacillus sp. | reverse complement strand
TTTCAAGCAGAAGACGGCATACGAGATTTCTGCCTGTCTCGTGGGCTCGGAGATGTGTATAAGAGACAGGTATTTGAAAACGGGCAGGCAGATCCACCTTGACCTCCTTGGCTTCTATCGCCTTCGTTAGTTTCTTTAACTCCATTACGATGTCCGGATGCTGCCCGGCAAGATTGTTCCGCTCACCGATGTCCGCCTCAAGGTCATAGAGTTCATCGACCTTTTTCCGTCCGTCCTCAACGGCGTACCCGTGGAAATGCGCGTCCGGTCGTAGATATTTCCACTTACCCTTTCTTACACCCGCACGGTTGAAATAGAAGTATTCACGTCCCCTCTCTGTTTTTCCGAGAAGTAGGTCGGTCTGGTCAATGCCATCAATACGGCGATCGTCTGGGACCCTGAAGCCGCAAAGGTTTGCGAAGGTAGGAAGGAAATCTATACTCGCAAAAATAGCATCGCTGGTCCGATCGGCTGGCACCTTACCAGGCCAGCGCACGATGCAGGGAAGACGGTATCCAGCCTCATAAGGAGACCCTTTTCCATTCCTGAGCGGACCAGCCTCTCCCCAGAAGGTGGAGCCCTTAGGATGCCCTTTCTTCCGCTTGGTATATTTGTCCTGGTTCCAAGGCCCATTGTCGCTCGTGTATATCACCACGGTATTTCCAGAGAGGTCCAATTCATCAAGCACATCGAGAAGTCTTCCCGTCTCATGATCAAACTCCTCGACCACGTCTCCATACAGTCCACCCTCCGATTTACCCCTGAAAGAAGGCGACGCATCAATAATTGTGTGCATCATGGTGTGAGCGAGATAGAGCATGAATGGCTTTTCGGGATCTCGCCTGTTTTTGAGATAATCGATGGATTTCTCTGTGTAGAGCCTCACCAATCCCCCCATATCCCGGCTGCTTCCCGCGTCCTCGTTATTCTCGTGGAAACGAACCGAACCATTGTCATTGGCCCCGAGAGCGCCAAAGTAATAATCAAAGCCCTGGGCGTTCGGCATGCGGTCGACAATTGGCTTCCGGTTGGAAACATCCCATTTGCCGATGCAGGCAGTCTGGTATCCAGCCTTCCGGGCCAGCTCCGCCCAGGTGATCTCCGAGGCAGGCATCCCCCAGCCTCCACTCCGAACTGGCTGACGTCCGGTGAGAAGGGCTGATCGCGAGGGTCCACAGACAGTTTGAGAGTAAAACGAGGTGAACCGAGTCCCTTCGCTCGCGAGTCGATCGAGGCGTGGGGTTTTATTTTTCTTGTTCCCGTAACAGGCCAGATCCGCGTAACCCTGGTCGTCGGTGAAGATAATCACGACATTCGGTCGCAGCGGCTCTCCCACCAGAGCAGGAATAGCAAAAAGCACTGCAGCAAAGAGAGATATGATAACCTTCATGGGGAGGGAGAAGCGATAATTCAAGCGCCCGAGGCCCGTTGTAACGCGAAAACGTGGACAATAAGGCTTTTCGACCGCGAAAGGTATGAAACCATAGCTCTAATGAACCTTTCGAGAAGGAAATTTCTACGAAGTCAGGGCGCGCTTCTGACGCTCCCTTTCATGCCATCGCTCGCGTCCGCCAAGTCTCTCAAGGCGCAGAAAAAGCCGGACAAGAAAATGGTCATGTTCTACGTCCCTAATGGCATCAACCGCCGCGGATTCTTCCCCGGTGAGGAGCAGGCCCAGCTGCCTGGCTTCGTTGGAGGGTTCAATGCCGACAAGACCAAGCAGCAGAAGCGGGTCGAAAACAGGATCGGCATCTCTCCCCTGGAGTTCAGCTCTTCAATGCAACCACTACGAGAGCATGCGGACGACATCACTCTGGTCACCGGGATGGAGCGCACGTTCAAGAACGGACAGGACGTTCACGCGCAGGGAGCCTCCTGCTACCTCACCAGTGTCTCTCCCGAACAAGCCGCCGAAAAAGGATGGCGTTATCCCAACGGCCGCAGTCTCGATCAGGTTATTGGCGACCATGTCGGGAACTCCACGGTGTTCAAAACCCTCGAGATCAGCTGCAATGGATTCCGTGCGCCCAAGGAGCCCATCTACTTTGACAACATTTCGTGGTATGGACCTGACAAGATTGCACCGTCCATCAAGGATCCCCAGAAACTCTACGAGCGCCTCTTCAAGGCTGATAATTTCCAGTCCCACCTCAGTGATGTCTCCTCTCTCATGCTTGCTGATGCCAAGAGCCTCTCCCGGAAGCTCGGCACGGATGACCGGGAAACTCTGGGCGAGTTCATGGAGATGATCCGTAACGTGGAAATTCGGATCGCAAAACAGAGGGAGCGAATCGCAAAAGCAGACATCCGGATTCCGAAGGACGAAATTCTTCCGCGTGGAGAATATATCCGCCTGCAGACCGATCTCATGCTGCTCGCCTTCCAGATGGGCATGACGAACATCAGCACTTTCATGATCGGGCCGGAGCGCTGGGATGCGACCCTGATGTATGAGGGCGTTTTTGACAAACCGGTCCAGCACCACAACATGACTCATAATCAGAAGGGCGACGGATGGAAAGAGGTCCAGAAGATCGACATCTTCCACCTTGAGCAATACAGCTACATGCTGAGGCGGATGAAGGAGATCCGGGAGGCAGACGGAAGCACCATGCTTGATAACTCACTCGTTTCCTACGGAGCTGCTCTTGGCGATGGTGCCACCCATCAGTTCTATGACCTTCCATTTATTCTCGCCGGCGGGGGACAGGGCCAGATCAAACAGGGCCGTTTTCTCAGGTGTAAGAGTGGCACTCTCAATTCCAACATGTGGCTGACGCTCGCTCAGCTGATGGGAGCCGAAATCAACTCCTTTGCGGACAGTTCAGGAGTGATTTCTGACCTTTGGACCTAGAGCAGCAAGAAGTCGGGAAGCCCGCACCATGGCCGCAACATGCGCATATATGCCTCTGAAGGCTTCTATTATGCTCTTTCTGGCAGGTTCAGTCCTGCTGAATGCTGCCAGCAACGCGGCGGTCACTAGCTCAGACACCAAAGCGCAATTCGATTCACTTCTCAAACCGCTCTTCGCGCAGCACTGCATCAAATGCCACGGAGGAGAGAAGACAAAGGGCAAGGTCAACCTCAAGGAGATCACCTCTTTTGGACATCTTCAGACTAATCCCAAGCTACTCAAAGAGCTGGTTGAGGCTGTCGATTCCTACGACATGCCCCCCGAGGGAGAGCCCGAGATTCCAGATGACCGGCGCGATGAGTTGGTTGCCAGTTTGAAAGCCATGCTCCGTGAAGCCGCGGAGGTAAATCCGGAGGACCAGCGGGTTCAGATAAGGCGACTCAACCGGTTCCAGTACAATAACACCGTTCGTGATCTTTTCCGTCTCAACCGCGACATTTTCGCGCTTCCGGAGAAACTCATGACTCGCCACAGTAATTACCTCGATCCCGACTCCCGCAAAATGCCGGAAAAGGTCGAGGTCGCCTGTCATTCGCTTTCTCCCCCTGCAGGGATGCGTGAGGTCAAATCCTTCCCCAAGGATCTTCGGGCCTACCATGGATATGACAACCAGGCAAACCAGCTTTCATTGTCACCTCTTCTTCTCGACTCCTTCCTGCGCCTCAGCGTATCGATCATTGAGAGCCCGGACTTCAACGAAGAGACCGTGGGCATATGGAACGATTTCTTTCGCGAACCGAAAGAGGGCAACCTTCGGGAAGAAATCCGGGCACGGTTGAAGAACTTCCTGCTCCTGGCTTTCCGCAGCGCCATCGAAGATGACACCCTTGATCGATACACCGACTACACCTTTGCCAAGATAGGGCAGGGCCTTTCCTTTACCGAGGCGATGAAACGAGCGGCCTCCGCCACCCTCTCGTCTCCCCGCTTCCTTCTTCGCTATGGGTCAACGAGTGCCGGGAAAGACCTTTTCGTTGTAGCAAGCAACCTCTCCTTCTTCCTCTGGAACAGCGGACCGGATCTTGAGCTTCTTCATCTGGCCGGGAGTGGGGAACTCGCCAGAATCGAGGTGTTCAAACAGGCCTGTAATCGCATGATGGAAGATGCCAGGATCGAGCGCTTCCTTGATGCCTTTCCTTCCCAGTGGATGCAGCTTGAGAATCTTCTCGGCGCTACTCCGGATCCAAAACTGGCGCGGCTTTTCAACGTCGACAAATCCAGCCCCGCCAGCGTCCAGATGATCCTCGAGCCACTTCTCCTCTTCGACGCCATGTTCCTTGAGGACCGGCCCGTCATTGAACTCATCGCTCCCCGCTTCTCCTACCAGAGTGAATTTCTCCAGACCTGGTACAACTCAGACTTGGAGCCCCCCGCCATTGACGCCAAGGCAATCCTGTCCCGCAACAAGTCCAACGACGAGAAGCGCGCCGCCCTGAAAGCCGCTATTCAATCGAGGGAAGCAGAACTCACCAACCTGTTAAGCCCCGTCAAGGCAAGACTGCTGAAGGCTCGGCGCAAGGGAGGAAAGCCAGTCAACCTTGACCCTGTAGCAGCGTGGGAATTCAACAATGACCTCCGTGACTCCGTGGGATCTCTGCACTTGAAAAGTCACGGTAAAATTGTGCTCGAGGAAGGCACGGTTACCCTGAAAAGCTCCTACCTTCAGAGCCCTCCCCTGTCATTCGACCTGAAAGAACGAACCTTAGAGGTCTGGGGGATGGTGCACAACATCGATCAGGATGGTGGCGGATTCATGGGAGTCCAGGGCCCCGGTGACTTTTTCGATACAATCGTCCTCGGCGAGCGGAAGAGGCGACACTGGATCTCAGGTAGCAACCGCTTCGCCCGGACCAAGGACTTTCCAGAATCCACCCCTGAGATGAAACCGGACCAAAAGATTCACCTCGCAATGGTCTACGATACTGATGGCTCGGTGACCCTTTACAGAAACGGGATGCCCTACGGCAAGCCCTACCGGACCAGTCTTGCAACCTTCCCCAAAGGCAGAAGCTCTATTATTTTCGGTGTGCGTCATCTGCCGGCAGGAGGCGGCAGGTATCTTGATGTCAGTCTGGCGCGAGCGCGGTTGTATTCGCGCGCACTGAGCGCCGAGGAAGTTGCTGGATCCGCCGGGGGGCTCTACGTCACTGAGTCTGAGGTAGCGAAGGCTCTCACTCCCGCCCAGCGGGACAGGCGCAGCACCCTTGTTCGAGAGATTGAGCAGGCCCGGAATTCCTTCGACAATGTCCCCGCCAATACTGACCCCGGGCGAGCACGACAGGACGCCAGAAAAATATTTGAGGATGATATTCGTAGTAAACTGCGCTCGAGAGCCTTTACCCGGCGCAATGCCGACGACCCTCGTTATGGGGGAGTCATTACCAACGCAGCGATGCTGAGCATGACCTCCGGCCCAAAACGCACGCATCCCATTGCCCGGGGAGCCTGGGTCATCGAGGTGATTTTTAACGATCCTCCCCCACCTCCTCCAAACAATGTGCCCCCTCTGAACGAGGATGCTGCGGACAAGAATCTCACCATCCGTGAGAAGTTTGCAAAGCACCGTGAAAACCCGGACTGTGCCGGCTGCCACTCTCGACTTGATCCTCTCGGGTTCGCCCTTGAGAACTACGACATCATCGGAAGATGGCGTGACAAGTATCCAAATGGAAGAAACGTCGACGCCAGCGGCACCTTGATGAAGAAATACGCTTTTGAGGGAGCCGTCCGCTTCAAGGAATCACTGGTGAAGGAAGACCGTCGTTTTGCGCGTGCCTTTACCGCCCATCTCATGCGCTATGCCACGTCGAGGGAACTGACACCGGCAGACTTCCTTGTCATTGAGGAGATCGTCGAGACTACAGCCTCCGAAAAACATCGGATGAGATCTCTCATCGAGGCGGTCCTTCTGAGCGAGAGCTTTCTCCAGATCAACTGAGGGTAGCCATCGGGGCCTTTCGGGGGATGGTTGCGGCACGATCACACGTCCAAGGTCTGGAAAGGTCTGCCGCGCAAATCCTATTCGTCTCGCTACAAACTTCTGACCGTGATAGGAACGTGCGCAGAGTGATTGATCGCAGCGACTGCTTCCGGATAGATGAAAACCAGCATGGTGAGAAAGCGACCTATTCCCGATTCGCCTTTTCCCGCGGAGAACCAGTCTACACCGTGCGCGGGGAGCCCTCTGGCACCCGAACTCGGGAAAGTATCGAAATTGCCCTGAATCAGCATGTAGTCGATTACTACGCCGTGTATCTCAACCACTCCTTCAGTCCCAACCTCTGCCTGAAGGGACGCCAGTTCTTCGCGGTCCGGGAGATAGAACCGGGGGAGGAACTGACCTTCAACTACCTTGAGACGGAGAGTGCAATCGCGTCGCCTTTTACCTGTTACGCTACCGGGAGAAACGTCAACTCACAGGCCCGCGGGGCTTCGGTCGAGTCTTTCAAGCAAGGCTAGGGCAGAAGAGATACTACCTCGCTTCCCTTCCGCATCGGTCCTCCCTGAAGGATGCGGGCCCTGAGTCCGCCACGACCCTTCAGAAACTCATGCACTCCATCGGCAGCAGCCTCATTCATCCAGTAGCATGGTGCCGCCTCCTCAGCCCCCTCGAATTCCAAGCTGCCCACCGCAAACCGCTTTCCAATGAGGTCCTCCAAGGGAGCTCCCTTGACGAGAACGTTCCTTCGGAAGACTGAGGCACAGAGGTCTGGAAGACCAAACTTCTGCCTTACGTCCTCGTAGACCTGATAGTCAAAAAACGTAATCTGCCCTTTGAAATTCTCCTTATGATCAAAGTAGCGATCTCCACGGATTCCACGTCCCGAGACACATTCAATGACATCAGGGTCATTGATAGTGTGATCGAGGGATCCTTTTCCATGACGCCCCTTGTAGTTGTGCCCACTGGAGAGGAACAAATGGACGATATCAATCTCCCAGGTCACGGTGCCTATCCTCCAATATAACTCATTTCCACCTTATGTTTCTTTCGCGCCCCTCGTCGCTCGGAGTATCGATCCCCACGATCTGCCCATATTCCCTGGATTGCGAGCCGCAGAGTTTCCTCTTTTCCCGACCGTATCAGTTGTCTCACGTCAAAGCCACTCGCTGCAAAAAGACAGGTGTACAGTTTTCCCTCCGCTGATAGCCGCAGTCGATTGCAACCACCACAGAATGGCTCAGTCACCGAGGAAATGAAACCCACCTCTCTATTCCCCGCCCCAATCCGGTAGCGGCGGGCGACCTCTCCCTGATGCGCCGGATTCAATCTTTCCATGGAGAACTCAGCCGCGATTCGATCATGGACCTCTCTCGTCCGCACCACCTGTTCCATCCGCCAGCCATTCGTCTCACCAACATCCATGTATTCAATGAACCGCACTGGTATCTCCCGCTCGCAACCCCAGTGAACGAGCGGCAGGATCTCACTCTCGTTGACGCCACGTCGCAAAACGGTGTTTATCTTGACCCCCAATCCGGCGGAGCGTGCTCTTTCAATGCCATCAAGAACCCGACCCACCTTTGCCCCAACCCCATTCATCCGCGCGAAAACTTCCCCGTCCAGCGCGTCGAGGCTGACGGTAACACGGTGCAAGCCTGCGCTTCGTAACCGCTCCGCGTGACGCCCAAGCAAGGTCCCGTTGGTGGTCATCGCGAGATCATCGACTCCGTCGAGAGCGGAAAGTAGCTTTACCAGCTCTTCCAACCCCCGCCGCAGGAGAGGCTCTCCCCCCGTCAGACGGAACTTGCGAATTCCAAGGTCGGCGACCAAGCCCGCTAGATTTGCAATCTCCTCATAGCTAAGAAGGTCTTTCTGGGGAAGAAATTGGTAGTCCGGGCCGAATACCTCGGCAGGCATGCAATAGCGACAACGGAAATTGCACCGGTCGGTGACGGAGATGCGTAGATCTCGCAGCGGGCGGTGGTGCTGGTCCAGAAGCATCCAAACCACCCAAACCTAAAGGCGCCATCTCGCAACTAAATACTTGGGTATTTTCCCATTCCCTGTGGACTGGAAGCGCGCCATGAATCCTCTCATCACTCCCGAGGCTGCGGAAGAAATCACCCTGTCAACCACCCCGAAACTGGCAGTGGAAAGTATTCCCCTTGAACAGGCCCGGGGCCGAGTCCTCGCAACCGCCCTTCTGGCCGACAGGCCCCTTCCTCCCTATGACCGGGTAATGATGGATGGCATATCCTTCCGGGAAGCTGATCTCACGGAGGCTCATAAACTAGAGATTGCAGGAGATCATCCCGCCGGTGCCCCGGCGCCTCGCGAGACTCCGATTGGGCACTGCTGGGAAATAATGACCGGAGCCTGCCTTCCACCTGACTGCGACACGGTGATACCCTACGAACAACTTACACGACAGGATCGGCATTTCTCCGTGAGCCCCGGTTCTTTCGTTCCGGGCCGGTTCATTCACAGGAGAGGCAGCGATCATGCTGCCGGTGAAACTCTTGTTCCGCCCGAGACCGTCATCGATTCCCGCGTTGCAGCCGTCGCTGCCACCATAGGTGCTACCACCTTGCCGGTCCTCCGGAAACCCCGGGTCGCCCTCTTCACTACGGGAGACGAGGTGGTTGACTCCACCAGCAGGCCAGCAGACCACGAGGTCCGTCAATCCAATGCCGCGGCTCTCCACTGTGCACTCTCTGCGGCCGGTGCCTTATTAACTCATTACCAGCACCTGCCGGATAATCCCGATGCTACCGTCTCCGCCGTGGAGGAGTATCGGGATTGTGACCTCATTATTTTCTGTGGTGGAATTTCCAAGGGTAAATACGACTTCGTCCGTCCAGCGCTGGAGAGACTTTTCGGATCTCCGGCTTTCCACGGCGTCGCCCAGCGCCCCGGAAAGCCTCTGGCCTACTGGGAAGGGGCTCCAGCCGTTTTCGCACTTCCAGGAAACCCGATGTCTGTTCAGATCACCTTTCATCGCTTCGTTCTTCCCTTCCTGAAAGCAGCCCAGAAGCAAACCCCCTTGCCTCAGATGGTATCCCTCGGATCTAAAATCACGTTCGAGCCGCTACTCGCTTACAGCATTCCCGTCAGAACCCGCCGAAGAGAAGCCCTCGTGACAGCCCAACCTCTACCTTTGTCCAATTCTGGAGACTTTGCCTCCTCCATCCAGTCTGACGGCTTCGTCGAGCTACCTGCGGAATATACCTCTTTCCCTGAGGGTGTTCTGGTTCCCTTCCGAGCTTGGACCTGAGGTCGCAAATCATCTCGTTTTTTGTTAGTGGTGTCATATCGTGCCCTGGTGAGCGAGCACTCTCATCTGAATAAAGCGGGCCATCCCAGAATGGTGGATGTCAGCCCCAAAGATGTCACCAGTCGCTATGCCCGGGCCAGCTGCAGTGTCATTCTGGGATCCGAACTCTTCGGCGAACTAAAGGAAGAAGGGTTCCAGAACAAGAAGGGCTCGATCATCACCACCGCGATTCTTGCAGGAATCATGGCAGCCAAGCAGACCTCCTCCCTGATCCCTCTCTGCCATCCTCTGCCCCTCGACAAGTGCGATGTGACGATTGAGCCCGGAAATGACGGCTCTCTCGACGTCATCTGTGAATGTTCAACAAGTAGTCGGACCGGTGTCGAAATGGAAGCTCTCACCGGGGCCTCCATTGCAGCACTCACGGTTTACGACATGTGCAAGGCGGTAAACCCATCCATCGTGATCACTGGAATCCACCTCGAGGAGAAGCGAGGCGGTAAAAGCGATTTCTGCTCGACTTAAAATACATGAGTGTCCCCCTCTATGGAATCCTTCTTGCAGGAGGAAAAAGTATCCGCATGGGCTGCGACAAGGCGGACCTCGTCATCGTCGAGGGTCTTTCCATGCGTGAAAGGGGAATCCAGTTACTCGGAACCGTCACCGCGCAATCCTACCTCTCGATTGGAGAGGACGATGATCGCATTTACAATTGCCCTACCATCCGGGACCTGCGGAAAAACGCCGGACCCATGGCGGGACTTGAATCCGCATTTGCTCACTCGCCGGAGGCTGCCTGGCTGGTCACCGCCTGCGACCTTCCTTTCCTGACCCCTTCTACCCTGAAACACCTCGTGGAGCACAGGGATCCGACATGCAATGCGACCTGCTTTAAGAGCCGCTTTGACGGCAAACCCGAACCTCTTTGCACTATTTACGAATCCTCTTCCCGGGCTGCGCTGGAGCAATCGCTCTCTCATGGGCGAGGCTGCGCGCGACGATTCTTATCGTCACTTACCCGCCGGGAAATTGAGCTTCCCGAATTATCCGCTCTCGACAACTGTAACCGGCCTGAAGACCTCGAGGAAGCACGCCAGAGCCTTACCCATGGACGTTCGATAAAGAGAATCCATGCGGAATATTGTGGCGTTCTCAGGGAAAACGCAGGCCTTGATTCCGAGGAGATTCAGACCGAGGCAACCACTGCCGCAGGATTGTGGGAAGAGCTCCGTATGTCCCGTGGGTTGTCGCTTGAAATCGATTCGGTGAGAGTTGCAGTCAATGATGAATTCAGTTCGTGGAGTCACCAACTGTTGGACGAAGACAAGGTGACCCTCTTCCCCCCCTTCTCCGGAGGCTAGTTCCATGTTCCGCCTTACCACCGTCCCTATAGACCCAACTACCCTGCGGAATGCCGCTGACAATCCTCACGCAGGCGCTGTTTCAATATTCGAAGGTCTCGTCCGTAATCATCACGAGGGTCGTAGAGTGCTCCGTTTGGAGTATGAAGCTCATCGTGCGGTAGCAGAGAAGGAAGGACGCAGAATTCTTGAGGAAGCCACTGAGAAATTCGGACTCGATTACGCGGGAGCAGTACACCGGACCGGCTCCCTTGAGATCGGAGCGTGCGCTGTCATGGTAGTGGTTTCTGCCCCGCATCGGGCCGAGACATTCGCGGCCTGTCGCTTCGTGATTGATGAAGTCAAACGCCGCCTACCCATCTGGAAGAAGGAGTTCTACACGGATGGATCCAGTGAGTGGGTCGGGTGTGCAGGATGCCGGGGAACGCATCAGCACTGACCTTGCACTCTCCACCCGATTAACTAGAATGGGAAAGTGCGCCGGTTCTGTCTGCTCCTCATCTTCTCCCTCTCATCGCAGAGTTCGGCTCTCTCCGCCCCTGTTCCTGATCTCGAGATTCTTTTCCTCGACGCCAAGATGTGGACCAAGCCGGTCGGCGAAGTACTCCGTGATCGCAAAACCCTCGGTTTTCACTGGCTATCGAAGGAGCGTAAGGACGCAAGGAGTACGCGGAGAGGACTGAAACTCTGGGAGCTCCCAGTGGGCGAAACCATCCTGCGAAGCCGGGACAATACCCTGCACTCCTTTGACATCTCAATCTACAACCGGGGGGACAATGGAGAGATGGACCAGGACCGTTTCAAGGCCCTGACCGAGAAGTGGCATGGCCTACTCGTCGAGAAGACCGCTCTGGATGGAGAAAAAATGAATCGGACCCAGAAAGGTAGTGTGATCTCAGCTGATCGCTGGGTATGGAAGTGTCCCGGCGCTTTTCTGGTCCTCACCTCCAGTAAATCCAAGGCCTCACGTGGTTACACCCCCGAGTTCCTGAAGCTCAGCCTTGTCTCGGTTCAATACGGTGAGGAAATCTACGAGCAGAGATCCGGTCTTACCAAGGGCATGGCAAGACGACGTGATCTTGTCGCCAACCGCAAGACTGCAGCGAACGGCGATGTCTTCGTGCAGGGCGTTCCGATGGTTGACCAGGGTCGCAAGGGATATTGTGCAGTGGCCAGTGCGGAGCGTGTATTCCGATATTACGGTCTGCCGGTGGATCAGCACGCAATGGCCCAGATCGCCGAAAGCAGTGCGCAGGGAGGAACCAACCCGGCCAACATGATTGCGGCCCTGAAGAAGGTCGCTGGCAGAACCAAGACCAGGCTTCTGGTCCACTATGAAATCGAAGATCGAAAGATTAAATCCGAGATCAAGGCCTACAACCGGTTGATAAGGAAGAACGAGGAGGGTAAGGAATTTCGCGAAGGAGCGATTATCCCTTACCAATATTTCCTTTCGAGCTGCCACGGTCCGACACTCCGCGAGGTCCGTGCCAAAGGCACTGCTTTCGATCGCTTCCGAAAACAGATCAGGGACAATATAGATACGGGAACGCCGTTGCTTTGGGCCCTGCAAGTTGGCGTATTCCCGGAGCGGGGAATCCCTCAGCAAGGGGGAGGTCATATGAGGCTGGTGATCGGGTATAACTTGAAGACTGATGAGATCATCTATACCGACTCCTGGGGGCCGGGCCATGAATTCAAGCGTATGAGCGCGGCCAATGCTTACACGGCTACGATGCACCTCATCACCCTCAAACCGTCACAGTAAGGGTGAAGGAGAAGAGGCCGGTGGCTGAAACGAGCACTCTCGGCTGCGTTATCTCCGGAACCTGGACCCTCCTCTCTCTTCCATTCTGGCTCGCGGCCGCGGGACTCTTCGCGGTCTCCACAATGCCCACTTCAAGGCTTTTCGCCGTCGCGCTCATCTGCCTTCTTCCTCTCCCCCTCAATCTCCTGCACTGGAGGAGAACCAGCCGGAAAATTGCCGCCTTGCTCCTACTCGTCGTTGGTGGATCT
The DNA here is from genome assembly GCA_963989605.1 of uncultured Roseibacillus sp. GTDB lineage: Bacteria > Verrucomicrobiota > Verrucomicrobiia > Verrucomicrobiales > Akkermansiaceae > Roseibacillus_B. The sequence goes on along the minus strand of CAXEFH010000052.1, from coordinate 3,308 downwards.
GCGCTCTTTCTCTGCGGTCAGAAGACAGAGAACTCTCCTGGTAAGACAGACGATCCTGCCCGGCTTGTTTGCTATGACGAGTCTCCCAGCCACTTGCTGCCATGGGGCTTTGTTGCAGAAGTAGATCAGTTTTCCCTGCGTTTCTACTTCATGGCCGCTACTGATTCGGACTTGAGCTGGTCGCGAGCAGCCGAGCTTCGTGAGATCATGAAAGACCTCTACAGTGATCTATCCCAGGATCCCCAACTCTCCTCCCTTCCTTCCTTACTGGGAACAACCTACAGAGACATGCTTGGGATCGAGACCGCCGCCGGACCTGTCTTCACCTATATTCCTGAGATATCCGGTTCCAACGGATCAGGAAAGAGAGCAGCGCTCGTCATTCTCCACGGTAGCCTTGGAAATTTACAGGGCTCGTGGTTCCTCTGGAAGCAACTCGCCGATTCCACCGGCGTAGCAGTCGTTGCCCCGACCTTCGGTTCGGGCGAATGGAGTCGAACCGGAGGAAGAGCTGCAATCGCACAGGCCAGGGAATTCTGTATCACCCACCCGGATATTGACGAGGGAAGGCTGATCCTTGCCGGGATTGGCAGAGGTGGGACTGGAGCCCTGCAGGAGGCTGCAGCTTTGCCGCAGGAATGGGAGCGCCTTCTCCTGCTTGCTCCGGTCACCGAGGAGCTGAAAATTGGATCGAAGTCTTTGAGCGATGCGTGGCGCGGCCGAAAAGCCATGATCATCAGCGAACATGGGGAAACGTCGTTTCCTGGGCAATCTATCCACAATGCGCTGACCGGGATGGAGGCGCTTGGAATCCGACTGACTACGCATTACCTTTCATCGGGAGATCGGTTTCTCTTCCTCTCAGATTGGAGCTTAATCCGGCAGCAGATCGAGCCTTGGCTGAAGGAAAATCCCTAGGGCACGCGCCCCCGCACCATCTTTCCAAAGGTTGCTGGGAAAGGCACGCCACTGAAGCAGCAGCAGACCGCCTGATTTAACAGCCTGAGATTCTCAAGCCAGAATCTCCTTGAGGACATGCCCATGAACATCCGTCAATCTGCGATCAATACTGTTATGCCGCACGGTCAGGTTCTTGTGGTTGATTCCCAGAAGGTGTAGCATGGTCGCGTAGACATCGTAAACTTGGGTAGGGTTTTTCCGGTCCAGCGGCTTGTATCCCCACTGGTCACTTTCTCCGTGGGTCACCCCACCCTTGACCCCTCCACCGGCAAACCAGTTAGTGAACACGAAAGGATTGTGGTCGCGACCTTTTTGCCCTTGCGTGCTCGGCATGCGCCCAAACTCAGTCGTCCAGTGAATAATGGTATCCTCCAGCAGGCCGCGCTGCTTGAGATCCTGGATCAGGCCTGCCGTACCGCGGGCCATGCCGAGGGAAAGTGACGGATGATCGCGGGTCATGTCCTCATGGCTATCCCAGTTACGACGTGGAAAACTATTATCATTACCACTCCAGATCTGGACAAAGCGGACCCCTCTTTCAATCAGCCTGCGGGCGATCAGGCACTTCCGACCGAAATACTCGGTCTCTTCCTCGGGGTTAATGTTCTTTGGGTATTTCGTCTTCATCTTATCCAGCCCGTACATCTTGAGGATGTGCTGTGGTTCGCCGGTAATATCCAGAGCTCTCGTTGCCGAGAGCTGCAAGCGGGCTGCCAATTCGTAGCTGCGGATGCGCGCATCAAGACGCGGATCTCCGGGGCGGCTTCTCCTATGGCGCCTGTTCAACTCGTTGACGAGATCAATCCCTTCCCTGTGGCTGGATTCGGAGACATAATCGGCGTGAGGGTGAAGGTCCTCGATAGGATTCTCCCGTTGAGGAAAGATGGTTGTCCCCTGCGTGTGCGTGGGAAGAAATGCTGAGCCCCAGTTCTTGGGTCCATTTGAGGCAAAGCCCCGGTGATCGGGTAAAACCACAAAGGTAGGAAGGTTTTCACTTTCCGAACCCAGTCCATAACTCACCCATGATCCAGCCCCGGGGAAACCGGGCAACTGAAATCCAGTGGCCTGCAGGTAGGTAGCCTGACTGTGGACCCCCGTTTTACCCTCCAGGTTGTGAACAAACGCCATGTCGTCGACCACTGTTCCAAGCGGAGCCACGATATCACTCATCAGTTTCCCACACCCCCCGTAAGACTTGAAGTCAAAGGGTGACTTCATCCATGGACCCAGCCCGTTCTGAAAGGCCTCAACGCGCTCTCCAAAATCCGATTTCTGACCATGCCTTTTGACCAGCTCAGGCTTGAAATCAAACATATCGAGATGGCTCGCGGCCCCGGCCATGAATAGCTGAATGACCCTCTTTGCCTTGGGGGGATGGTGCAGGACCGGCCCGGTTGCAGCAGACAGAGGTTCCCTCGCCAGCATTGAGGCGAGAGCCAACCCTCCAAAGCTGGACTGCTTGAGAAAGTCTCTGCGGGATTCCGAAGAATTCATGTCAATCAAGGTAACTGAACTCTGAAAGGTTGAACAAGGCACGGCAGAGGTTCTGCAAGCCATATTTGCGGGCATAATCCAGCAGCAAAGCGGCTTCTTCCTTTACCGGTGCCCTCCCAGTCACCAGAAGATGCCCGCGGGCAACCTGTCCGGCCAGATCCTCTTTTTCCCTCTCAAGCCGAGCCGCGAAGTGCCGAGCCATCGCAACACTGAATTTATTGTTTAGAAGACTGAGAGCCTGCAAGGCCGTGAGCGTCTCATTGCGTTTCGGCGTACTCTGGGAGGAGTCGGCGCAATCCAAGGTCGTCATGAAGGGATTAGGTTGCGATCGCACAATAAAGCGATAGATCGACCGGCGATGGCTTCTGGAATCTTCCGGATTGAATTTATGGTATTCGTAGTGGGGGGAGTGGGCAGTCTTTTCCAGAGCAAAAAGATAATAGCCTGGTCCACCCATCTCAAGATTGAGCTTTCCACTCACGGATAGAACGGCATCCCGTATTTCCTCTGCGGAGAGCTTTCTGCGATTCATCCGCCAAAGAAGGCGGTTCCCCGAATCCTCCCGGGCAAACGTTTCGTTCCCTGCTGACGACTGCCGGTAGGTCGCGCTCATCACTAGCAGCTTGTGCAGTCTTTTGAACGATCCTCCCTGATCCCGGAAATACAAGGCCAGCCAGTCAAGAAGTTCAGGATGGCTCGGGGTCTGCCCTAGTTCACCGAAATCATTGGGGGAGGCGACCAACCCCTCACCAAAATGCCATTGCCATGCTCGGTTGACGATGACCTGTCTCTTATACACATCTGACGCTGCCGACGAATAGAGAGGTGTAGATCTCGGTGGTCGCCGTATCATT
>CAXEFH010000051.1:0-15989 GCA_963989605.1 uncultured Roseibacillus sp. | reverse complement strand
CGGCGACCACCGAGATCTACACCTCTCTATTCGTCGGCTGCGTCAGATGTGTATAAGAGACAGTACCAAGGCTATCCCGGATCATTCCCTTTCCATCCGCGAAGGCTGCGTGAAGCCCTTCCAGGGAGAACGCGGAGAAGAGTGCCAGCGAGATCTGGAACTCCATGGGGCGAGCCGGAGCCTCGACCTCGACTGCCCCTTTTCTGATCTAAGCGAGGAAGAGCAAAACTGGGTCCTCAATGGTGAGCGAGCCGATCCTGAGGATGCGTGGGAAAACGACGAGTGGTATGGCGTACAGGGGTTTTTTGAGTGGCTGGAGGGGCGGGCCTACAAGATGCATGTCCGCGTGTTCCTCAGCCGCTACCGGTCCTATACGACCTGCCGTAGTTGCCAGGGCACCCGTCTCCAGCCGGAAGCGCTATGCTTTCAAGTCGACGGCCGCACTCTTCCCGAGGTCTGGCAAAGTCCAGTTTCTGAGGTATCCCGCTGGATGGCTCACTTCACCGTGACACTTGAGGCAGAGAACACGGAAATTGATAAGACCACCAAGCTCGTCCTCTCCGAAATCATGAGCCGCTTGCGATACCTTTGTGAAGTCGGGTTGGGATACCTCACCCTTGACCGGGCGACTCGAACACTCTCGGGCGGAGAAATTGAACGAGTCAATCTTACCAGTTGCCTGGGGGCATCTCTTACAAATACCCTCTTTGTTCTCGACGAACCTACCGTCGGACTCCACCCCCGGGACATCGGAGCTTTGGTCTCCGTCATGCATGGTCTGCGCGACAAGGGCAACACCCTGCTTGTAGTGGAGCATGAGGAAGCGGTCATGCGAGCTGCGGACTACCTGCTTGATATTGGCCCGGGTGCCGGAGAACACGGAGGTGACATCGTAGCTTCCTTGCCGGGGCGCCGGGCGTTTCAGCCTGGTTCCCTTCGCGACTCTCCACAAAGCTCCACTCTCCCCTACCTTCTGGGGAAGCGCTGCATTTCAGTTCCAAGCAAACGCCGGAAGCCCACGGGATATCTTGGCATCCGGGGGGCCTCGCGACACAATCTGGCCAAGCTAGACGCGGACATCCCTCTCGGGGTTTTCGCATGCGTCACCGGAGTTTCTGGTTCCGGAAAATCCACTCTCGTCCACGACGTTCTCTACCAGAACCTCGCCGCCTCGCTGCAGATAACTACCGAGGCCGAACCAGCGCCCCTCCGGCGACTCATCGGGGCCGAGCAGATCACAAGCGTTAAACTCGTAGACCAAAGCCCCCTTTCCCGCACTCCGCGTTCAACCCCGGTTGTGTACCTCGGAGCCTTTGATCTCGTCCGACAGCTTTTCGCCGGAAGCCCCGATGGTAAACTTTGTGGGGCAACTCCGGGATTTTTTTCATTTAACTCCGGGACGGGACGTTGCGAAAGATGCTCCGGCAACGGCTTCGAAAAGGTCGAGATGCAGTTTCTTTCGGACCTCTACCTCACCTGTCCGGAGTGTGAGGGCTCCCGATACAGTCAGGCCGCTCTTGAGATCCGGTTTGACGGCAAATCAATCGCGGAGGTTCTCGCGCTCACAGTTACTGAGGCAATGTCCTTTTTTGCAAGGGGCGCAGCCGACAACCCCCGAAGAGCAACGACCAGAGAGGCATCCCTCAAGGCTCGAATTCTACTCATCCTCAGACCTCTTGAGGACCTCGGGCTCGGATATCTTCGTCTGGGACAACCCCTGAACACCCTTTCCGGAGGCGAATCACAACGCCTCAAGCTTTGTACGATCCTTGTCGAAGCGCTCGCGAGCAGGAAAGCATCCCGCGAGCTTCTCATTCTTGATGAACCAACAACAGGACTGCACTTCGGCGACATCGAAAAGCTTCTTTCGGTCTTTGAACGGCTTGTGGACATCGGGCATTCCCTGCTGGTCATCGAACACAATCTGGATGTCATCAAGTCTGCAGACTATCTGATCGATGTAGGTCCCGGAGCAGGGTCCGAGGGAGGCAGGATTATTGCCAAGGGAACACCGGAGGAAGTAGTGAAGGGCACCACCGAGACCGCCCTCTACCTCGCTCCGCTACTGGGCGACAGTCAGAACAGCAACAGCACCCGTTGGTCTGCACCCGTTTCCAAGACCCGCCTCCAGAACACCATCCAAGTTTCCGGAGCCCGTGAACATAATCTGAAAAACGTAGAGGTTGCCATACCCCGGGACAAGTTTGTGGTCGTCACCGGGCTGAGCGGGAGCGGAAAATCGACTCTTGCCTTTGACATCATCTTCGCGGAGGGCCAGCGACGATTCCTCGACTCCATGTCCCCCTATGCTCGCCAATTCGCAGAGCAAATGGAAAAACCGGACATTGACTTCATTTCGGGTCTCCCTCCCACCGTCGCGATCGAACAGAGAATTTCACAGGGTGGAGGTAAATCCACCGTTGCTACGGTAACGGAGATCTATCACTTTCTCCGGCTACTCTACGCCAAGTTGGGGACCCAGCACTGTCCCGTTTCCGGAGAGCCCGTTATTCCGCAGACCGAGAACGCCATCGTCGAGGCGATTCGCTCTCGTCTAAAAAGAGGCCCTGTCGACATTCTTGCTCCGGTCATCCGTGGCCGGAAAGGATTCCACACCGATATCGCGGCCTGGGCTGAGAGACAGGGGTATGAGCGTCTCCTCGTAGATAACCAATGGAAAGAGGTAGCGGAATTCGAACGTCTCGAGCGCTTTAAAGAGCATGACGTTGATGTTCTGGTCCTCCACCTTTCGAAAGCCACCTATCGCCTTCCGCTTCTGCGGGAAGCAGTCGCAACCGCTCTCCGACTGGGAAAGGGGACCCTTCGAGTCCTTGATTCCAGAAATTTCCTGCATCCTTTTTCAAAGGCGCGGGTGAGCCCGGTTACAGGGCGCTCTTTCGAGGCTCCAGACCCTGCTCACTTTTCGTTCAATTCGCCGCGCGGCTGGTGCAAAACCTGCCGTGGACACGGGGAAATCATGCCCAGCCAGAAACGCTCCCGGAAGTCGCGCCGCAACGCCTACAACTCCAAGACGGAGGCTGAGATTGACTTCGACCGTAAGCTCGACCGGGTCGACAGGGAAGAGCTGGTTGTTTGTCCGGACTGCCGGGGAAGCCGGTTGAATGAAATCACGAGAGCCATCAGGATCGAGGACCACGCCATCCAGGATCTTACCACGCTCCCGGTCTCGGAAGCCGCTGCGGTGGTAAAGCAGTTCCACTTCGCAGGGAGGGCCCGCACCATCGCTCGCGATATTATTCCCGAGATCGTGCAACGGCTTCTGTTTCTGGAGGAGGTGGGTCTTGGATACCTCCAGCTCGATCGGTCTGCCCGGACTCTTTCAGGCGGTGAGGCCCAGCGTATCCGCCTTGCCGCCCAACTGGGGTCAAACCTCCGCGGGGTTCTTTACGTCCTGGATGAGCCTACGATCGGGCTTCATCCCCGAGATAACCAAAAGCTCCTGGATACGCTCGAGGCCCTTCGGGCAAAGGGCAATTCCCTCCTGGTAGTGGAACACGATGACGACACGATGGAGCGAGCGGGCCATATTATAGATCTCGGGCCCGGAGCCGGGCGCCACGGCGGAGAAATCGTTGCTGCTGGTACACTGCCAAAGATTCGGAAACTCAAAAAATCGATCACGGGCCGGGCGTTGGCCAACCCACTCAAGCATCCCATCCGGGAAACCCGTCGGCCGCTTCCAAAGGCCTCGGCGAGAGCCGGCTGGCTCCGCATCAAGGGATGCTCTGCGAACAATCTCAAGAAAATCGAGGCTCGAATTCCCCTCGAGCGCCTGACGGTGATCACTGGCATCTCCGGGTGCGGAAAGTCCTCTCTCATGAGGGGTACAATTGCCGAACTTTTCAAGCGCCTTCCGAACAAGACCTGGACTTCGGCGTCCGGGGTAAAATCAATCCGTCACTGCTACGAGGTCGACCAGTCTCCGATCGGCAAGACCTCCCGTTCCTGCCCTGCAACCTACGTGAAGATCTTTGATGAAATCCGCAAACTCTTCGCTCAGCTCCCGGAGTCCCGGATGAGGGGGTTTGATGCTTCCCGGTTTTCCTTTAACAATGCAGGCGGCCAATGCCCGTTGTGCAAGGGGAATGGCAGAATCAAACTCGAAATGGACTTCCTGCCTTCGACGTGGACCCATTGCGATGGATGCAACGGCAAGAGGTACAATCCTGCGACCCTCGAAATCCGGTACAACGGACAGTCCATAGGCGATGTTCTCGCCATGACGATCGACGAGGCGGCCGACTTCTTCTCGGCCCACGGGAAACTGCATAGGACTCTTTCTCTTCTGAAGGAAACCGGGCTCGGCTATCTCCAGATCGGGCAACCGAGCCCAACTCTCTCTGGCGGTGAGGCCCAGCGTGTCAAGTTGGTGACGGAACTGACCCGCGGCCGTATCAGCAAAACAGCGGTCAAGACTCGAAAAACCCAGGCGAATCTCTACCTCATCGAGGAACCATCCATCGGGCTCCACCTGGAGGATGTCAAACGACTAATCGACGTTCTCCACCGCTTGGTCGATGAGGGCCACACCGTGGTCGTGGTCGAGCATCACACTGGAATCATGGCAGAAGCCGATAATATCATCGATATGGGCCCGGAGGCGGGGGAGGACGGCGGGCGTATTGTCGTGCAGGGAACCCCTGAAAAAGTTGCTAATTCGAAGACCTCGCGCACAGCTCCCTTCCTGAAGGCCGCCTTGGAAGAGTGACAGAACAAGGGCCGCCTCACGGAAAACCATCGTCACCCGATAAGATTAGGCGGGGAACATCTCTGAGAAAGAATCTCCGGGAACATCCCGTAAGTAAGTGATCTTAGCGGCCGGTTGCTCTCTCAAGCTCTTATCGAAAAGATTTGCTTGCTCACGGAAGAACACGGCCCATCTTCCCGCCAACATGAGAACAATCCTCCTCACGCTGACAGCTGTGGTATTAAGCGTCCCAAGCACCTGGGCCGAAGAAAAAGCCGGTACAGCCAAAGCTGATGTCAAGGTCACCATCACCGGCAATGACCAGATGAAATACGACAAGGCCGAAATTGAGGTTGAGGCCGGTCAGACCTTGGCCCTGACCTTCAAGAACATCGGAGCCCTGCCCAAGGCTGCCATGGGCCACAACGTGGTGATCCTGAAGCCCGGGTCCGATATTCCGAAATTCGCGATCGGTGGCGTGGCAAACAAAGCAGGCGACTACCTTCCTCTCGATCCCGCCCTTGCAGCTCTTGTTGTCGCGAAAACAAAGATTCTGGGCCCAAAGGAAGAGGAAACAATTTTATTTGAACCCGCAGCCGCGGGAGACTACCCCTTCCTTTGCACGTTCCCTGGACATTTCGGGATCATGAAGGGTGTGATCAAAGTCAAGTAGGCCTTCTGCTTTCTTCCGCTCCCTTCAGGCCACGCTTCTGCGTGGCCTTTCTATTTCCCCACTCCCTCCCCGCGGGGAGTTTCTGCATCGGATGAGCCCCGTCAGGGATCAGCCTTCCCGGGTTTTGCCATATCTAACTGAAGTTCGCTTTTTTCCTCTCTATCCTCCCCGACCGGAAAGCACTCTCCACTGAGTCAGGTAGGAACACCCAATGACGGAAGAATCCACAGTTGCAGCAGGAGATAGAGGCTCACCACAGCGATCCCCAGCGAGAACCCTCCGAGGATGCCTCCTGATCTTCTGTTGATCCGTGCCTCGAAGCGTTTCATTTGAGATGGGACAACCTAACCCCGGGCACCGCAGGTTCAATTTGCTTCTTCGATCCTCAAGAAGATTCCCCCCGGTTGAGGATACGGGACGTCATCCGGTCGTGAACGACTCCCGCCTTTCTGGATATTTCCCGGGGTTGCCTTCATTCGAATCCTGACAGCCAGCCCTGACCTAGGGAGAGGCAATCAATCAGGCCCGACGGCCCGGCGTAAACTCAGGAGCCCCACCCTCAAAAGCCCGCTGGATCCGCCCATCGATTACCCACATCTTGGTTGGGCACTCCGTGCATTGCAACCCGACGGCCAGACTGCCCAACCGCATATCCGTACTACCGTCCCAGCCAGATCGCCCATAACAGTCATCACATTCTTCCTCAAAGAGGAAATCCAGGTCGGCAGGACTGGCGAGAGTGATGTCCCGGAGGCCCGAGGACTCAAGATCTACCCAGCCCTCGCCTCCATCTGCCAGATGCACTCCGGTGACAGTCCAGATTCCCCCTCCCGCATCAATCTGACTCCCCTTCCCAACCCGAGTATCCTTCCTGTCCGCCAAAAAGCATACCAGCATTGTGGCACCCGATAGGGTGCTGCCATCTGGAAGCTCGTAGTCGTCAACTCGACCGGCGGTAGCAGCGATTGCCTCACCAGACAGTTCGCCTACAGAAGTTTCAGCGATTCTCTCTCTATGCATCGGGAACGGAACCTTATTACCGGAATCAGGTTCTCCTAGTTTCCGTAAATCAACATCTATCCTGCGATTTAGGTAGGGCAAAGTGACTCACAGCAATTCCCGAGCAGAAAGGGAGGCAATTCGAGAACATCCCCTGAAGGGCTCAAATCCAACTGATACAGGGTTTGAAAGGGCTTCCTTCGTTGCGATGGGAACAAGATCTGCATACGTTTCCTGTATGAAAAAGATTTTCAGCCTCTGCATGATCTCGCTGGTCGTACTGGCTCCTTCATTACCGGCTCAGCATCAGCACTTTAAAAATCTCGAGTGGAGGGAGTCGCTTACAGATCATTTTGCCCTGCGGGCCAAGGGGACCAGCACGAGCCCCGCGAGAAGGTATGCGGAGAAGGTCTGGGACGAGTGCGTGAGGGTGATGCCCGGACTCCACACGGACTTCAGTGAAAACAAGTTCAGAACTCCCTCCGGAGCGACTGGAGCTGACTATCCTCCGTACCGATTCACAGTTTATCTTGTAGGTTCGGGCCACGATTACACCGCTGTCCTCGAGCAGCAGCAGCAACGAAGCGGTTGGGACGCGAATCGTCTCAAACTCTGCAGAATCACCAGAAACTATGGGGATCCAGATAATCGCTATTATGTACTCTGTAAGGCTGATCCCGAGCAATCGCAGGGCGGGGAAAAGGATCTGACCCCGGTCTTTGTGCACGGGACGGCATCTACCATCCTCCAAGGAAGATCCCTCAGCGGCAACTTACCGTTCTGGATGACCGCAGGATGGGGCTACTATGTCGAACACAGGATTTTCCGGCTCTGCCGCGTCTTCTACTTGGATTTCAAGACCTATTACGCGAACGAAGAGGCCGATTTCAAACGCGGATTAACTCTCGGTCCAGAAAACCCTTGGCCGAGCCCGCTCAGGAAAATGTGTAAGGATGGGATCCGGGAAGCACTCGATACAGTGTGCAAGGCTGAGATCCTGACGCTGACCCCTAACCAGTCCGGTTACATCTTTGCCCTCACCTACTTCCTCGTGAGTTCGGATGAGAATATCGCGAAATACCGGAAGCTGGTCGAGCGATCCCGGCAGGGCGAAACAATCACCAAGTCCGTTCTCCTGGACGTCTACGGCTACGAGGACGATGCCGCCCTCGAAAAAGACTGGTATGAGTTCATGGAAAGCCGGGACTTCCGGTAATCAGCCAACGCGGCCTTCCAAAACCAGCTCCCACCGGCCCTAGTAATACTCCTGGAGGGGCTTCACCTTGAATTCCCTCTCCTGGAGGGAACGAATCGCCTTCACGCTGGCATCTGCCGCAGCGAGATTCGTGCAATGGCTGACCTTGTTTGCCACCGCGGTGCTACGGATGATCACCTCATCCTCCCTTGATTCGTGACTACTCGGGGTATTCACCACAAACTGAATCTCCCCATTCTTCATCATGTCCAGCACGTTCGGACGCTTCCGCTCGGCGAGTTTGTAGAGCCGCTGCGCATCTACTCCCGCCTCTTTAAGCCGGCGGTAGGTTCCCCCCGTCGCAAATAGGGTGAACCCAGCTTCGAAGAATTGGGCCGCGACGGAGACCGCCTCATCCTTGTCGCGGTCACTTACGGAGATGAAGACATTCCCTTCCATGGGCAGGGGATTGAATCCACTTATCTGGCTCTTCGCGTATGCCATGCCAAGGTCCTCATCAATGCCCATCACCTCCCCTGTAGACTTCATCTCAGGCCCAAGGACAATGTCGATGCCCGGGAAGCGGGGCCATGGGAAGACCGCTTCCTTGACGTTATAGTGAGTAGGAATGATCCGCTCGGTAAGTCCAAGGTCAGGAAGTTTTTCTCCCACCATGATCTTGGCCGCCATCTTAGCGAGCGGAACACCGATCGCTTTGGAGACAAAGGGCACCGTGCGAGAGGCCCTTGGATTGACCTCAATGACGTAGAGTTCACCATCCTTGACCGCAAACTGGATATTCATGAGGCCCTTCACCTCCAGTTCCTTGGCAAGGTTGATGGCCGCCTGCTCGATCTCTCCTTCAATTTTTTCCCCAAGACTGAAGGAGGGAATGACACAGGCCGAATCCCCTGAGTGAACTCCCGCATGCTCAATGTGCTGCATGATTGCTCCCACAACCGTGTTTTCCCCATCGGAAATACAGTCCACGTCCACCTCGGTAGCACCGTCCAGGAAACGGTCTACCAGGACTGGCCGCTCCGGCGACGCATCCACCGCCTCCCGCATGTAACGACGTAACTCATCATCATCATAGACGATCATCATGGCCCGCCCGCCCAGCACGAAGGAGGGACGCACGAGAACAGGGTATCCGATCCTGCCCGCAACCTCGACAGCCTCATCCTCAGAAACCGCCGTGCCCGCCTCGGCCTGCTTCAGGCCCAGCTCATCAAGAAGAGCCGAGAAATGTTTCCGGTCCTCTGCAAGCTCAATGGATTTGGGAGACGTTCCAATGATCGGAACTCCATGTCGTTCGAGATCTGCCGCAAGGTTGAGAGGGGTCTGACCACCAAACTGAACGATCACCCCATCAGGCTGTTCCTGGTCGCAGATGTTAAGGACGTCCTCAAGCGTAAGCGGCTCAAAGAACAGCTTGTCGCTCGTATCGTAGTCCGTTGAGACCGTTTCGGGGTTTGAGTTGACCATCACGGTCTCGTACCCGAGTTCCTTAAGCGCGAACGAAGCGTGCACGCAGCAGTAATCAAACTCAATCCCTTGCCCAATCCTGTTGGGGCCTCCCCCAAGAATAATGATCTTCTTCTGCTCCGAATCCCGGGCCTCGTTTTCGTCCCCGAAGGTAGAGTAATAGTAGGGCGTGTAGGCCTCGAATTCCGCCGCACAGGTATCGACCAGGCGGTAGGTTGGGAGAATGCCGACCCCTTTTCTCTTTTCCCTCACCGAATCCTCGGATTCTCCCCGGGCATGGGCGATCTGCCTGTCCGAGAAGCCCAGTTTTTTCGCGCGCCGCAAATCAAGTTCTGCCAGATTAGCTCCCTCATCCGCGATCTCTTTCAGGTGCACAAGGAACCACCGGTCAATCTGGGTCGCCTCGAAAAGTTCTTCCACGCTCCATCCGTGCTCGAAAGCAACCTTGATCCAGTAAATCCGTTCACTGTTGGGAACATGCAACTTACGCTCTATATCCTCCCGGGAAGGGCTCACGGGATCCTTGCCATCATAGCCGAAACCATGCCGACCTGTCTCCAGTGAACGAAGAGCCTTCTGCATGCTCTCCTTGAAGGTTCGGCCGATACTCATGGCCTCCCCAACCGACTTCATCTGGGTTGTCAGGACGGGATCGGCAGCAGGAAATTTCTCGAAGGTAAAACGGGGGACCTTGGTCACCACGTAATCAATCGTCGGTTCAAAGCTGGCTGGCGTCTCCCGGGTGATATCGTTGGGAAGCTCGTCGAGCGTGTAACCCACTGCCAGCTTGGCGGCAATCTTCGCGATCGGGAAGCCGGTCGCCTTGGAGGCCAGGGCCGAGGACCGGGAAACCCGGGGATTCATTTCGATGACAACAACACGGCCATCCGCAGGGTTCACCGCAAATTGAATATTCGATCCACCGGTCTCCACACCGATCTCCCGGATCACCGCGAAGGATTGATCCCGCATGATCTGGTATTCCCGGTCACTCAAGGTCTGGGCCGGCGCTACCGTAATGGAATCACCGGTATGAACGCCCATGGGATCAAGATTCTCAATCGAGCAGATGACAACACAGTTGTCTGCACAGTCCCGCATGACCTCCATCTCATACTCTTTCCAGCCCAGCAGGCTCTCTTCCACGAGGACCTCCGTGACCGGGGAGAGATCCAGTCCCCTCGCCACGATGGTTTCAAATTCTTCCTTGTTATAGGCGATCCCACCTCCACTGCCACCGAGGGTATAGGCGGGCCGGATAATGAGGGGAAAACAACCGATGTCCTCCGCCACGCTACGCGCATCCTCCATGGTGTGGACTACCCCAGACTGTGGCAGGTCGAGACCAATCTTCAACATGGCCTCCTTGAAAAGAAGGCGGTCCTCTCCCTTGGCGATCGCATCTGCATTGGCTCCGATCATTCGGACCTCAAGCTCCTCAAGAGCCCCGCTGTGCCACAGGTCCATGGAGGCATTGAGTGCCGTCTGTCCACCCAGAGTTGGCAGCAGAGCATCCGGTTTTTCCTTTTCAATGATCTTACGGATCACCTCGGGGGTGATCGGTTCAATGTAGGTCCGGTCCGCAAACTCCGGATCGGTCATGATCGTGGCCGGATTAGAGTTGACCAGGACCACTTCGTAGCCCTCTTCCCGCAATGCCTTGCACGCTTGTGTCCCGGAGTAGTCGAATTCACACCCCTGACCGATTACGATCGGTCCCGACCCAATTAACAGGATTTTTTGCAGGCTCTCGTCCTTTGGCATTCGGCTAGTCTGGCCTAAACTTTCGTTTTACTGCCAAGCCCCTGCTCCTCGGTCAAGCTCAGCCCGAGAAAAAGACATCCCTCGGTCAGAAAACGTGCCTTTTTTGGCAATTTGTGAACAACCCTCCCCCCTTACATCCTTCTTGCAACGCTCCCTAAATACTCCGGCGTTTCCTCTTCAGATTCAACTGAGCCATCGACTTGGAGATGGAGGCCTGAATTGCTGCGACCTCCTCCGCATTATCAGAGGCCTCGATACTCGCGAGAGACTCCTCTGCCCGCTTCATGGCTTCCTCAACCTTTTTCTCATCGATCTCACTGTCGGTCACCGCAAGGTCGGTCAGAATGGTAATCTGTTCCTGTGTGACTTCCGCGAATCCAGAGCCAACGGCTAGCTCCTCAACTGTTCCATCAACCGTATAACGAAGTTCTCCGGGATTCACGCCGGTCACCAGTGGGGCGTGTCCAGGAAGCGCACCCAGTTCTCCCTCTGTTCCGGGTAGATAGACACTTTCTACCTCACCAGAAAAAAACTTCCGCTCGGGGGTAACAATTTCGAGGAGTAATGGCATTGGCTGACCGGTATCTGGTGTCCCTGCAGAGGTTGTGACAGTTCCCTATTCTTTTTCGACCGTATCGATCGCGCCCTTCATATAGAAGTTACTTTCCGGAACCTCATCGTGCTTCCCATCAAGGATCTCGGCGAAGCCCTTGACGGTATCATCGACCGACACGTAGACGCCTGGAGTTCCGGTGAAGACCTCTGCTACACTGAAGGGCTGCGAAAGGAAGCGTTGGATTTTCCGGGCCCGGAACACCGTCAGCTTATCCTCGTCTGAGAGCTCATCCATTCCCAGAATCGCAATGATGTCCTGCAGGTCCTTGTAACGCTGCAGCACACCCTGAACCCCACGCGCTACCCGGTAGTGCTCCTCGCCCACCACGTCAGGTGCCAGGGCAGTGGAGACGGAGGCGAGAGGATCCACCGCTGGATAAATTCCAAGCTCCGCCAGAGAACGCTCCAGCACCACCGTGGAATCAAGGTGGGCGAAGGTGTTGGCGGGCGCAGGGTCTGTCAGGTCATCCGCGGGTACGTAAACTGCCTGGAAGGACGTAATCGAGCCCTTGTTGGTGGAAGTGATCCGCTCCTGCAGGCCGGCCATTTCCTCTGCGAGGGTCGGCTGATATCCCACTGCGGAGGGAGTTCTTCCCAGCAGTGCAGACACTTCGGACCCCGCCTGGGAAAAGCGGAACACATTGTCCACAAAGAGCAGCACGTCCTGATTCTCCTCATCCCGAAAGTACTCCGCCATCGCGAGGGCAGAGAGGGCGACCCTGAGACGGGCTCCCGGAGGCTCATTCATCTGTCCGTAGGTAAGGGCAACCTTGGACCCCTCGCTGATCACAGTTGGCATGCCGTGCTCATCAAGCTTAAGCTCCCCATCCGAATCCTTTTCAGCATTGATGACCCCTGCCTCGATCATTTCCATCCACAGGTCGTTTCCTTCCCGTGTCCGCTCGCCCACCCCGGCAAACACGGAGTAGCCGCCGTGGTTCTTCGCAATGTTATTGATGAGCTCCATGATGACCACGGTCTTGCCAACACCAGCGCCACCGAAGGCCCCAACCTTTCCCCCCTTGGTGAAGGGGCAGATCAGGTCGATCACCTTGATCCCGGTTTCAAGGATTTCGGCAGAGGTTGACTGGTCGATAAGGGGCGGAGCAGGCGCATGAATCGGGTAGCGCTTTTCATGGGGCACTGGTCCAAATCCGTCCACCTCATCACCGGTCACATTGAAGATCCGTCCCAGTACACCACTGCCTACCGGCACCGTGATCGGGTTCCCGGTATCCTCAACGGACATGCCCCGCTTCAATCCGTCCGTGGTTGTCATCGCCACCGCCCGGACCCAGCCATCCCCCAAGTGCTGCTGCACTTCAAGGACCAGAGTCGTTTCTGACCCATAAAGATCATAGGTCACCTCTAGGGCGTTATAGATGGCAGGAAGTTTCTCAGCATTCGAGAAATCGGCGTCCACCACGGCGCCAATGATCTGCACGATAGTTCCAGTATTGCTCATAATTGTCGGCGGGTTCGTCTGGGAAGAGTTTGTTGTATGAAAAAATCTTTGTTCGGGCCCTCTACTCCATCGCTTTCATGGCGGTGGTGATCTCAAGAAGTTCGGATGTGATCGCTGCCTGACGCACCTTGTTGTATTCGAGGGTGAGGTCCTTGATCATCTGCTCTGCGTTATCGGTTGCCGCCTTCATGGCGACCATCCGGGCCGAATGCTCTGAAGCCCGGCCTTCGAGAATCATCTGGTAGACCTGATAGTTCAGATAGAGCGGGAGCAGCCTGTCGAGCACCCCATCCGGGCTCGGCTCAAAAATGTAATCCCGGGTATGGTCTGTCTCGCCTACCTCGGCACCTTCACCCATGCCCTCGTAAGATCGCTTCTCTGCCAGCTTGGAGTCTTCCACCGGGAGAAGCTGCTGGATCCATGGGGTCTGGGTCAGAGTGGTTTCAAAGTTGGTGAACGCCACTTTGACAGAGCTATATTCTCCACTCAGAAATTGTTCAGTGAGGTAAGTCCCGAGAGGCTTCGCATCTGCAAACGGAGTGGGGTCTGCTACTTCCCAGTCGGAGACAATGTTGTGCCCGAGTTTGCCGAGAGCCATTCGCAATTTGCGGCCAACGGTAACGATCTCAGTGTCTTCTCCCACCTCCGCTCTCACTTTCTTCAGGAGGTTCGTATTTAGCCCGCCACAAAGCCCCTTGTCGGTCGAAACAACCAGCAGGAGCTCCTTTTTTCCCGCCTGTTTCTTGAGCAGGACATGCTCTTCTTCGGTGAGGTTTTCCTTGAGGTCCACCAGAACCCTATTCAGGCGATCCGCATAATCCCGCCCTGCAAGGGCCTGATCCTGCGCCTTTTTCATCTTCGCAGCCGCCACCAGTTGCATCGCCTTGGTGATCTGCGAAGTATTTTTGACCGACTTGATTCGTCGGCGGATGTCGCGGAGGTTGGCCATTCTTCAGGAAACCGTGATCTTTTTCTGTAGGAGCCTACTATTGGTTGATTGGTTGAATAGGCGAGAAGGTTGCCCTGCAGATCCCTAGCTCCAAGAGGCCTTGAAGTCCTTCAGGGCCGTCTCCAGTCCGCTGACCACATCATCCGTGAGAGCCTTTTCGTCGAGAATCAGTTGGAGAAGATCCGCCTTCCGGGTCGAAAGGAATTCCTCGAGGGCCTCCTGGCATTCCTTAATCCTCTTCACCTCCACGTCATCGAAATATCCGTTCTGCATGGCCCAGAGGGTAGCGACCTCCAGGTCAAGCCCCAGAGGGCTGTACTGGTTCTGCTTAAACAGCTCCACGATGCGTTCACCCCGCTCGATCTTGGCCTTAGTAGCGTCATCGAGATCAGAACCAAACTGGGCGAAGGCCTGAAGCTCCCGGAACTGGGCCAGATCAAGCTTAGTAGTTCCCGATACCTTCTTGACCGCCTTGGTCTGGGCAGCAGACCCCACCCTCGACACCGAGAGACCCACCGAAATGGCAGGTCGGATGCCCTGGTAGAAAAGGTCGGTCTCAAGGAAGATCTGACCATCAGTAATCGAAATAACGTTGGTTGGGATGTAGGCCGAAACGTCTCCGGCCTGGGTCTCAATAATGGGAAGCGCCGTAATGGACCCTCCGCCCTCCGCATCGGAGAGACGAGCGGAGCGCTCCAGCAGGCGGCTGTGGAGGTAAAAGACGTCCCCTGGGTAAGCTTCCCTACCCGAGGGCCGACGAAGCACAAGCGAAACCTGGCGGTAGGCAACCGCCTGCTTCGAGAGATCATCATACACAATCAGAACATCCTCTCCCTGATCCATGAGATACTCCGCCATCGCACAACCCGCATACGGCGCCAGGAACTGATTGGTAGCGGAATCGGAGGCGGAAGCTGCGACTACGATGGTGTTTTCCATGGCCCCGGCTTTCTCCAGGGTCGAGATGGTCCGGGCAATGTTGGACTGCTTCTGGCCTATCGCCACGTAAACACAATAGAGTGGCTTGTGATTCTTCAGGGAGCCCTCCTTGGCGGCCTTGTTTTGCTGCGCCTGCGAAATGATGGTATCCACCGCAATGGTCGTCTTGCCCGTAGAGCGGTCTCCAATAATGAGCTCTCGCTGCCCCCGGCCAATCGGAATCATGGCGTCAATTGCTGCAATGCCCGTCTGAACCGGCACGCTCACTGATTTCCTTTTAATGATTCCAGGAGCAATTTTCTCCACCGGGTAATTATCGTCGGATTGAACATCTCCCTTGCCGTCCACCGGACGGCCGAGGGCGTCCACCACCCTCCCAAGGAGCCCTTTGCCCACCGGCACGGAGAGCAGCTTCCCGGTAGTATGGCATTCATCCCCTTCCGCGATATGCCTCGATTCCCCAAGCATCACGACACCTACCTCACCTTCCTCGAGGTTAAGGGCCAGACCGAAGAGATTTCCCGGAAACTCGATCATCTCGTTCAGTTGCACCTCGCTGAGGCCCTCGACCTTGGCGACACCATCACCAATTTCACGGACAGTGCCGACATTGGTCTTTGCGACCCCCGCAGAGATGTTTGCGATTTCCTGTTCCAGTTCCTGAAGGATATTGCTCATAAGAGTGAAAAATAAATTTGAGAGAGAAATTAAATTAGAGAGTGATTAAAGGGCATTGGTGAGACGATCAAGGCGGGTCTTAACACTGCCATCCCAAACATCATTGCCGACCCGCACCCGCGTGCCGCCTAGCAGTTCCGGAGTGACCTTGAACTCAAAAGTGAGATCACCACCATATTGGCGGGAGAGGCTGTCCTTAATCCTGTCCTTTGAGGAGTCGTCCAACGAGGTAGCACTTTCTACGACGACCTGACGCCGCTCTAACTCAAGCCGGATGAGCCTTTTCAGTTCATGTAGAATCGCCTGCCATCCACGCGGCTTTGCTTGGGCAATTTTCTTGAATACTCCCCGCAGCTTATCGTCATTTACTTTGTCACCGTCAACACACAAGCGGAAAGCGCGCCGGGCTGTAGTCGCTGATTCGCGGGAAATTTTCATCGTTGGTGCTGTCTCTTATACACATCTGACGCTGCCGACGAATAGAGAGGTGTAGATCTCGGTGGTCGCCGTATCATT
>CAXEFH010000050.1:0-16010 GCA_963989605.1 uncultured Roseibacillus sp. | reverse complement strand
TAATGATACGGCGACCACCGAGATCTACACCTCTCTATTCGTCGGCAGCGTCAGATGTGTATAAGAGACAGATACCAGGTTGCGACTTCTCCATCGAGGTCCGCGCGGTAGGGTCTCCAGGTGAGGGTGGCGGTGATCTCCCGGCCGTTGACGGAGGCGGTCATGACCTCGCGGTTGCCGATGATCTGGTGGGAGAGTCCCTTGACGGGATGGAAGCGGGTGCCGGCCGGATGCTGGTCGGCGACGGGGGCCTCCTGCGCTTGTGCGGGGGCCGTTGCCTGCGGGCTCTCGTCCTTGACTGGGCCGCAGGCGACGAGGAGGAGAGCTGGTAGGCAGGGGAGGAGTGTTTTCACGACCGGCGTACGAAGAGGTTAGCGCTTCATTTTTGCCTCCTCGCGCTTGGCGTCGGCGATCAGCTGGCGGGACATCTTGGAGAAGTCGGATTCCTTGAAGGATGGGTCGTGCATGGGATACCAGAGGGTGGCGAAGTAGTCCCGGAGGGTCTTGTTCTTGAAGGAGTATCCGTGGGCAGCGTAGGGAAGGTTGCGGAGTCTCCTGAGCCCCTGAGCCCGGTCGGTAGCCCCGGAGAAGACGGTTTGGGTGTGATCCATGATCATGAGTTCGCGATGGCGGAAGATGACCTCCAGGTCTTCCTTGGGTGCGAAGTCACGGAGGTCCCATTCGATGACGAGGGGGCCGTCGCCGGACCGGATCTTGTAGCCCGCGGGAGCGATGTAGCCAGAGAGGTAAGGCTTATGCTTGGGACGGTTCGGAGGGAGAAGGAACCTCGTATTCTCGTGGATGACCCGGAGGCGGGAGTGCCCGATCCTGCCGTCGTGCCACAGGCCACCGGTTTTCAGGATGTAGTCGAGGTGAATGTTTCCGGCGCTCTCGGTGGGGGCCAGGGTGTAGGTGTTACGCACGCGCCGGATGGCTTGATTCTTCCTTTTTTGGCCGTGGTGGACCCGTGGGGCCCGTCCCGGTCTCGAGGTTGGGCGGTCCTTGCTGCTGCTGCGGCCTGCGAAGTGCATGGGCCAGGTGTAGGCAGCCATGTAATTAAGGTCCTTGATTTTCGGGTTTACGGTGGGCTTGCCTGCGGTGACGGCCACTCGCTTGCCGTCGACCGCGGCAGTGAAGTCCCAGACCATGGGTTTCCCCGGGGCGATCTTGTTTCCGCCTGATGGAGTGACCATGAATTCCGCTTCCTCCGCGTCGGCGGTCATAGCGGAGAAGGGCATTCCCATGAGGATGGAAACGGGTTCTTCCGAGAGGTTCTCGAAGACGAATTCGCAGGTGTAGAGCCAGTTGCCAGTCCGGGCGTCGCTGCGGATGGTGATGTCTTCCGAGACCATACGCACTTCCTTGGTGTGGACAGGATAGGGGCTGGCGGCCGAACCACCGAAGGCGGTGTCATTGGCCCCGGCGGGAAAAAAGGAGGTGGCCAGAAGGAAAAGGATGGGGAGCGCGGGGAGGGCGGAGAACCTGACTGGAAGCATCATGCTGTGTCCACGCTAGGAGGAGGTGGTGCCGTCAGGCAAGGCTCGACTTGAGAGAGAGTGGAAGTGAGACTGGTTGCAATGAAGGGACGAAGCGTGCTGACAGGATTGCTTGCTTCGGTCACATTAGTGATGGCCTGTCAGGTCCCGGTCTTCCGTTTTGCGTTGGAGCGCTGGCCGGCGGATCAGTTCGCGCTTGTAGTGACGTCCGAGGGCGAGCTGACGGGATCGATCGGGGAAGCGCTGGAAGCCCTCGCGGAGGAACTGCAGGGCGATCCCCAGGCGATCAACTTGAGGTTGCAGCGGGTCAACTTGGAGACGCTGACGGAGGCCGAGCTGGTGTCCCTGCCGGCTCTTGAGCATGCAGGGGAGGGGCCCACCCTGATCCTGATGCCACCGGCAAGTTGGAAGAGCAAGACGCCCGTGTGGACCGGGGAGGCCACGGAGGAGAATCTGAACCGCTTGCTGGATTCCCCGCTGAGGCAGCGCTGTGGCGCGCACCTCCTGAAAGGGGCGTCGGCGGTCTGGGTGCTGGTAGAGTCCGGAGACGCGACGAAGGATGCCGCGGCCCGGGAGGTGATGGAGGCCGGGGTGAAGCAGGCAGAGGCCACCCTCGAAATCCCGGAGGGGGTCATCCGGCGCGAGGATTTCAACAAGGAGTTCGAGAATATCGATCCGGACAACATCCTGCGCTCGGGGATTCCCCTCAAGATCGACTTTGTGACGGAGGTGGTCCCTGCGGATGCCCCGGCTGAGGCTCTCTTTCTATCGATGCTGATGCGGTCAGGAAACCGGATCCCGGGAGAGCCTTTGCTGGTGCCTCTGTTTGGGAGGGGCCGGACCTTCGGGGGTCTCACCGCGTCCCAGATGACCCCGGAGCGCATCGTGGCGGCCAGTGAGTATTTGTGTGGGGCCTGCTCTTGCCAAGTGAAGGAAGGCAACCCGGGCTATGACCTGCTCTTCCGCCGGAACTGGGATCGGCTGCTGGAGGTGGAGGAGATCACCGCGGACAGTGCGATCATCCAGCGCAATCTCGACCGGGTGCTCTTTGACTCGGAGGAGCCCAGGGAGGTCAGTGCAGTCGGAGAGGTGCGGGATCACAAGCCGCTCCTGATCGGCCTGGTTGTTTTCAACCTCGCGGCCTTCGGGGCGCTGAGCTATCTACGGCGCCGGCACCGGCTTCGTGAGTCCTCCTGAGGCCCGGGTGCGCGAGGAGAGGGAGCTTACTTCTTCTCCTTCTCGTCCTTCTTCGGTTCTTCCTCGGGAGGAGTGAGGGACTGCTTGAGGCGCTCCTGGAGGGCCTTGAAGTCCCCGGAGAGGCTCTTGAGTTGTTTCTCGAGGTCCTGGACCTGGCCGCGTAGTTTGCTGACCTCTGTGGGGGCCTGTCCGGGAGCCTCGTTCTTACGGATCTGGTCGATTGCAGCCTGGGCGGCCTTGCCTTCGGGGGACTCGGAGTCGGCGGCCACGAAGGTGGTGAGGACGGGGATGGCCCGGGGGTCGCGTAGTTCTCCGAGGGCTCCCATGGCGGCGGTGGCCACGGAGTTCTTGAGGTGGTCGACATGGCTGAGGAGCAAATCGCGGACCGCATCCTTGTTGTCCTTGTGCCGGGCAAGGTAGGCGAGGGTGCGCAGGGCCTGGCCGAAGCTGCGGCTGGGAAAGGAGGCTTCCTCTGTCTGGAGGTGGCGGAGGAGGGGCTCAACGTAGAAGGAATCGTCCTGCTTACGCATGCCGGCGATGGCCTCGCTGGCGATGGTGTTCTGGTAGGAGTCCGCGGTGAGGAGGCCGACGAGGTAGGGGCGCAGGCCCGCCTTGGCGTAGGCGGACACTCCGCCGATGGCCACGGTGCGGATCCCCGGGTTGGCTTCGCGCTCGGCGATGGCCTTGAGCACGTTGTAGGCTTCGTCGCTGTAGAACTTGGTGAGGCCCCGGACAACGGACTGCCTCACCCGGGCGTCGGGTTGGTCAAGAGAGCTTTCGAGGGCGGCGAAGGATTCCGGGGTGCGCATGGCGGCGAGGCCTTCGGCAGCGGCCTTGCGCACGGCGAAGAAGGGGTCTTCCCTGAGGACCTTACCGAGGTGTTCGAGGGCAACCTTGTTCTTCTTCTTGCCCAGTTGCTGGACGGCGAGGAGACGGCCGATCACGTCGGTCTGGTCCGCGAGCTGGGCGAGGAGCATCTTCTCACTGGGATCGAAGTTGATTTTGGCGAGAACGGTGACCTCGGGGTCGAAGCGCACGACCCGGGGGGCGGTCGCGAGGGGAAGGTAGAAGTCCTCGCGCTCCTTGGAGATCTCGATGGTGCGTAGCTCGGTCTGGTCTCCGACGAGGAACTTGACCGGGAGCTTGAAACGGAAGAAGGGGCGCTTCTCGTTGGTCATCTGGACCTGGTTGATGGAGAGCTTGACCTGTTTCGTCAGTTCGTCCCAGGAGTAGCTGACCTTGATCTCGGGGTAGCCGGAGAGGTAGACCCACTGGTCGAAGAACTGGGAGAGGGAGCGCCCACTGAGTTCCTCGAAGATCTCCACGAGGTCCTGGGTGACCACGGTTTTGTACTGGTGGCGTTCGAGATAGGTCTTCACGCATTTGCGGAAGAGGTCCTCACCGAGTTCGGAGCGCAGCATGTGGAGGACCCAGCCTCCTTTGGGGTAGGCCCGGAAGCTGAACTGCTGTGAGGGGTTGCTGTAGCCCTGGTGGACGATGGGGGTAATATCCTTGTCGTTACCGAAGATCCCGCGGGCGTTGCCGTGGAGGCCGTGCTTGAAGTAGTCGTTACCAAGAAGTTCCCGGTCGTAGAGGAGGGAGTAGTAGGTGGCGAAGCCCTCGTTGAGCCAGAGATGGCTCCAGTCGCGGCAGGTGACGAGGTCACCGAACCACTGGTGGGCGACTTCATGGGCATCGAGGCCACGGCTGCTCCGGAGGTTCTCGGTGGCGTCAGTGAAGAGGGTCCGGGTGGTCAGGGTGGTCAGGCTGGTGTTTTCCATGCCCCCCCACATGTAGTCGATGGCACAGGCGTTGTAATACTTGTCCCAGGGGTAGGGGACCCCGATCTCCCGCTCGAAGTAGTCGAGGATCTTGATGGTGTCGCGGAAGGTGTTGGCGAGCTGGCCCTTCTCGGAGGGCGGTACATAAAGGGCGACGGGGAGCTCTCCGTGTTTGCCCTCCATTTTGGCAAAGTAGCCGGCAAGGAGAGTGACGAGGTAGTTGACGTGGACCTTGTCCTGGAACCAGTGGAAGGCCACGAGGCCGGTCTCCTCGTTCTTCTTACGGGAGAGGAGGCGCCCGTTGGAGAGGGCTTCCATCCCCTCGGGGACATGGCAGATCATCTCGGTGGTGAATTTCTCATTGGGGTAGTCGTGGCTGGGAAACCAGTGCTGGTGGTCCTCGGGTTCACCCTGGGTCCAGAGCTGGGTGTCACCGGCCGGGTAGCCCATTTCAGCGGTGCGGAAGTAGAGACCCTTTTCCGGGGCGGCGTTGTAGGTGATGGTGACCCGGGCGTCCTCCCCCGCGGGAATGGGATCCCGGAAGGTGATCTCGAGGTGGGTGTCGGTCGACTGGGTGGCCTGAATGGCGTGCGAGGAGGTGATCTCCCTGATGTCCAGGCCGGTGGCGTTGAGGCGCCATTGCTTGAGGGGCTTGGCAATGGGAGCGAAGTCGAGAATCGCAGTGGCGGCGAGGGAGCGCTCTTTGAAGCTGGGTGTGACGTCGAGCTTCAGGTGCACAATGTCCACGAAGCGATCCGGGGCATAGCTGTTTCGAGGCGCCTTTCCTTGCTCCGCAGCGGCGAGCTGACGGGCGTGGAGCCGGGCCATCATGGCACAGTGGCCACACTGGAGGAGGTGGGCTTCGTTCGCGCGCGTGGGGGAGGCCGTCGGAAACAGGCTGCTGACTACGACAAGGGTGACGAGCAGGTATCGGTTCATGATGGAAAGGAAGCGGGACGATGGGCACTTGGGAGAAAATTTCAATCAGAAGCCCTGAGATCCGCCTCCTCGGGAACCGGGGTCACTTACGAGGGTCCCTCAAGATGGGCGATGGCATGCACGACTGATTCCTGCAGGAGGGAGGCAAGTTCCAGAAGGCGCTCGGGATCCTGACTACCTGCGAGTTGCTCCTCGCATTCGCGGCAGCGGTCTGCAAACCGGGCCATGCCCATCGTGCCTGCGGAGCCCTTGAGTTGATGGAGGATCCCGCGGCCCTCCTCAATCCGGTTGTCCGCGAGGGTGGCCTGAAGGTTGACCAGCTGGTCCAGGCCGTGCGAGGCGAAGTCCCGCACGATGGGAAGAAGAAGATCTGGCTGGCCAGCCGCCATGGCATCGAGCTGGGCGTGATTGAGGAGGGACACGGCAAGGAGTATAGGCCCCGGGCGGCGCGGGGCAAAGAGCAAGGGACGAGCCGGCCGGGAAGGTGTCGGGGCCGATGGGGCCACCGGGTCGGGTTATAGGTGCCCAAGGGTCAGGGGAAAGGTGCTGGTTTGCCCCAGAGTTTGTGGTGGGAATTCAGGCTGATATAGTTAAGATATCCTAAGTGTCTGCGGAGACCTCCAAGCTCGTCCTTGCCGACGATGATGAAACCGTCCGGAACCTGCTGACGATGCACGCCGAGCGGGGAGGCTTCGCGGTGAGCTGCGGGGAGAATGGCGCAGAAGCTCTTGAGCTGGTGACTGAGGATACCGATGTGGTGTTACTCGATCTCCAGATGCCGGTGCTCGATGGCTTCGGGGCGCTCGAACGGTTGGGACGCGAGCACCCCGGGGTGCCGGCGATAGTGCTGACCTCGGTGGACGAGGCGGCGGAGGCGGTGAAGGCGATGAAGATGGGGGCCCTTGATTATCTGACGAAACCTTTTGATCCGGAAGAGTTGCTCGCGGTGCTCCGAAATGCGAAGCGCCTGCGCCGGGCGGAGTTGGAGAACGAGCAGCTGCGGGAGGCGCTGGGGGGACGAGGGCCTGCGGTTCAGATCGTGGCAGAGTCGGAGGCGATGAAGGAGGTGGTGGGTCAGGCCGAGAAGGTGGCTTCCCTCGATGCGACGATCCTGCTGACCGGGGAAAGCGGGGTCGGTAAGGGGATGCTCTCCCGCCATGTTCATGCCAAGAGTGAGCGCAGGGAGCAGCCCTTCGTGACGGTGAGCTGCCCGGCGCTTCCACGCGAGCTGCTGGAGAGTGAACTCTTTGGCCATGAGAAGGGAGCCTTCACCGGCGCGGTGCGCCGCCGCCGGGGCAAGATCGAGATGGCCAGGGGCGGTACGCTCTTTCTCGATGAGATTGGTGACCTGCCGATCGACCTGCAGCCCAAGCTCCTGAATGTCCTGCAGGAACGCCAGTTCCAGCGGTTGGGTGGGGAAGAGACGCTGGAGGCGGACGTGCGAATCATCGCCGCAACCAATCTCGATCTTGAGCAGCGGATGAAGGAGGGACAGTTTCGGGAGGACCTTTTCTACCGGCTGAGTGTCATTCCGATCGAGGTGCCTCCGCTGCGGGAACGGCTCGAGGAGCTCCGGGAATTGAGCGAGGCGATGTTGGGCCGGATTGCGCCGCAGGCCGGACGACGGAAGGCCAGGCTTTCCAAGCAGGCCCTTGCCGCGATGCAGTCATACGACTGGCCCGGGAACGTGCGCCAGCTTGAGAATGTGCTCGAGCGCGCAGCAGCATTTTGCGAGGACGGAATGATCTCGGTGGAGGATCTGCCTGCGGCTGTCCGGGGGAGTGAACCCTCGGGGCGGGTGCCCGCCGGGATCGGTGGCATCGCCCTGTCCGACCTCGAGAGAGAGGCCCTTGTCCAGACCCTCGCGCTCTGTAAGGGCAACAAGGCCGAGACTGCGCGGCGGCTCGAGGTGACGGAGAAGTCCATTTACAACAAGTTGAAGCGGCACGGATTGATGTGAGTGAGGCCCCACGTGAGCTCATGGACGAGGCCGCGCAGTGGCAGGCCCGGTTGGAGGCGGAGCAGGCGGCTCGCCTGGAGGCTTTACAGCGCCTTGAGGACGCGACTGGGGAACTGGCCTACCTGAAAGAGCAGCTCGACCGGCGAGCCCAGGAACAGGGTTGGAACCTTCGGGACCGGGATGACGAGAAGTTCAAGGTGTTCTTCAATGCCTCCGTAGATGGAATCATCCTGCTGGATGGGTTCGGGGCCTTCGTAGAGGTGAATGACACCGCGGTTCGGATGTCCGGATTTTCCCGGGAGGAGCTCCGCGGCATGTACGTCTCGCGCCTGATGACCTTTGATGTGTCCGGGCAGGCCCTCAATGAGGTCCAGCGGACGGGCCACAGCCGGAGCGAGGCTCAGTTACGACGGGCGGATGGATCCTTCCTCCCGGTAGAAGTGGTGTGGGGGCGGGTGAAGTATGAGGGCCGGACCCTCGTGCATGGGATCGTGCGTGATGTCAGGGAGAGGGTGAAGGCCCTCAGGGATATCAACCTCGCAAGAGAGGAAGCAGAACGGGCGGAGCAGGCCAAGTCGATGTTCCTCGCGATGATGAGTCATGAGATCCGGACTCCGCTTAACGGGATCATCGGCTACACGGAATTACTGCTCGACTCGCAGTTGACGGAGGAGCAGAGAGAGAACCTCGGGCTGATCCACACCAGTGGGGATCTCCTGCTCAATATCATCAATGACCTTCTCGACTTTTCCCGGATCGAGAGTGGACGTCTGGAGCTGGAGCAGGTTGATTTCGAGCTCAACGATTGTGTCGAGGAGGTCCTCGGCCTGCAGGCCGCCAAGGCCTCGGAAAAAGGGGTGGAGTTGACCTACGAGCTGCAGGATGACATTCCCGCGGTGGTGTCGGGGGATGTCGGACGGGTGAAGCAGATTCTGCTGAACCTTGTGTCCAATGCCCTGAAATTCACTTCCCGGGGTGTGGTTGGGATCCATGGACGGGTGGTGCCCGGACAGTTTCTTGAGCTCGCGGTGCGGGACACGGGGGTGGGGTTCGATCCCGCGAAGGCGGAGAGCCTTTTCGAGCCGTTCCAGCAGGAGGACGCTTCGACGACGAGGAAGTTCGGAGGATCAGGACTGGGCCTGGCAATCTGCAAGCGCCTCGTGGAGCGGATGGGAGGCGAGATCTCTGCAAGTTCGCGGGTGGGCGAGGGGGCGGAGTTCCGTTTTACCATGCCCCTGCGGATTGGGCAGTCGAGTGCCTTTGCGGTGATTGAGGACAAGGGCCAGTTTCATGGCCGGCGGGCGCTGGTAATTGATGATAACGAGATCAACCAGCGCTTTCTGCGGCGGCGTCTGCTGGCGTGGGGTCTTGAGAGTGATGTGGTGGACAGCGGACAGCAGGGCCTGCGGCAGCTTGGCATTGCCCACTATGACGTGATCTTCTGCGACATGATGATGCCTGCCATGGACGGACTGGAGTTCGCCCGGCTGGCGGCGGAGGCAGCAGGGTCTCTCCTTCCTCCGATGATCCTGGTGACATCTGCACGGTTGAGCGGGGAGAAGGAGCATGCGCTGGCGGCAGGATTCCGACAGGTTCTCTTCAAGCCAGTGCGCCAGCGTGAGATGTTCCGGGCTCTCAGCTCGGTGCTGGACCGGGGTCTCCCGGCTCTCACCCCTCCACCATCAGGAACCAACCGGAAGGAGGAGCCGGCGGTTACGCGATTGATCCTGGTGGCCGAGGATAATCCGATCAATGCGCGGTTAGCCGGCCTGATCCTGCAGAGGTTCGGTTTCGAGGTCCACACCGTGGGGAATGGCCGGGAGGCTATTGCAAAATTACAGGAAGGCCACAGGTTTGAGGCGATCCTCATGGATATGAACATGCCCGAGCTTAATGGGGTTGAGGCCACCCGCTTAGTCCGGGCGGGTGAGGGCGGTGGGGAGACGTCGACCATACCGATCATTGCGATGACCGCGAATGTGTTCGAGGCCGACCGGGAAAGGTGTCTCAATGCAGGCATGAATGGCTACCTCCCCAAGCCGCTCCGACCTGCGGACGTGGAATATGCGTTGCAAGGGATGGGACTGGTTCCCTAGGCGGCCACGATAACCCTGTAAAAGTTACAAATCACCGCGGGAGGGTTGGTAAAACCTACCGTGATCCGGGTGAGGAAAATTATATTAACTTTTCTGTAGTAAATTTACAGATCCCTCATTATGAGCTTGTTAAGTGCAAGATGGGCAGGAGTGGCACAGTTTCTGCCACGAGTCTTGAGAGCCCCGCTCGTTTTCCATGCTGAATCTCGTTGTCCATTCCACTTCCAAGGTCCTTCACGGCCCTGACGTGTTCGCGCGCTCGGTGCATCGTGACCGGCTGCTGGACGGCCTAGGAGCGAGTCAGCTGGGCGGGGCGGAAGAATTTTCGATGGCAGGACAGTATGCAGGCTCGGACTGCGAACTGGAACTCGTGTGCAGCTCCTTAATCCGGGTGTGCCACGGGGCTTCAGAGCGTGTTCGTCCTGAGTCCCGCCGACGGAACCCAGCCGGGGGGAATGACTATCTTCCCGGTAATTATAGCAGAACGTGCCCGGGTGGTAGCGGGCACTTATTCGACTGACAAGGCAAGGTAAGGGGGGCGCCATGTTTCAATTGGGAAGCTGTGGCGCCTCTCTTATTGCCAGCCTCCGGGTCGCGGTGAGCTGGAGTCCGCGGAGTTTGCAATGCGGTGCACCTGGGCGTAGAGGTTGCCCGTGTCCTTTCAACTGGTCAGCGAGTATGGCGCCAAGGGCGACCAAGAACAGGCTGTGGGAAAATTGGTCCGGTCTCTCGAGGCGGGTAATCGTCACCAGACGTTGCTCGGGGTCACGGGATCCGGGAAGACCTTCAGCATGGCCAACATCGTCGAGCGGATTGGGAGACCCACGCTTGTGATGAGCCACAACAAGACCCTGGCAGCCCAGCTATACTCCGAATTCAAGAATTTCTTCCCGAACAATGCGGTCGAGTATTTCGTCAGTTACTTTGATTACTACCAACCAGAGGCCTACATCCCGAGGAGCGACACTTATATCGAGAAGGACTCCTCGGTAAATGAGGAGATCGAGAGGCTGCGGCTCAGCACCATGGGATCGCTGCTCACCCGGGAGGATGTTCTCGTGGTCGCCTCGGTAAGTTGTATTTATGGACTGGGATCTCCTGATGATTATGAGGGAATGATGGTTCCGGTGTGGCAGGGACAGCATCTGGGTCGCGACGAGTTTCTGGGCCTGCTCGTGGGCATCCTTTTTGAACGTAACGATATCGCCTTTGGGAGGGGTAGATTCCGGGTTCGCGGGGACGTGGTCGAAGTGCATCCAGCCTACCTTGAGGATACCGCCATCCGGGTCGAGTTCTTCGGGGATGAAGTGGACCGGATTTCAACTATCGACGTCCTGACCGGGGCGGTCATGGAGAGGGTCGACAAGCACACCTTCTTTCCCGCCAAGCAGTTTGTCAGTTCCGTGGACAAGATGCAGAAGGCCATGATTGCCATCCGGTCCGAGATGAATGAGCAGATCGCGTTTTTCGAGAAACAGGGCAAGCTCATCGAGGCCCAGCGGCTGAAGATGCGGACGGAGTATGACCTTGAGATGATGCAGGAGATGGGCTTCTGCCAGGGGATTGAAAACTACTCGCGCCACATCACGGGCCGGGCCCCCGGGGAGCGGCCCTACACGCTTCTCGATTTCTTTCCTGACGACTTCCTGGTGCTTATGGATGAGAGCCATGTGAGCCTCCCCCAGATCCGCGGCATGTACGAGGGCGACATGAGTCGGAAGCGGTCTCTGGTGGACCATGGCTTCAGGCTGCCCAGTGCGCTCGACAATCGTCCGCTCCGGTTTCAGGAGTTCATGGAGCTGACGACCCAGCGCGTCTATGTGAGTGCCACTCCGGGGCCTTTTGAGGTGGTGAATTCGAGACCCGATAACAGGGGATGCATTCCTGTTCACGGGAATAAGGAGAAGGGGATCGACCCGATTCGCCTGCGGCAGTTACGGATTGTTCCCAGCCCGACAGACCAACCGGTGGAGGACTTTGATGTGACGCGCAAGGGTAACCTGTTGATTGCGGAGCAGATCGTGAGGCCCACCGGCCTGCTGGACCCGGTTCTCACCCTCAGACCCCTCAAGGGGCAGATCGACGAGACCATTGAATTGTGTCAGCAACGGAGTGAGAGGGGAGAGCGGGTGCTGGTTACCACCTTGACCAAGAGAACGGCTGAGGATCTCAGTGAGTATCTCCAGGGCGCCCAGTTGAAGGTGCGCTATATCCACGCGGATATTGATGCCGTTGAGCGGGTGGAAATTCTCAGGCAGCTGAGGGCAGCCGAGTTTGACATCCTGGTGGGAATCAACCTTCTCCGGGAGGGATTGGACCTGCCTGAGGTGTCTCTCGTGTGTATTCTTGACGCCGACAAGGAGGGGTTCCTGCGGAACGAGACCAGCCTGATCCAGACCGCCGGAAGGGCGGCGCGCCACATCAGGGGCGAATGCGTACTTTTCTGCGATGAGGTCACGGACTCCATCCAGCGCCTGATAGACGTGACGGAGTATCGCCGCAGCAGGCAGCAGGAATACAACGAGAAGCATGACATCACTCCCCAGAGCGTAGTCCGTGCGGTGCAGGAGAGTCTGCAGCAGTATCAGGACGATAAAAGCCGTGCCGAGAAACTCAATCGCTCACTGGTGGCGGAAGAGGCGTCGGTTTACGATGCCGTGAACGTGCTGAGCGAGCTGGAGGGTGAGATGCAGGAAGCTGCTGGCAAACTGGAATTTGAGCGGGCGGCGCATCTGCGGGACCAGATCAAGGAGCTTAAGAAACGTGCAGGGCTGGATCAGAAAGGCACAAAGTGAGGTCGGCGGCCGGAAGGTTTTCAGGAGCCCCCGGATCCGGCGTTGCGTCCAGTTCCAAACCTGCGGCCCTGCCACCACAGGAGGGTGACCCCTGCGAGGGCAATGAGGGCTCCGAAAAATTCGCGTGAGAGCTCTACCCGGGGATCCTCTGAGGACGTGCTTACCTGCATCATGGTGAATTCCTCCTGGCCGAAAATGTTGATCCAGAGGCCCCATCCGGTGAGTGCCATTTCCACGAGGCATGCCAAGGACCCCAGAAGAAGGAGCCAGTTGGGGGCGCGCCGCTTCAGGAGAGCGAGGGCAAAGAGAAGAGAGATCAACGCGTAGAAGCCCAACCAGAGAGCGGCATCGAGACTTGATGCGCGATGGTAGACGGTTGGGTCGATGTCGTTATACTGGAAGAAGGCGAAGGCCGCAAAGAGGGCAACGGCGAGGCCGTTGAAAATCCGGAGGGAAAGGGGCAGCTTCATCGCACAAGGCATCCGGTGGTCCCGGGTGGCGTTGAGAGAAGTTCTCCTGCCACTGGCGGAGAGGGTGACAGACCGGGAAATCAAGGTCAATGCACCATGGTTTTCCACCGGGGCGCCCCAGTGAAGTGGTGGCTTTCGGCATGGCTGCGGGTTATTTTTTACGGAATAAGCAGAGGAGGAGAGAGCTCGGATTCGATTTCTCCCCCAATATGGGTAGGGAGAGGAGCATAAGGGCCCTCCGCGTGCTTGAACCCCCGTTTTTTATGGTATATTGACTTTGGGAATAGAAACACGTTCACTGCCGCTATGCGGTTCCTTCCGATGGGAAGGGCAAACCCGTCAACCGTATGCATACTGTCATGACTCTCACTCTCCGCTTTCTGGCGGCAGGAATTGCCGTCGGGATGTCCTTTCCGGCCCTCGCTCAGAAGTCAGAGGAAAAAGGCCCGGACCTCGCCCTTCTCCAGAAGGCGGCCCTCAATATCGATAAGCATGTCGCCAGCCTCTACAAGAGGAAGAAGCTGAAGGTCCCTGAGGTAGTGGATGACGCGACCTTCCTGCGGCGGAGCTTTCTCGTGTCAGCGGGGAGAATTCCGACCTTGGAGGAAGCCCGGATGTTTCTGGAGATTGAAGACGAGGATAAGAGGAAGATGCTCGCCAATTACCTGATGAGCGACAAGAACGACGGCTACCGCAGCTCCATGGTTAACTGGGTCAGTGACCTGCTGCGGCTCACGGACGAGTTTAACGAGGGTCAGGCCGCTCCTTACGTACAGTTCGTCCATGATTCCATGCGCAACAACATGCCTTGGAACGAGTTTGCTCATCAGTTGCTCAGCGCCAAGGGAAGTGGGTGGAGCGAGGGCAACGGAGCGGTGGGATACTTTGTCCGGGACAAGGGAATGCCCCTCGATAACCTCTCCAACACCATGCGTATCTTCACCGGGGAGCGTATGGAGTGCGCCCAGTGTCACGACGCCCCGTTCAACAAGTGGGAACGGATCCAGTTCTACGAGTTGGCCGCCTTCACCAACGGGCAGCAGGAAATCAACCGGGGTCCATGGAACACGGTCTGGAGGGAAGTGCGTGACGCGAAGGAGGAGAGGTCAGAGTTTGGCCGCCTCGTGGAATGGCTGGGTGACAACGTGCACTACTTCACCCTCGGCGGTGGAGGCAAGGGGCGAATCAAGTTGCCCAGCGACTACCAGTACCGGGATGGGGATCCCGGGGAAATGATCGGGGGGAAGACGCATTTCGGAAAAAGAATCCGCTCTTCGGATCGCCGGGACGATGAAAGTGCCCGCAGTGATTTTGCAAATTGGATGGTTGCCTCCAACGATAACTTCACTTCCGTGATCGTGAATCGGATGTGGCAGCGCATCATGGGCAAGGGGATTTATGAGCCTGTCGACGAATACAAGGAGTCGAAAAAGACGATTACCCCGGAGCTCATGGACTACCTCATCAGCCTCATGCGTGATGACCTCAAGTATGATCTCCGGGCGTTTCAACATGTGCTGTTGCTGACAAGGAATTTTCAGTTTGCCGCGAATCCGGAGGCCTTTGAGGCTGGGATGCCGCAGGCCTTCAATGGTCGCCAGATTGAGCGCATGAGTGCGGAGCAGGTCTGGGACTCGCTGGTGACCCTAACCGCCGGGAACCCTGATCAGCTGCCCAAGAGGCGCTTCAGCGATACGGTCTATTACGGTGGCAAGCCGGTGCTCGTCGGGCAGAAGACCATGGGTCAGCTTAGCAAGGAGCTTCTCGCGATCCAGAAGGTCGACGAGTACAAGTCGTATGTTTCGCAGTTACTCTCCTCAATCAAGGCTGGCAATTCCGGGGCCAGTAGCGAGGCCATGATGGCGATGCAGCGTGCCGGGCGCCCGGGTCCTGCCAGTGGCATGGCGAGGGCCTCTGAACTTCCAGCCCCGGCACCGAACGGGCATCTCCTCCGGATGTTCGGTTCCTCGGACCGGGACCTGATTGATTCTGCAACCCGTGAACCCAATATGGCGCAGGTGCTTTCCGTGATGAATGGCTATGTGGAGAAGATGGTAGTCAGCAACCGTAGCTCAGCGGTATACAAGGCCCTTGAGGCAGGAACATCCGACCGCGACAAGGTTCGCTTTCTCTACTACTCCATCCTGAGCCGCTCTCCCACGCCGGATGAGATGGCCCTCCTGATGCGCGATGTAATTGACGGCAGTCAGGAGAGCTACGAGAACCTGACCTCAGCCCTCATTTCCACTCACGAATTCATATTTGTGCAGTAAATATTTCCAACCCATCACAACGTCAGATGAACCAACAAGAATTGAACAAACAGGATGAACTGACTCGCCGCCAGATCATGGTGAATGCGGCGAGATCCTATCTTGGGGTCACGGTTGCACCAATGCTCGGGGGAACCCTTGCCACCGGTGCGCTGGGAGCCACCAAGAAGGCCGTGGGGCCAAGCAAGGTCGCGGAGCATGTCATTTTCCTGAACATGCACGGCGGTATGAGCCATCTTGACACCTTTGATCCCAAGCCCCGGAACAAGGAGGTGCAGGGTCCCGTGGAGGCGATCCCGACCAATGGGGACTACGAGGTTTCCCAGTATCTTCCGGAGTTCGCCAAGATTGCGGACCGTGCCTGTGTGATCCGTTCGATGAGTTCCACCCAGGGTGCCCATGAGCAGGGCCAGTACATGCTTCACCGCAGTTACCAGCCACGAGGAACGATTGTCCACCCGGCCATCGGCTCATGGATTGTCCGGCACAAGGGCCGGAAGAATTCGACGCTGCCCGGGTTTGTGACGGTTGGCACCAATCCCAAAAATGCCTCGGCTGGATTCTTCGGGGCTGAGTTTCAGGGTGTGCCACTGGGCCGCCCCGATGAGGGTCTCAAGGATTCAAAGCGTCCGAACTCGGTGAGCGAAGCGGATTTCACAAAGCGCCTCGCCATTGCAGACGTATTGAACAAGAAGTTTCATGAGACCTACAAGTCCCCTGACGTGAAGTCCTATGACAGTCTCTATGACGAGGCGGTGAATCTCATGAAGAGTGAGGATCTGAAGGCTTTCGACATCAAGCGTGAGCCAAGCGCCACCAGATCGAAATATGGCAATGACAGGTTTGCACAGGGTTGCCTGCTTGCTCGCCGTCTGGTGGAAGTGGGAGTGCGTTTTGTCGAGGTCGGCCTCGGAGGATGGGATACCCATTACGACCTGTCTCTTATACACATCTGACGCTGCCGACGAATAGAGAGGTGTAGATCTCGGTGGTCGCCGTATCA
>CAXEFH010000049.1:0-16133 GCA_963989605.1 uncultured Roseibacillus sp. | reverse complement strand
TTCAAGCAGAAGACGGCATACGAGATTTCTGCCTGTCTCGTGGGCTCGGAGATGTGTATAAGAGACAGGTGATAAAATCCTCAGCTCATCGCTGGTCAGCTGTTTTTCGGCATCGCTTGGCGGCATGGGGTCATCCTTGTCGTGAATCCGGAGCAGGAGTTCACTGTCATCCGGGTTCTCCGGGTCAATCGCGCGGAGGCCATCGCGGTCTTCCGTGGCTCCCTCGTAAGAGTCGAGGCGCAGGTCTTCCGGCTTTTTCGTGTCCGGGCCATGACAGACAAAGCATTTGTTGGAGAGGATGGGAAGGACCTCCCTCGCGAAGTCCAACTCCGCTGCAGAGGACTCCAAGGAAACACCCCCGAGAAAGGCGACCACCGCGCACATACCTCGGGCGAGGCATGCGTCCACTGCCAGTGTCTGAAATCTTATGATGGGTCTGAGGGGCTGTTTGTTATGTCCCTTACACTTGTTAACCAATCCCTTTGCCAGCTCAACCTGAATTTTCACCGGACGCAACAAGCGCGGTATTAAGGAATCAGGGATGCTCAGGTCTGAAATCTGGCGAATCTTGGGGGCGGGATGGCGAGCCTGGTAGTTGGGACAAGGAGGGTGTGCAGGTTGTCCCTTAAAATCGGCCATTCGGGGGAGTCCCCCCGGGTCATCCTCTTCTTTCGGCCTTTACTTAAAGTGCCACCCGGCAAAAATGACACGCGGTCCGGATAGCTGGTCTCGGCCCGCAAACCCTAGCCTCAGTTCCCAGTATTAATGAACCCCCGCTGTTTTTTCGCCTTTCCCCTTCTGGGCATTCTCTTCTCACCCCAGCTCCTCCGGGCGGAGCAAGTCGTGATTCGGGAAATCATGTATCATCCTCAGATGGTCCCGGAAGGAGAAACACCTCTTCCAGAGTTCATCGAGATTGAAAATCTCACCTCAAGCGTTTTTGACATTGCGGGTTGGAAGGTGACAGGTGGGGTGGATTATACCTTTCCAGATTTCTCTACCGCGTCTCCCAATGACTCTTTTCTGGTGGGCCGACGTAAAATTGTAGTTTGCCAGGGAGATCCCGGAGAGTTCCGGGCTGCCTATGGCCTCTCTAATGCAATCCAAGTCTTTGGTCCCTGGACCGGTTCTCTCGATAATGCGGGTGAACGCATTACCCTCCGGGACAAGAATGGTGTCGTGATGGCCTCGGTGCGTTACGATGACGAGTATCCGTGGCCCGTTGCACCCGACGGAGCCGGGCATAGTCTTGTATTAACGGAGTCAGAGCGCGCGATTGATGACTACCGGAGCTGGGGGGCCAGCTCCCGGGTCGGAGGATTTCCCGGCACCTCGGATAGCGCCGTGGTTTCTTCCCTGAAAATTAATGAACTGCATTTTGACCAGGATGGGGATGTTGACTGGGTTGAGATCCACAACACGGCTGAAATTGAGCAGAGTGTGGACGGTTACTTTCTGAGTGGCGCGAGGGGTTTTGGGGACAGAACCGAGATAGCGGGCTCGGTGCCGGCGAAAGGCTTCCTCGCTTTCGATGTGGGATTTTCCAACAACGGAGTCGCCTTTTTAGTGGACAGTAACAATGTGGTCCGGAGTGCGGTGGACTACGATCGACAGAGCCTGCGAGCCCATGTTGCCGCTTACCCCGATGGATCCGCAGATTTTTATTCCTCAGCTCAGGGAAGCAGGGGAGGACCAAACGATCCTGACCGTGAAACCGCGGTGGTGATCAACGAGCTGATGGTGGACCCTCCCTCCGGTCATCGCGATGGAGAGTTTATCGAGCTCCATAACAAGGGAGAAACCATCGTGGATATGAGTGGCTGGAGATTCGTTGAAGGCGTGGATTTCCAGTTTCCGGAAGGGGCTACAATTGCTCCCGGTGACTACGCCGTGATCGCTGCCAACGAGCGGATCACAGGGTCAGCCTTTCCCGAGGCGCGCATTATCGGGCAGTACGACGGCAACCTGAGCAACAATAACGAACTACTCCGGATCGAGGACACGTGGGGTAACATGGTGGATGAGGTCCATTATCACACCGGTGGTGACTGGCCTGAAAAGGCAGGTGGCCTTGGCAGCTCCCTCGAATTACGACATCCTGAGATGGACAACTCTGTTCCCACGGCGTGGAGGGATTCTGACGAATCAGAAAAAGCAGAGTGGACAACCTTTTCTATCACCGACCGCTACGACCGGCTGCGGACGATGGGAGGAGAAAGCAGCTACGAGGAGTTGCACATGCATGGGGTTGGTGATTGTGAGATCGCCCTGCGCGACATGAGCTTTGCACTGAGCCAGGGGGGGCCGAATCTTCTTCCCGGGCGAGGACAACGGGTCAGTACGAATGGGCAGGGGTCATCCGGATGGCTTTGTCAGGGAACCCATCACGGGAGTTATATGCAGGGACGCGAGTTCCATCTTGTTTCCACCGGTCACGGTGACGTCAAGGCCAACAGGGTGGAAATTGATGTAACTGGGATGAACCAGTCGGATACCCTGACCTTTGAATGTGAGGCTCGCTGGGTCTCCGGGAAACCCACGGTGATCGTTCACACCTGGGATCGTTCCTTCGGAGGAGTATTGAGGTTGCCAGTGCCAAGAAATCTTGGCAGTGCTGGGTCCGTAAACTCAGCCTTGATCCCATCGGCTGCGCCCGCACTAAGTGGTCTCACCCACAGTCCGGCGGTGCCGCGAGGTAATCCGGTAGAGGTTACGGTCCGGGTCAGTTCAGGCGATGGTCCGGTTGTGAACCTGCGACATCGGCCGGACAGCACCAACCCCGCCACGCCATGGAATACGACTCGGATGGTGGATGATGGGTCCAATGGGGATAATGAGGCAGGTGATGGAATTTACACTGCGACGCTCACGGAGTACACCTCTGATGGAATAATCGCCCAGTTCTACGTAGAGGCAGAGAACTCAGGGGGAGAGACAACGGTGATGCCAAGTCCCGCCCCGGTGCGCCCTGCGATGTTTATCGTGGACACCACTGCGGTTGCGAGGGACCTGAGAAGCCAGCGCTTTGTCCTGTCAGCGCGGAGCGTGCAGGCTTTGGGTAACGCGGGTCAGGGCTCGGCTTTCAATTATGCCTTTCCCCGGCTCTCGAATCAATACTTCAACTGCACCTTCATTGCCAACGAACGTCACATCATTTACAATGCGGAGTTCCGAAAGGCGGGAAGCCCGTTCCAGCGCAGTGATGGATTCAGCACATCCCAGGGGAAAAATCTCAAGTGGAAGAGCCCCCGTGACAAGAGGTATCGCGGATGGACCCGCCGCGCGATTGATGATGATCCGGTTGTTGGAAGGTCGCACAACAACAGGCTGGTTCGATACTGGCTCTATCTCCTTGGCCACCCGGCCAACGAGCATGAGTTCATACGAATCGTGATCAATAATGGCCCGGCCATGATCCGGGAGGACGTGGAAACGAATGCCAATGATTTTCTGAAGCGCAACTGGGACCAGGGAGAAAAGGGAGAGCTTTATCGGATCGATGACGAATGGTGGTTTGACGATGGTTGGAGCCGGACGAATCGAAATGCAGATTGGAGCGTGGACGGACGCAGCGTAGAGCCGAACATGTATCATGCAGAGTGGATGAAGAGATCGCGGGAGGATGAATACGATTATGGTTCATTCATTGACTGGGTCTTCTCGGTAGGACAGAACCGCTTTACCCGGGAGGAGATTGAAAGGATGGCTGACATTGACATGATGGCTGCCAACGCGGTGGTTCGTGGATGGGTGGATGACTGGGATACCCTGACGCGAAACAGGGGTAAGAATGGATATTTTCTCCGCAAGCATAGTGATGGGAAGTGGATGCTCCTGCAATGGGACTCCGATCTCACCTTCGGGAATACCTCAGCGCCCTTCATCGGGGGCCTGACAGGAGTTCCCAATTTTTTCCGGAAGCCCTACGTGGAGCAGAGGATCAACTATTATATCGGGGAAATGGTCGAGAAGTATACAAGCGGCTCAGAGCGACTGGAGACGTGGTTTGATCTTGAGGCCCGATCAAACAGGCGGGTTTCAATCAATCCAAGTCGATATCTGAACTTCAACAATTCGAGAGTGAACTACGCCATGAACTCAGAGATAGGGAGCGCTGTCGCCAACACACGATTCGCCGTCAATAGCCCCTCGAATACGTCAGCAGATCTTATTGATGTCAGTGGGACCAGTAACCATCGGGCCTTTGACATCCGCGTGGTTAACCGTCCGGACGCAGAAGTGGTATTTACGGGGCAGACGGGCTGGACCGCTTCGGGTATCTACCTGCGGCAAGGTCGCAATGAGTTGGAATTCGAGGCTCTGGATTCAGAGGGGTTAGTCGTCGCTACGGATGTCGTTGTCATCAACAAGGCAGGAAATGCTCCCCCGGTTATTCAAATCGAGAGTTCTCCATCGTCGCTGAACGTTCCGGTTCACAGCACACTCGCTGTTGATGTGGGAGCAAGTTTCGACCCCGAGGGCGCAGATCTGATCTTTCGTTGGGAGGTCGATGGGGGAGCGGTAGTGGAAAGTCATTCCGCCACAAGTGCAGAGGTTCGTTTCCCGAGGCCCGGGTTGTACATCCTCAGCGTGACAGCGGAAGATGAGAATGGAACAGAGGCGGTGGCAACAAGGCAGATCGCGGTTTATTCGGAGTCGGAATGGCATCCGTTCTCTGAGCAGACGTTGGGAGAAGGGTGGATAGAAGAAAATGTGGAAGTCAGGCATGACTACAGCGGGAGCGCCTGGTATTCCCTGAACGACCGGCCCGGCGAGTTGACGCTCAAGCTGAATGACGATTCCGCGAAATCGATGCGGACGACGAATCCTCAGTACCCCGTGCTTTGGCGTGATCTCACCGGAGTGGGTGACGTCCTGCTCCAGACCGATGTGAGTCTTTCCACGATTCAGCAGGGAGGATTTATCGGAGGCCTGATCCTGAGGCTGACAGAAGGTGGGCAGGAGGTGACCTACGCGGTTGGAATGGAGAACGGGGACTTTCTGCGGGCGCGGAAAATTGTGGGCACAACTGAGACCCGTCTGGGTAGCGTCAGCTGGGCCGCCGGAGCTGCCGTGGTCCGCATGCGAAGGGTTGGTAGTATCCTTCACTTCGAATACCGAATCGGACCAGGCACGTGGGAATCATTGCATTCGGAGGAAATCGACGGGGATGCAACTCTCGAGAAGGGAGGAATTTTTGCCTCTACCCCTTCGGCCCTGATGGCGCGGTTTGAATTTGATTATTTCATGGTGGTTGATCCTGCTTCCGGGAGTCCCGCATTAGAAAATCTTCGGATTACGGAAGTCATGTATCACCCGCTGGACCTGGGTATTGGCCTTGAGTTGGAATTCATTGAACTGACCAACACCGGAACCTCCGCGATCAACCTTTCCGGCATCAGCTTCGAGTCTGGGAATCCGTTTTCAGAGCTGGTTTTTGATAATCTTGAAATGAGTCCCGGAGAGGTCGCAGTGGTAACGGAGAACCCGTCTGATTTTGCGGGGATCTACGGAGGGGATATCAGGGTCCTAACTGGGTGGCCTGGTGGTGGAATCAGCAATGGGGGAGAGTCCATTGTTCTTGTGGACGTAGGTGGAGATATTATCCACGACTTTGAATTCTCGGATGATCTTCCATGGCCAGTTGAAGCTGACGGTGAGGGCCCTTCTCTCGAGGTCATTGATACCGAGGGAAATTACAACGATCCGTTCAACTGGCGAGCTAGTACGGTCGTGGGAGGGACCCCGGGCTTTGTCCCCTTCGAAGGAGATGCCGATAATGACGGACTTGATGATGCCGGGGAGGCAACCGCCGGGACCGATCCACTGAACCCCGACAGCGATGGCGATGGAGCTCTGGATGGGAGCGAGGTAGTTGCAGGGACTGACCCTCTTGACCGGCTTTCCATCTTTCAATTAACGGAGGTCACGCGCGTAGGCAACAGCACGCGGGCGACTTGGAGCAGTGTTCCTGGACGGCGTTACACCCTTCAGGTCAGTCCGGATCTCAGCGCAGGTAGCTGGGTTCAGGTGGGCACAGTGGAGGCTTCGAGAAATACGACCACGTTGCCGCATGCCACTTCCGATGCTTCGGAGCTCTATTACAGGGTTGTTGTCGAGTGAATTGAGACGGTAGGGAGTCTTTGAAACACGCCTTCCTGCTCCCAGAGGAGCGGGTTCCTCTAGAAACCCCTGGTCTTGGATGCCACTTCTGGGTTAACAAGAAACCTTAATGGAGGGAGAGCGGTGCCGTATTCAACTTTGCTTCGGAGGGAAGTGACGGTATTGTAACCGGCACCATTCCGCCCCAAAAACCCCATGAGTAGCGTTTTCAAGTTCTTTGCAGCCTTCCTGGCTTTCGGGACCATGCCTCCCCTGAAGGGGGAGCAGGTAATCATCAGGGAAGTGATGTATCATCCGCCCGAGGGTCTCCACGAATTCAT
This sequence comes from uncultured Roseibacillus sp., assembly GCA_963989605.1. Lineage (GTDB taxonomy): Bacteria > Verrucomicrobiota > Verrucomicrobiia > Verrucomicrobiales > Akkermansiaceae > Roseibacillus_B. Next base: position 9,690 of record CAXEFH010000049.1, on the reverse strand, counting down.
CGAGCTGGAAAATCTGACGGCAACTATTTTTGACATCGCCGAATGGAGAGTGCGAGGAGCTGTGGATTTTGATTTTCCGGCTTACGATTCCGGGAGTCATCAGAGTAACTTCCTGAAGCAGTGGGAGCGCATTGTCATCTGCGGAGTAGAACCGGAGACTTTCCGGGCGGCCTATGGGTTGCCCCAGACCGTCCGCATTCTCGGCCCATGGACGGGCTCTCTTGCGAATGAGGGGGAGCGCATCAACGTCAGGGACAAAAATGGAGCAACTGTTTGCACACTCAGGTATGATGACAGATACCCTTGGCCGGTTGCAGCCGATGGAGGTGGGCACAGTCTGATCCTCGACAATGACAATTATGCGATTGATGACTACCGGATCTGGCGAGCGAGCACTTCGCCGGGAGGGACACCCGGAGCTGGTGAGCCAACAGCGGCAGAGGAGCCCTACTCGAACCCGGAGGTAGACCTCTCGGTCGGGCTGCCCTACATTAACTTCGATCATAGCTGGAAGTATCTCGATGATGGATCGAATCAGGGGAACGGCTGGAAGAATCCGGGCTTCAATGATGGGAGCTGGGATACGGGACAGGGCCTCTTTGGATATGAAACCTCGGTTGTTCCCTCGCCGGGGATCTCCACGCCCTTCGAAAACCCGAATGCTGCGGGTAACGACATCGTCACCTACTACTTTCGAACTTCCTTTGAGTTCAACGGAACGATTCAGGGAACCAGTATCTCGATCGACACAATCCTGGATGATGGTGCAGGCTTCTGGCTAAACGGACAGTGGCTGGGGGGAGTAGGCGTGGGAGAGGGAGCGAGTTTCACTACGACTGCCTCCCGGACGGTGGGAGATGCCAGTGAAGAGGAGGCGGTCGTTACCAGTAGCTCTCCTCCCTTAGTGGAGGGAACCAATGTGCTGGCGGTGGAGGTGCATCAGACGAGCACTACTAGCTCTGATATAGTATTTGGGGCACGGGTAAATATATCTACTCCCAATGCTCCGAGCATCGTGATCAACGAGGTGTTGCCGCAGAGGGGGACCGGTTTCGTGGAATTCTATAACCCGACAGGCTCCTCCATTAACATCGGAGGATGGTATCTCAGTGATTCCGCGAGCAATCTGACCAAGTATCGCATTCCTGGGAACATGGTTATTCCTCCGGGGGGTCTCTCCTCGATCGGCTATTCCGAGGCCAATCTCTCGGTGGGAAACACGACCGTCGTTTATCTTACTCAAAGTGATGGATCTACCATTGTGAATGGCGTTGATACGGCCATGCCGAATGATGGTCGTTCACTCGGACGCAAGCCCGCGGGAGCAGGAAGCTGGTTTCTGTTCACTTCCCCGACACGAGACGCGTCAAACTCAAGTGCTGCCGAACTGGGCACGGTCCTCGCAATCAATGAAGTACACTACGATGCCGATGGAAATATCGACTGGGTCGAGGTCCACCATGGTGGAGTCTCTTCGCAGAGTCTGTCCGGGCTCTACCTTTCGAGTCGAAGGGACTTCAGCGACAAGGTTCCCCTTACGGGATCGGTGGGGCCACGGGATTTCAGGAGCTGGCCTGTTGAGTTCACAACTGGTGGCGGGGACGAGGCTCTCTGGCTCGTCGATTCCGGAAACAGGGTTATTGACGCGGTGGTCGTTGAACAGGCTCGGGGGCGTGACTATTCGGCAGCATATCCGGATGGCTCCGGCATGTTCTATACCTCGGAGACCGGGAGTCGAAATCAACCGAATGACCCTACGCGTGAGGAGGGAATCGTGATCACGGAACTGATGGTGGAGCCGCCCTCCAGCCACCGTGATGGAGAATATATCGAGCTCTACAACAACTCCGGTTCGACAATCGGCCTCGGAGGTTGGCGTCTTGATGAGGGTGTTGATTATACATTTCCGTCCGGAGCGAGTCTTGCTGCCGGCGAGTATCTGGTTGTCGCGTCCAATCCGGGCTATACTCAAGAGGCCCATCCCGGCGCGACCGTCCTAGGTCCCTACGAGGGCAACCTGAGTAACAGCGGCGAGAGAATCGTACTGCTGGATTCATGGGGAAACCTTGCCGACGAAGTGCATTATTCAACCGGGGGTGAATGGCCTGCTCTGGCCGGGGGCTTGGGAAGCAGTCTGGAACTTCGAAATCCGAATATCGATAATTCGATGCCCAGCGCATGGGCTGATTCTGATGAATCCGAAAAGTCGAATTTTGAAACCTACACAATTGAGGATCGTTACCTGCAAAACAACTCCCGCGGGGGGACCTCGAGCTACAAGGAGTTGCATATCCACGCGGTAGGAGATGCTCATATTGCTCTTCGCAGTATGAGCCTCAGAAGAGGTGCGAATGGTTCCAATCTCCTCCCAAGCTCAGGGGAGAGGGTAGTTACTAATGGAAATGCATCCAACGGGTGGCTCTGCCAGGGGACGCATTATCAGAGCTACATGGCTGGAAACGAATTTAACCTTGTCTCCACCGGGCATGGCGACGTGAAGGCAAACCGGTGTGAGATCGATGTGACCTCAATCTCCGACAACGACGATCTGGTGTGGCAATGTCAGGCACGATGGATTTATGGGAAGCCGACTCTCGTCGTTCATACCTGGGACCGGAGCTTTGGAGATATCATTCGACTTCCGATCCCGCGAAATCTCGGAACGCCAGGAGCGCCGAACTCACGTTCGGAGGCGCAACCTCTGCCAACTTTGTCGAAGATCATGCACGCTCCTTCCGTGCCAACTTCCTCAGATACGGTTAGAATTACAGCCCACGTAAAATCAGCACGGACCTTGAATTCAGTCAACTTGAGGCACCGTATTGACAATGCTACCTGGAGTAATTCGTGGGCCAGTCAGGCGATGAATGATAGCGGTCAAGGCGGAGATCTAGAGGCAGGCGATGGAATCTACAGCACTACCTTGCCTTCCCGCGGCGATAACACCGTTATCCAGTTTTATGTGGAAGCGACTTCCTCGGCGGGAACTAATCATATCCCGCGGTTAGCGCCTGACGCCCCGGCGCTCTACGTTGTCGACAATAGTAATATTCCCAGTGACCTTAGAACTCAGCGCTTTGTTATTTCAGCCCGCGACATTGACTACCTTGGCGGTGGAACTTCGGGGGAGTCGAAAAACAATTATGCATTTCCGAGGCTCTCAAACCAATACTTCAACGCCACTTTCATTGGCGACGAAAATGAGGTCATTTACAACAGCGAGATCAGAAAGAGCGGCAGTCCTTGGACCCGTTCTGACGGAGAGGATTTGTCCCGAGGAAAATGGAAATCCCCGCGCGATCGTCGCTTTAGAGGCTACACCCGGCGCTCGATCGATAATGATGCAGGTGGAGGGCGAGGTTATCACAACCGAATAATCCGCTATTGGCTCTACCTTCTCGGCCACGCTTCGAACGAGAACGAATTCATCAGGGTTATTGTCAATGGAAGTAGTGCGTCGCTTCGGGAAGACGTTGAGCCCAACGCGAATGATTTTCTGAAGAGAAACTGGGAGCAGGGTGAAAAGGGCGAACTTTATCGGATTGATGATGAATGGTGGTTTGAAGACAATTGGAGTCGCGGACAGAGGAATGCGGACTGGAGCTACAAGGGGACTCGGGAGCCAGAGCGCTACCACGCCGAGTGGATTAAACGATCTCGAGAGGATGAGTATGACTACTCCTCGTTTGTGAACTGGGTTGAGCAGATCGGGCAGAACAGTTTCACCCGGGCAGAAGTTGAAAGGTTGGCTGATATTGACCTGATGGCAGCGAATGCAGCCGTGCGTGGATGGGTTGATGACTGGGATACCCTGACAAGAAACAGAGGTAAGAATGGTTACTTTCTCCGTCGCTATTCAGATGGCAAATGGCAGTTGGCTCAATGGGACTCGGATCTGACGTTTGGCAGTACGTCCTCCGAGTTTATTGGGAATCTGGCAGGAGTGAGGAACTTCTTCTACAAGCCGTATGTCCGCCAGCGTCTCAACTATTATATTGGTGAGATGGCCGACAAATATACTGCGGGATCCGGTCGTTTGAGTACTTGGCTTAACCTCGAGGAAGCAGCCTCCAGTTCCTACTCGGCCAATATCTCCACCTATAATAATTTTAATAATAGCCGCGCAAATTACGCCCGTAACAACGCGATTGGATCCGGGTCACTGAACATGGATTTCAATGTTACTTCTGGAGGCGGGAGTACCATTCGGACAAGTGGGCAGACGCTCTCCCTGCGTGGCACCAGCCCCTACAATGTCTTTTCGGTGGAGATTGCCGATCACCCGGAGGCTCAGTGGGTATTCAACTCAGAAACGAGTTGGACCGTCAGTGGAATTCAGCTCAAACAGGGAATAACTACGCTGACTGTGAACGGATTGGACCGGGACGGACGCGTGGTGCATACCGATACTGTCAGCGTGAACAAATCCGGGAACGCTCATCCCGTGGTGGACATTGATTCCAGTCCCGACTCCTTCAACATCTCGGTCGCGGACACCCTCGATATCGATGCGGGTAACAGCTACGATCCGGAGGGAGGAGGAATTGAATTCTCGTGGGCGGCGACTCCGGACGGAGCGGCATTGCTCTCCAACCCAACGGTGGACAGTGCCGAAATCACATTTGGAGGACCAGGTCTCTACGAAGTGACGGTCGCTGCATCTGATGATGCGGGAGAAAGTCATTCCGAGGTTCGTGAAGTCTCTGTCTATGCGGACTCGGGATGGAGTCCCTTCACTTCACGGATTCTGGAGAACTGGTGGGTTTCTGAAAACGTCGAGGTTCGACATGACTACAGCGAAGATACCTGGTATTCCCTCAATGACAGGCCTGGAAATCTGGTTCTCAAACTGGGTGATAGCATGGCGAGGCCGCTTACTGGCTCTGATCCTTCGTTCCCGGCTTTGTGGCGTGAGATTCCCAACTCTGCAGACTTTGTGCTCCAGACAGACCTGAGTCTGGACTCCGTGCAGCGTGGAGATTTCATTGCTGGCCTCATCGTGGAAATGCAGGAAGGGGCGGCTTCGACTCGCTATGTATTCGGGATGGAGGACGGGAATGCGTTGCGCGTCAAGCGCTCGAGCGGTGGTGCCTTCACCCAGTTGTATAACAGGGTTTTCTCCGAAGGATCGGCTGTGATCCGGATACGGAGGGAGGGAAGAAACCTCCGGTTTGAACGCCGTCTGGAACCAGGAGTATGGACGGTAATTTATTCACGCTCGATACCTGTTGCAGCAACTGCTGGAAGAGGTGGGATCTTCGCGGCCAATGACAGTGCACAGGCGTCTCGTTTCAAGTTCGACTACGTCATGCTCATCGATCCCTCGGTATCGAGCCCTGCGGTCAATCATCTCCGGATTACGGAGCTCATGTACGAGCCCGTTGAGGGTGGGGCCCTTGAATTCATTGAATTGGTGAACACCGGGGCGAATGACATCGAACTTTCCGGGATTGGATTTGATGGAGGAGATCCATTTGATGCCTTCATCTTTCCTTCAGAGGCGCTTGCTCCCGATGAGCACGCGGTGGTGGTAGCGGACATTGAGGCCTTCCGGGCCAGGTATGGACCGGCGGTGCGGGTGCTTGGAGAGTGGGTAGGAGGTGCACTTTCAAACAATGGCGAGAATATTGTTCTCCGTGATGACGTGGGCAACATCGTCCACGATTTCAGCTATGATTCAGTTGAACCTTGGCCTCTGACGCCGGCGGGAGAGGGTCCTTCGCTTGAAATCATTGATACCGAGGGTGATTACAACGATCCTGCCAACTGGCGAGCTAGTGCGGTGGAGGGGGGGACCCCGGGTGCAGGATTGCTTCTGGATAGTGATGGTGATGGCCTGAGCGACACCGATGAAGCTCTCGCTGGAACAGACCCCCTTCGTCCGGATACCGATGGAGATGGCTCTCAAGATGGCGCGGAAATTGCCGCCGGAACAGACCCTCTTGATGGCGCATCTCGTTTCAGAATTACGAGACTGACCAATGATTCACTGACCGGATTCGTCTCAGTGAGATGGGACAGTGTGCCCGGAAGAAGTTACACCCTTGAGGCCAGTTCCGATCTGGTGAACTGGGAAGTCGCCTCCACCGGAATCATGGCCGTGGGCACTGCCACCCTGCAACTGGATCCAAGGGCAGGCGGACAGGGACAACGGTTTTACCGGGTTTCTGTGGATGAGTAGGAAGTAGTGAGGAAGCGAAAGGAGCGGGGGCCGGAAACAAGGAGTGCTGATCGTTAGGGCTTGCCTGGGGTTTCGGGAGCATCGGGACCTCCCAGGAGCTCGACCATCGCGTTCCCCATTCCCTCGCCGATCAGCCAGTAGGTTTCGGCATTGCAACACCAGTGATAGCGGATTGGTCGGGGAGAAACTGGACCATCCCTGAAAAATCCTCTGGTCTCAACGTATTGGGTGGTTGCCTTGAACTCCTCAGATTCCGCAACAGCTCGCTGTGCATTCATGATCATGAGGCGTCGATCAATTTTCTGGGACCAACCGCCAAAGCCACTACCCGCAATGACGAATGGAAGCTGTGGAGAACTGAATTCCCGGCGGATGTCCCGGATGAAATGAGCAAGATTTGATTCGTACTCGAGACTATCGGGCTTGCTGCAGCCATCGTTCCATCCCTGATGCCACCCAAATCCGCTCAGTTCCGGCCGATAGTCCGACAATGAGGGAAATTCGGATTTCAAGTTCTTGATCCGTTGCCGGACCGAGGAAACCAGATTGTCAAACTGATCCCCGACTCCCTTGCCTCTGACCTTTCCGTTGCGAGGGAGGCCGGCGCCGGGCGGACGCCACGGCCCGGCAAGGCTTGTGCCGCCGGGTCCGAATTTCAGAATGAGGACAGGTTCCGTGAGATAGTCACCAACCTTCCAACCGAACCCCAGCTCGGGGCCAATGGCTCCTTTGGCAGCCCAGTTCCCCACCCCGAGATTGCCAAATTTCCCCAGCCATGAAATCCAGACATCTTTTCTCGTAATCCAGTTTCCATTGGCATGGAGGTGCTGATAGCGCGATGCGGTGGCCGGATCATTCCGAAGAGTTTCGAGAGTGCCTTTCTGAGGCCCCGCAATACGCCCATGTCCCTCCATGTTGGATTGGCCCGCGAGAATGAATACCTTGACGATCTTTTCCGCAGTATGCCCACGGAAGGGAAGAACCAGAAGAAAGAGGATGATAAATAAAGTGACTGGAGCGGGCATGGCTTCGGCAATGAGTAAAGGGAAGGGTGAACCGTATACTTAATTAGTTGGAGATTTGAAAACGCTCAAAATGACGATCGATCGATCTTTCGTAGTATTTTCTCAGGGCAGCGGGATAGGGGCTTTTGTTGCGCAGCTTTTGCGCGTCGAGCGATTGATCGGTGAAGTCTGTCCATCCCATGAAAAAGAGGGTCTCCGGAATGCCCTCCTGCCAGAGTCGTGAGGCTTTGAAGTTCGCCTTCAGCCCGTTGGAAACAAGGCACAGTCCAATGCCCGATTTGCCCGGCCAGCGGGTGCTTAGCAAAGCCTCGCCGGGATGGGGTCGTAGCACTGAGTATCCAGCCATTTCTGTAAAATAGCGTGGCGGAAGCCTCAGGGCATCAAGAACGCTTGGCATGATGTCCATGTGCGAGACCAGTTCCTGACCTGATTGATTACTCACCCATTTGGGCCATCGGATCATAATCGGGACCTCAACCTGCTCTCTTCTCAGGCTGGAACAGTGGAACCACGAGCCGTTCTCCTGAAACTCTTCTCCGTGATCGCCGGTGAGTATGATGATCGAATTATCGTAGCGCCCGGTAGTCTTCAAATAGTTGATAAAATCCTTCATCTGGCGATCGATCCAGTTCACAGCGTTCTCGTATCGTTTTACGACCTCCCGTATCTGCTGGGGAGTGGGCTTGAGAGTAGAAAAGCTGATCGTCGAGCAGTCCTGATGGATCGGAGTGAAGTTTTTGCTCGGCCAGTAGTAGTTGTAGTGAGCTGAATCGAGAGATATGAAGTGGAGCTTTCCTCCCTTTGGCGTACTTTCGAGCTCCTGCTTGAGGTCATCCATGATCACGACTTCGCGGTCGGGAACGTCCAGTCCCTCCGGAAGCATCGGAGAGTCGAGAAATGTATCTGCCAGCTTGTGGTTCCTTCCGAAATTGAGGTCACACATTTGTTTATAGGAAAGATCGCAGACTGCCCTTACGCTGAACCTGTAGCCCAGCTTATGAAGAAGGCGGAGAGGATAGCTCCCTTTGAATCCTCCGAGGGCCTCGTCTTCCCGGAGGGCCTCTCTCCAGTCAATTCCAACCCGGCTATGAAACAGGGTATACCAAGAGACCGGGGTGCAATTGGATCCTGCAAAGGTAGTTTCAAATCGCTGGCACTCCTCTTTTGCAAAGTGTGAGAGGAAGGGCATGATATCAGGACGAACGGAATCTTTTCGCCATGTCTCTATCATGACGACGTAGATGTCAGGGGTTCTCTCCAGATCAGGGACTGGCTCCGAGAGCAGGAGCTCCTCCTGCTCGCTGCTCATCGTTCGTGTGAATTGTACGGAAAACTTTTCCAGGCCAGGGTCGGGGCGGAAAAGACCTGAACGGATGATGAAGGTGTCATGCTCATCCTGCCAGACCTCTTTACGCATGCTTGCCATGCTGAGGGCCTGCTGAGCGATGGATCCCATCCATAGTAGAAAGAAGATTGCGAGTGCCTTCTTGGTGCGGAGACGGAAGTTGAATTTCAAGGAAGCCTTCATCAGAAGGTGGTAGAGCCCAACCGCGATTCCGATAACTGCAAGGCCGGTAATGACCACAATGAATGGAGAGTGTGTGATTCCAGCAGCCTCTAATTCTACCTCAAGTTTGAATGATCCATCAAGCGTGAGGTTGTTAACCAAGTCGATCAAAGGTTGTTTCCAATACAGGTTGGAAAAGTGATTTGCGAGGGCAAGGAGTGGAATCAGGACAGCGACAACGACCACGAGCCAGCGAGCGAAGGCCGGGAAAAGACACCAGAGGCTCTGGAGGATCAGGATTGCCGCAGCGATAAAGGTGCCGACCGAGAGAAGACGTCCGGTAATGAGGAGGATTAATTCCCAAAGGTTCCAATTCTGGATCGCGGAAAGGGACAGGAAGTCGAGGAGCAGGAGGATTGTCGTCACGATCAGCCAGAACAATCCGTTGAAACGCCATCCCCTGCGGTCTGTTCTGAGGTGAGAGGATGTCCTCTCCTGGTCTCTGAGGGCATGTATCACGTTGGTGAGCAGGATGATCATCCATGGCAGCATGGTAATAAGGCCAGCCCAGTAGAGGGGATTAATTTTGGTGAGCCCAAGGAACGGCGCGACGAAAACGGGGAGGGCGAAGGGTAAGGGCGGTAACAAGGAAAGAAGCAGGAGAATGGTCGCCAACCCAAGGGACACCAGTGCTATTCGTCGTGATCGAGTCTCTGATGGAGCACTCTTGTTAGCCCGGAAATGGAGTTGAGCGAGACAGCCCATTGCAATCACTCCGACAGCAGCGGCGCCGACAGTTATCAGAATATTGTAACCAAAATTCCCGGGACCCATCTTCAGGTTGGCCTGGCAGGGTTCTTGAAAAAGAAGGACGCCTGCAAGCCATGAAAGGCTGAACATAAGATCTGTCTCTTATACACATCTCCGAGCCCACGAGACAGGCAGAAATCTCGTATGCCGTCGTCTGCTTGAAAAAA
>CAXEFH010000048.1:0-16419 GCA_963989605.1 uncultured Roseibacillus sp. | reverse complement strand
CTTCACAAGTTATTCTATGTACAGGTGCGTCTAAGTAATCAAAAGCAAACCTTTGAATGTGATGACTAATTTCAGATGATATTGAAGCTAATGGCCATGCCTCTTCAATAATCACAAGTCATGGGGAAGTGGCGGCAGGATGCGCATCTTCTCGGAGCTTGTGCGACAGAAGGCGATTAACTCCAGAGAAAAGAACGAATTCAAAGCCCTGGTTACAACGAGCCTCCAGTTGGACTTTCCGGATTACTCCGCCATCGAACGAGGTGTCAACAACCGGCCGTTTGGAATCAATGGCGGACCTGCTCTCGCCGTCAGCATCTTTCCCGACCACCCCTCCTCCATCCGGCATAAGCCTTGGCTTGAAGCCCTCTGGCGTGAGCTGGTCGAGTATGGTGATACCACCGAGACAAATTACTATCCCTATGGCCCTCTCTACCTCCAGGGACTCTATGACATTGCCATGGGCATGGGTAAGTTTGAAACCGACCGCGAATTTCTCCACCAGCATCTGCGACGCTATCTCTCCTACGTGCATGGAGGAGGAGTTCGTGGAAACCCCAACTCCGGAGTCCGAATCAACCACGGGGAAGGGTCGCGTGCCCGCATCTATGCAGATCCGTGGAATTCAAGTTACCTCCTTGACGAGGCCGGTGACCTCGACGCTCACATCTGGTATATGTTTGCAAAGGAGTTCCGGGATCCCGAATTTCTCTGGGCGTCTGAGCAGGCCTGTCTCGGGGGACGCCCCCCGCGCGGAACGCCAGTTCCGGAAGAATACCTCGATGCATACGAGCGCCGTTTCTCCTGGTTCATCAAGCGAGGAATCAAGCCGAGGGTCCCTTCTGGTCTCTCCGCCATTGGCTATCACAGTAAACACAAACATCCGAAACCCGAGCGTCTCTTCCTCTCTCCCGGCAGGGAAAGCGGCCAACCCTTCGCCTCCTTCTACATTTACGACCGCAACAACAACTACATGCACTACTGCGACGACTCTGATGGCAAACTCTACGAATACTGCGCAGACGGGGCTAAGTTCCTCCATACCAGTGGAAAATACACGAGTGGACGCGCCGGTGTTGGAGAGGCTGCCTACGATCTTCTGACGGTCCTCCCGCCGGATATGTCATTCCCTATCCAGGAGGACCGGGGAATGGGGATCCCCACCGGTCACTCATGGAAAATGTCATCCATGTCGATCAAGGTCGCCCTCCCCAGTCGAGAGGGACCCGACTCGAGGAACTGGTTCTTTGATGAGGAAATCGGGAAATTCCGGCGCCGGGATCAGCCCGAGCTGGGATACTCCCATGGAAACATGGACGGTTACTGGAATCTCAACGACGATTTCCACCTTACATCGCTCCAGATCGGGGATTTTCCTTCCGGCACAAGAATTCAGAACATCAGGCTGGCTGGACCTGCGGGAGAAAAAATTCTGGCCGCACTTGACGAGATGCCCAAGAACATGAAGGTCGAGCTTTGCCGCGGAGGGGACGTCGTAGAGCTGACCGGTACGCAGCGCGACGCTGCCTGTCGCATTGTCGAGGGTGGGCGCCGCCCCGGCGCAAGCCTTGAGGTCTCCGATCTCGGCGCAGATGCCTCCCTCAGGCTGACTCTTGGAACACTTGACGAGCGATTCAACGGCCACACGGAATACACCCGGATAGCCTACGACTTTAAGGGGATAGCGGGTGGATCCATTACTCCCAACCTGAGGATCAAACCACGCTATTTCACACCTCTCTGGCATAGAGGCGCCATTCTGGAGGAACCAGATCTCCGAGCCCAGAACACAGGGGCTGACTCCTTCGGCCGCTTTACAATGAGAAACTACTATGGTGCACGCACCAGGTGGACCAGAGACAGCATTCTCACAGCTGAGGGCTACCTCATTGTTCGCGACAGGCTACTTCCGTGTCAGGACCTCGCTGACTACAAAGCAGCGCCCTGCTGGCTGATCACAGCGGGAGAGAATACCACGAGGGGACCGAACTGGTTTGAAGCACCCGCCCGCGATCATTCCTGGTGGCAGACTCAGAGAAAACACATGATCCTGTTCCTTCATGAGCAGGAGCATATGACGATTGGTCAGGTCAGGCACCGCGTTTCACAGGACATTGGAGGCAGTGATGTCCAGAACACGTTTGCCCAAGTCACTCTCCAACCCGGCAAACCGCAGTTCTGGCTCAGTGTCATGCGACCCTTCGATCATGGAATGGACGCCCGCGAGGTCGCTGCCGGGATTCGGACCACTCTCGGACCGGACGGAACGGTAACCGCAACTGTCGACTCCGTGACCATTGAACTAGGTCCCGGTGATCGCTGGACTGTCTCCCGCGCGAACTGAGAGGCTCCTGACTATTTCTGCCGAATCGTCTTGATGACGATGTTACGGAAGGAAACCGGATCCCCATGGTTCTGAACGCCAATCAAACCGGAGTTCCGATTCAGACCGGGAACCCTGCCGCCGTACTCTGCTGCTACCTTGTCAAGATCCACCTCAACGATCTGCTCGTCGTTGACCCAGACCGAACAGCTTCGCCCCACACAGAGAATCCTCATGACCTGCCATTCACCTGCCTTTCTGGTTACCCGCTTTGAGGGCGCGACCGCAGCATAGATCGCTCCGGTGAACTGATCGGGCTTCAGATTTTTCCACTTCGCTCCGTAGTCATCAAGCAATTGAATCTCCATCCCGTCGACATAGGGAGTTCCTTTGCGAGGGGCCCGGATAAACACTCCGCTGTTTCCATTAACCGGAAGTTTAAATTCCAGACTCAGGTCAAAATCAGAAAATTCCTCCCTGGTCGCCAGCCACTGGGCCCCCTTTCCTCCGGTGCAGGTAAGCGCACCTTTTTTCACGCCCCAGTTGGTTGGAGGGCCCTGCATCCCTTGCCATCCAGTCAGATCCTTGCCATTAAAAAGCGCACGCTCGTCGTCGGCACCGGAAATTACAATGCCACAGATCAGAAAGAAGGCTGCGACCATGGAGCAGAACAGGTTCATACGCCTAGCATTATCTCCTTCCCGCGATGTGCCAAGAGAAACAACTCCAGCAGTCCGATCTACCTCCTTCCGACAGCAATTCTGGGAGTAATAATTTCAAAAGCGGCTTTTCTGCTGTCTAAGAGGGGAATCCCTCCTCCAACCATCCATGACTTCCCGCCTGATCCCCCTTCTTCTCCTCCTCTGCCCGGCCATCAGTCGATCTGAACTGCGTCTCCCTGCGGCCTCACCTGCAGCCGTGGGCATGTCTGTGGAAAAACTCAGGGAGATCGACAGAGTGGTACGAAATAAATTCATCGCGAACAAGCAACTCGCAGGTGCATCCGTCATCGTAGCACGCCGCGGTAAGACAGTACATTTTGGAACCTACGGAATGCGGGACCGTGCCCGGCAAAAGCCTATGAAGCAGGACACTATCGTCCGCATCTATTCCATGACCAAGGCCGTAATCAGTGTTGCCGCCATGATCCTGGTGGAGGAGGGAAAACTTGAACTGGATGCACCTCTCTCAAAATACGTCCCCGCGGCCAATGCCATGAAGGTTGGCAACAGTCCAACCATGAAGGAAATGACTATCCGCGACATCCTGCGCCACACCGCGGGATTTCCTGACAATAACACCGTCGATCGTCTCTACCGGGATGCTGGCCTGCCCTCCCTTGCCAACAGCACCCTGCGCGAAATGACCGAGCGCCTGAATAGCATTCCCCTGCGATCGGAACCGGGAACGCAATGGCATTACAGCTTCGGAACAGATGCGCTTGCACACCTCGTGGAAGTCGCATCCGGAAAACCCATCGATAGCTTTCTCCGGAAACGGATTTTCGAACCCCTTGGCATGGTCGATACCGGCTTCCATTGCCCGAAGGAAAAACTGGAGCGATTCTCTCTCGTCTACAATCGAGATCTCAATCCGGTGTCCCCTCCTCAGCCGGGCACATCAGGTCCTTTCTCTTTCGAAAAACCTCCGAAATTTCTCTCGGGAGGTGGTGGCCTCGTGTCAACCGGGATAGACTACATGCGCTTCTGCCTCATGCTCTCGGGAATGGGACAGTTTGAAGGGGTTCGTATCCTGAAACCGGAGACTGTGCGTGATATGACGCGCAATCAATTGCCGGGTTCAGCCTACCCCATCAGCTACCCACCCGGAGGACGCGGATTTGGCCTTGGTTTTGCAGTCCGGGTCGAAAAAAGTGAGTCCGAACCTTCTTCAATCGGGGAATACGGATGGCTGGGCGGGGCAGGGACCGAGTTCTGGATATCTCCCCGCGACGAACTGGCGGTTGTCACTCTATCTCAGGCTCTGCCGATGCGAAATCTTGGAGCGACGGTAAAGCCACTCGTCTACGCATCCATCAACCGGTAGATCATCCGGACCATCAAGACCTAACCCAGAAGCTCGTAGATCCGACTCTTGGGCCGTCCAATGATCGCCTTGCGTCCCTTCACGAGAACCGGGCGCTGCAGGAGTTGCTTGTGTTGCAGTATAATCTCGACGACCGCTTCGGGGTTGCCAACGAAGTCGTCGGGGTCGAGTCCCAGTTTCTTAAACTTTGCGTCTTTCCTGACAAGATCCTCAACCGGATCCTCCAGTGCCTTCACCATTTTTTCAAGCACTACCCTGTCCGGAGGGTTCTTGATGTAAAGAACTACATCATGGTCCACACCCAGCTCCTCAGCGACCGCCAAGGCATTTACGGACGAACCTCAATTCGGGTTATGGTAAATCGTTACTTGGCTCACTCGGTTTCTCGTGTTGGGTGAGAGGATAGGCAGGACATCCTGTCAATCAACAGCTTTCCTCGTATTTCATACAGCCAACTCTCAGATTCAGGCTCTGTTCATCACGTCTTCGCTGCCTGATAAATTCTAACCAGCTCGGAAGGATAAGTCCGGCCCCATGCAGCTTCTGTTTGCCATCCCCCCGATGAAAATCGCAGGAGAAGTGGACATTCGGTTTTGACCATCCGATAGTTTCCGGAGCCCATCATGAATCGAACGACCATTCTCATTGCCTGTCTCATCGCGTTCATATGCGGCTCCGCGACCGCTGCCAAAATCGGATCCGTAGAATCCTCCAGGGAACAAGCCGGGAATGAAGCCCCCAAGGCCTTCGATCAACTGCCCTCCACCCGGTGGGCAGCAGAGGGCCGGGGCGTTTGGATCCAGTGCTCTTTCGAGACTGAAGTTGAGATCGAGGAACTAGGAATTGGATTCCACGCTCCCGAAAGAAATTATTCCTTTCACTTACAGACCTCTCTGGATGGAGCCAACTGGAGCGCTCCCGCCAAATTAGAAAGCCAGTCCCGCAGCGGAGTCGTGACCTACAAGATCATCCCTCGACAGGCTCGCTTGCTCCGAATCACGGTCTTTGGGAGTGATGCCAATGACTGGGCCAACATTCATACGATCCACATTCCCGGAATCACATCTGACCCACGTCCGGGTCAGGGCTCTGACAAGAAACCCGAGTTCGTGGTAACGGAATGGGCGAGTGATCCCGCAATTGCTAATACCGTGGCAATTTCCGTTGACGATAGGGGTAGGGCTTATGTCACCGCTGCGAGGCGCCGCAAGCAAAGCAGCCTCGACATTCGCAACCATCAGGACCTCGTAAAGAAGGACCTCAGCCTCTCGACTGTAGAGGAAAGGCGATCATGGTATCGCGAATATCTCACGGGAAAGAACTGGATTCCCGATCGCAATGGTGACGGCACGAGAGACTGGCAGGACCTCACCGTCCAGAAGGACAGCGTGATACGCGTCACCGACAAGGATGGAGATGGCAAAGGGGAAACGATCCGCACTCTGGATGAATATCATACCGAGGTCACAGGAATCGCGGCCGGCGTCCTTGCTGTAGGATCAGACGTTTTCGTTGCAGCCGAGCCCGACTTTCTCCGTTACCGGGATGTAGATGGGGATGGATTCCCGGAGGAGAGACAACTGGTGGCGACCGGCTTTCAGGTCCACATGGGTCAGGGAGGGCACAACCTGAGCGGGGTAACGCTCGGCCCCGATGGGAGGGTTTACTGGTCGCTCGGAGACAAGGGACACTATGTTGAGACAAAGGAAGGGAAGGTTTACCATCAGCCCAACAGCGGAGGAATATTCCGCTGTGAACTGGATGGGTCCCGGGTAGAGCGCTACTCCTCCGGCGAACGAAATGCTCAGGAACTCGCCTTCGACCTCCATGGCAATCTTTTCAGCATGGACAACGACGGAGACTATCCGGGAGAGAAGGAACGGGCTCTCTACATCACAGAAGGAAGCGAACACGGATGGCGCCTGAACTGGCAGTGGTTGCGCAAGCAGGACTTTACCCGAATCAGTGGAATTCCCGCCTACAATCCCTGGATGGACGAGCGACTCTTCCTTCCTGATCGGGATGACCATGCCGCCTACCTCACCCCGACGATCGGAAACTTCGGCCCGGGTCCCTGTGGATTTGCTGCCAACCCGGGGACCGCTCTTTCTCCGGATCTGAGCGACTGTTTTTTCATGACCAACCAGCAGGGACAGGTTCGTGTGTTTCGTTTTATCGAGAAAGGAGCAGCGTTTGAATTCAAGGAGCAGGCTGCAATCAAGGGAGGGCGCAGTAATACTGGCCTTGCCGTGGGACCGGACGGAGCTCTCTACTCGGCCTGCTATGGCGGAGGAAAAGGATCCATCTTCCGTTTTGACGTCACCGAGGAACATCAGCACCCGGCCCGGAAAGAGACCAGTGAGATACTGGCCCGGGCCGCTCGTAAGGCGACCACAGACACGCTCCAGACATGGCTCGCACATCCGGACCAGCGAGTCAGGATGAAAGGTCAGTTCGAACTGGCTCACCGAGGGATGGGCCCTCTTTTCAAGGAGGTTCTCGATAATGAAACATCGAGTCGCCTGGCCCGCCTCCATGCTATCTGGGGCCTGGGCCAGATAGCACGCCATACCCCTCGAGCCCTGTCTTTCCTTGGAGCAGCCTGGAATAGTCGTGATCCGGAAGTAGTCGCCCAATGCGCGAAGGTTGCCGGCGATGTTGCGGGACCTGCCGAGGAGCTCAAGGGTTTGCACAGGCATCTTCTCGAGGCACTGCGTCACAACTCGCCCCGAGTGCAATTCTTTGCCGCAATTTCCCTCGGCAAGCACAAGGTCGAAGAGGCCGCCCCAGCGCTGATTGAACTGGCCGCAAATGAAGGATCCCACGATCCCTATCTTCGACACGCCGCCATGATGGGATTGAAGGGCGCGCTCACCTCGGACCAACTGGCCCAGCTGCATGATCACGAAAGCCGGACGGTACGCCTTGCATCGATAGTGGCCCTTCGCAATCTCCAGTCTCCGTCAGTGAAGTCTTTTCTTGAAGATCAGGACGAGCTTGTCCTCCTCGAGGCGGCCCGGGCCATCCACGACGACCAGTCCATTCCGGAGGCACTTCCTGCCCTGGCTCAGCTGCTCGAGCGACCCGGACTGACAAATGAGGCACTCATGCGGCGGGTGATTAATGCGGCTTTTCGGGAGGGTTCCTACCCCGCCCTGCTCAGGATCGAGTCCTACCTGAAACGCAACGAAGGCTCTAACAAGCTGAAACGAACCGCACTGGCAGCGATTCTCTGGTGGTCTCAACCACCGGTTCTCGATGCGGTTGAAGGCCGCTACCGGAAACATCCGCCCCGGGATTCAAAAATCGTCAATGAGGCTGTCGCGCGACTCAAACCTATCATCATGTCCGACAACGAACTGCGCGAGGTTCTGCTTAATGGAGTTTCCGTGCGGGGTGAAGCAAGCTGGCTCGAGGGCACCAGCGAACACTTCAACGAGCTGGCGCCGGCCCTGCAGATGAAGGTCCTTGATGGTCTTGCAAGGATCAGCTCTCCGGATCTCAGAAAATTTGTCGAGGCTGCCCTTTCTTCAGAAGATTCCAAGGTCCGGGAAAAGGCTCGCGACTACGCTTCAAAAGCCGGTGTCCCCATGGTGGATCTCTTGCTCGATATTTTGGAGAAGGACGGGCCTGCCGGAAAGGGCAAAGCCATCAAGCAACTGGCTGCAGAGGAGGATCCTCGTGCGCAACGAAAATTCGCAACCTTCGTGGAACGATTCCGGCAGGGCAAAGTCGCACCCGAGTGGAAACTTGAACTCTGGCAGGCTGCACAGAGCACAGGCATAGAGCTCCCTGAAACTCCAGATCTCCTTGAATACGGAGGCGATGCCCGGCGAGGTCGGGAGATCGTAACCAATCATGCTGCGGCCCAATGCATCCGCTGTCATAAAATCGGCAAGGAAGGAGGAAAAAAATCTGCCGAAATCACCATTGGGCCCGAGTTGACTCGAATCGGAAAGATCCGTGATCGAAAGCATCTGGTGGCTTCTCTCCTTACCCCCAGCAGTGCGATCTCTGACGGATTTGGGACGGTTATCCTGAAAACAATCGAGGGAGAGGAAGTCTCCGGTATCCTCACCCGAAAGACGGACCTTTTTTGGACTATTACACTTGCTGACGGCAAAAAAAGGAACCTTCGGCCCGATGAAATTTCCAGCCATATCCTCGCCTCTACCATGCCTCCGATGGGCGCGATCCTCAAACCAGAGGAGGTCCGCGATGTGGTAGAATTTCTGGCCCACCAGAAATAACCTCTCCTCCGGGCCTACCCCTCCAACTCCCAGACCGCCTGCCGGAGGACCGCCCGCGAGGATCCCGCCATCTTCTCGTACCAGACTGTCACCAGTCTCCCATCATCTCTCTCAATGGTAGATGGATACCCGAGATCATGGCCCGGTCCATCAGCTGAGATCGTAAGGGGAGAAGACCAGCGCTTTCCCTCGTCTTCACTGATTCTCACCTGATTGCCATACGGCCTGCGGCGATAACCGTAACTCATGAGCAGGCGTCCATCACTGAGACGGAGCAAATGCGAAGGCAGCCCCCACACCCCGATCTCACGGGGTTGAGACCATGTTTTCCCTCCATCATTCGACTCGCACTGCAGGGTCTCTCCGGCGTTCAACTGATTATGGTTACGAATCTGAACCAGGATCCGATCCGAGGTCTCCACCGCATGAAGTTCGTGATACTCCCTGTGGTCATCCCCTTCCCGGGTCGGGATCTCCGCAAGCCATTGCCAACTCCGTCCATCGTCGCGGGACTCACAGACTCCGACCTTTTCTTTCGCAGTCCACAATGCCTTGCCCGCATAGAGGAGACGCCCGTCCTTCAATTGAACGGGTCCATGGGGACTGTTCACCGGCACCCGGTAGCGCCCTGAAAAAGTAAGTCCTCCATCCTCGGAACGAATCATCCAGGTGCCGAGGGCGGATTTGCGCTCTTTGGGCTCGACTCGCTGATGAGCTCGCTGCCAGAGCTCTCCCTTGCCCTTCATATACGGCTCATAGGCAAGGGAGGTAAAGTTAGTAATAAGGATACTACCGCTGGCAGTTTCGAGGACCCCCGCATCCCGGTCATCGATAGGGCCGTCCATTACGACTCTCGGGAAACTCCAGCTCTCTCCCCCATCAGAAGAACGCATGAAATCCGTGCGACCGAATGGACACACATGCGCCTCCCTGCCCCCGGAGCACACGAGCAGAAGTTCACCGCTCTTTCTCCGCGTGAGGGTTGGCCATCCGTGATATAAATCAGGTAAATGACTTATCACTCTCATTTCGGAGACCTTGACTACTGGACTTGCCGACCCGGTCGATCCGGCAAGAAAAAAACCCGCAGCGCAAGAAGAACCAGACCCCAGAAATGAACGCCGCTGCATGGTGTCAGGTATACCCATGAAACCGGCCCCTGCCATTCATTTCTGCAGGGCGACCACGATGGCCCCACTGACCGCCAGCATAACCCCGAGCAACTTGCGCCTCGTCATATGTTCCTTCAGGAAAAATACGGCCAGAAGAATAATGAAGACCGTGGAGAGCTGATTGTAGATCGCCGCCCGCCCCACCGTTGTATACTTGAAACCGGCCGTCCATAGCATGGTCCCCATGAAGGGACCAAGAAAGCTCATTGGCAGCATGATCTTCCAGATATCCCGGCGCACAAACCCCATGAATGCCTTGCCAGGAGAGAGCCAAACCGACGCGGCAACAGATAACACAATGGTTGCGACCAGGAAACGATAAGCGGAAATCCATACTACCGAATACCCGCTGATCACATCTCTTACCATCAGGATCCCGAACGCCATGATCAGGTGCGAACTCACTGCCATCGCTACTCCCACCACCAGGTCACGATGACTTTTTACATCGTCAGTCTTACGCATCCCAACGGCTACACCTGCCACTACCAGCATGCCTCCGAGAAGCTCGCCCACCCCCAGCATCTCTCCGAACAGCAGATATCCAACCGCCACCATGGACGGTGAATACATCACTCCCGCGAGCGCTTGGAGGCTGGCCCCAAGCCGGTTCAATGCTGCCGCGTAGAGCGTATCTGCAATCGTAATCCCAAGAATTGCACTCACTGCAAGACGCAGGTAGGCGCTTAAAGGCAGAGAAGGGAAAAAGGATTCTCCCACCAGCGGAATTGCGGCAATAAAGAAAACCGAGGCTGCTCCTCCCTTGAACACGGTCAGGGCTACCGGCGGAACCTGAAACCCGGAGACCCGCATCAGAATTACACAGCAGGACCAGACCAGGGCCGCCAGCACTGCACAAATCTCACCCTCGTTCATATCGCACCATCCGGACGACGCAAACTGGCTCTTCGTGAAGGCACTGGCAAGCACTGCCCCATCGCAGCAACAAAACACCCCAAGCAGGACACTGCGGATTGCTCTCCTCCTGAACTCGCCTCACTGTTTCAACTGTGAGAAGTATCCTCATCTACCTGACCCTCTCCTTGCTTGGGCTCGAACCTTCTGAGGGCAAGAATCTGCCACTCCCCGGGATGACGTTCCGGGTCGCGGATCACCCCGCTTTTCTGATTCTTCCGCGGAAACGATCGCAGCCCGGCCAACTTCAGCCCTGGGTCTGGTATGCCCCGACCCTCCCCGGGCTGCCGGGGAAGGAGGAAAATTGGATGTTCTCTCAATTTCTCGAGCGTGGAATCGCGATCGCAGGTATTGATGTCGGAGAATCCTATGGAAGCCCGAGAGGCCGCCAGCTCTACAGCGCACTCCACAAAGAACTCACGCAGAACCATGGCTTCTCACCTCGATCCTGCCTGCTGGCTCGTAGCCGGGGAGGACTGATGCTTTACAACTGGGCTGCCGAGAATCCATCCAAGGTGTCCTGTATTGCCGGCATCTACCCCGTGTGCAATATCGCAAGCTGGCCAGGACTGGCGAGGTCCTGCAAGGCCTACGGCTTGACCGAAAACGGGCTCTCGAAGGCTCTCAGGAAACACAATCCCATTGACCGGCTTGAACCTCTGGCCGGGGCCAAAATCCCTATTTTCCATATCCATGGTGACAAGGATAAGGTCGTTCCACTCGACGCAAATTCCGGAACAGTATTAACACGGTATCGAGCCCTCGGTGGAAACATGACCCTAAAGATCATCAAGGATCAGGGGCACAACATGTGGCCCGGTTGGTTCCGGGACCCGGATCTGGTGTCCTTTATTCTGCAATATGCATCCGGACGAAACAATTGACGATGGAACTCTCTCCTCACCTCTCCCCCGCTTCATGATGAGGATCCATCTTCTGATCAGGGTGATTCCTCTCTAGGTCGGTAGGTCGGACAAATTTAACGCATGCTGAACTCAAGAACCTCAGGAGCACACCGTCCCTCTGTTAGCAGGGATTGCGTGACACCAGAGCCTCTGACGAGGGAATCGCAATCTTCCGTGGCCTCACCATCCGAAACACCCGGGTGACTGATGATTGTATCAAACATTGTATCCGAAAGGGATCGCTACCAAAGATATGAGTCGAACAGACGATAGTCCCGTCCCGGGGTTCGCCCGAATCTGCACGGCATCATCCGATTGCACGGTTAGACTGGAGGGCAACTGTGTGCTATCCTGCTCTACCGGCAGACACAGAGGAGATCCCGGGCATCGGGGAAGGCAGCGCCAACCGAAAAGCCTCTCTAGCGCTTTTTCTGTGGCAGAGACGTTACGACGCCCAACTCCCGAAGACCCTGGGCCGTCCAACGGTGCTGCTCACGAAATTCGTCATTATCAGACTCTTCTTGCATCAAATCTTCCCAGATGGAGACCGATTCCTGAAGATAATTCACTGCGTCGTCCTCCTGCCTTGCGTCCTGAGCGGCTCTCCCCAGGTCACCAGTGAGGTAAGCAAGGGACCGCTTGATCTCTCGCTGGGTGGGAAAGTCCACCTTCTGTGCAATCAGATCAATGAAGGTCTGTCGCGCCTTTGCCCCGAGCTGCAGAGCTTCCGTATGCTTTCCTTCTGCCGAGAGTAATCCACATTGCTGCCACGCCAGTATACCAAGACGAAACCGGGTTGAGGAGTTCCGGGAATCCCTGACCAGCGAAGCCTCCGCATGGGCCTGCCCTTCCCTGACAAGACGTAGGGCCTCCTTGGGATGACCAGTCCCTGCCCGGCATGCCGCCAGAACACTCTTCAGCGAAGCGAGCTGATTGAGAGCGCCCGCTCTCTCCTCGGGGTTGGAGACGGCGGTCTCGAGCAACTCAAGCGAACGGGCTGCAAGATCTCCGGCCCGATCCAGCTCGCCTTCCTCCAGCGCGGACTGAGCGATCGCTGCCAGTGCCGAGGAAAGGTCAACCTGGACATCGGCCCGATCAGGTTGCGTCTCAAGCAGCTCCATCAATTCAACGGCAGCCTGCTCTCGGAGCAGAATGGCCGCATCCACCTCGCCAGCACCGGTTGCTGCCTGAGCTGCAGAGGTATACCCGCGCGCCCGCCACAAACGGAGTGCCGACAACGAAGGTTGCTCCTCACAGAGCTTACTCATTTCCGCAAAGGCATCGCGATACGTTTTGAGCGCACTCGTGTTGTCGCCATTACGAAACTGCATGCGAGCTTCTGCGATCCGTAATGCTGACTGTAACCGCCGGGTCTGACGCTCGTTTTCAGGTAGAGAAGAAAGAGCATTTGCCGTTTCTGCTAGCTCCACCTGAGTCACCTCCGTCGCCGAATCCTCGGAGCCCAGCAGACACACCATGACCCTCGTCCGCGCAAGTCGCCTCTGCACATCTTCGTCGGTGACAGCAGCCTCGCCCAGGACCTCCTGCATTTTTTCCCTCGCCAACTTGGGCTTGTCTCCAGCGAGCGCTACCTCCGCAAGAGCAAGCTTGAGCCGCCACGCATTTTTGCGGAGCTCTTCCGGCAGTTCTTCCACAACTTCAAGTTGCCGCTCCAACTTCTCCTCAAGCAGCGACAGTCGCCCTGCCCTCCCCTCAAGAGTTGGAAGATGTTCCGATCCACGCTCGAGTGACCACGACAAAAGCTGATCACTCAGCTTATGGGCCTCCATGAGATCATTTGCCATCGCGTGAACAGCCGCCGTCTGTGCATCGTTGGCCTGTTCCAGCTCATTGCGATCCGCCAGCATATCGAGGAACTTCTGGCGCTGTTCCTCCAACTCTCCGGCGCCGACCTCGGTTGCAACCTCCACCTCCTTGACCACCTCCACCTCGACCACCTTGGGCTCGGGATCTTCCTGCTGGGAAATCTTATGAATCAATGCCGCCCCCAATGTTACGCAGGCTGCGATCCCAACACCCGTAGCCGCCTGCCAGCTTTTTTGCCTCCGCTCGACAACCTTGACACGCTGCCCGTCTGCCTCTGCTGACAATCGCTGCTGACGCGAGCTGGCGATACTCTCCAGATCCCTGAGCACCTCACGCATGTCACCATACCGTTTCCACGGATCGAGCTGAAGGCATCGTTCGATAACGTGTCGCCCCTCCTCTTCTTCTCTGGTGGGCGCTACCCCTTTCCACTTTGCGACTCGAGACGCCTCAAGCTTTTGCGCCATTCGCTCACAATCCGCCTCCACCCCTCTCCTTCGCTGTTCACCCGCCAATGGAGCAACATGCTCGAACGTATCATTGCAGCGAGGAAAAATCCCCGTGAGCAAGCGGTAGGCCAGGGATCCGAAGGCATAGACGTCCCATCCATAACCAGCACCCTCAAGGTATCCCTCGGGATTCATCAATTGCTCCGGAGGAGCATAGAGAAGGGCATCCGTATACGCCAGTTCCTCAAGCCCCGGCATCAAGCCCTGAGTATAATCCGACAGGAGAACCCCATTGTCCGAATCGAGAAAGATGTTTCCCGGCTTGAGATTACCGTGGGCTACCCGACGTCGATGAAAATCAGCAAGGACCTGTGCGAGGCGCCGGATAAGCATCCATGAGCTTCTGTTACCAAGGTAGTCACCAAGCTGAAGCTGCAAGGTCCGGGGAATAAACCGTTCCGTAACGCCCTGGGGCATCCGGTCCGCCATGAGACCGCAGATGAGCAAATACGGTTCTCTTTCAAGCGAATGCGCAATCAGGGGAACAGCAGCCTTCGGAGCAGTGCCGCTGTAGAGTCGGTTGACCCGGTTGGCAAGCAACTCAGCATTGACGGACTTCGGATTCAGGAGCTTTACCACCGCCTCGTTACCCGAATCGTGCCGTGCGGTGTAAACTGTCCCGCACGCGCCCTTGCCGATCAGGGTTTCGATCCGGTATCCTGGGATTTCGGGGAGGCTCATTTTACGTCCTGATGCGGCCACCAGGCATGCCAACCGGAGGAAACTGATGAAAGGCAAGAGCCTTCAACACCGTAAAATCCTGATAATAGCCCCTGAAAATGGTTGATCTTGGGATTAATCTTTCGGAAAATTTAACATCCTCTGGAGATAAGAACCATGAAAAAATTACAGTGTCCGGGAAACCCATTAGCCCAAGACTACTCGCGACGTGAATTTCTCTACGTTGGAATGCTTGGAAGCTTGGGCCTCACGCTCCCCCAACTTCTTAAAATGGAGGCTCAAGGAGCCCAGAAATTTTACGAAACCAAAGAGGGCGTCGCAAAATCGGTGATTAACATCTTCCTTCCGGGTGGAGCAGCCCATCAGGAGACCTTCGACCCAAAATATCTGGCACCGACGGAATACCGGGGGCCCCTGGGAACCGTGAACACGGCTATCAAGGGCGAACGTTTCAGCCAGCACCTCCAGCAGCTTGCCAAAGTCGCAGATAAAATCACCGTGATACGCTCGATGGCGCACGGTGAGGCAGCTCATGAGCGAGGAACCCATAACATGTTTACGGGCTACCGTCCCTCTCCAGCAATTGAATATCCCTCAATAGGATCGGTCATTTCCCACGAATTAGGGCCTCGCAACAATCTTCCCCCATACGTCTGTATCCCTAGCGTCCCGAACACGTTTGCGAACTCGGGATACCTCTCTTCGGCCTACGGGCCCTTTGCGCTGGGCAACGACCCGGCAAATAAGAATTTCAAGGTGCGGGACCTTGCACTACCCACAGGCGTTGACGAGAAACGCTTTTCGAGACGTCGGTCCCTTCTTGAGACAGTTGATTATCACTTCAAGTCTCTCGAGGAATCCGACGCCCTCGCCTCCATGGATGCCTTCTATCAGCACGCCTATGCGATGATTTCGTCTCAGAAGGCGCGGGAGGCTTTCAATCTGGAAGCCGAAGATCAGAAAGTAAAAGAGCGCTACGGCGTCAACGCCCCTGGTCAGCGGATGCTCCTCGCCCGCAGACTGGTGGAGGCAGGGGTCCGTTTCGTCTCGATGACGGCAGGAGGATGGGACCACCATGATAATATCAAGGGAGCGATAGAGAACAATCTTCCTCCGGTCGACAAGGCGATCGCAACCCTGATCAGCGACCTTGATGAAAGAGGCCTGCTGGACTCCACAATGGTTCTCCTTACCTCTGAATTCGGTCGGACACCAAAGATCAACAGTAATGCCGGAAGAGACCATTGGCCCCGGGTTTTTTCAGTAATGGTGGCAGGAGGCGGCGCAAAGCGCGGCCTCATTCATGGGTCATCGGATGCCCTCGGTGGAGAGCCCGAGGAAGACCGCGTGAGCGTGGAGGATCTCGCGCAGACCGTCTACAACCAGCTGGGCATTACCGGCGACAAGGAGCTCATGGCGCCCGGAGACAGGCCCATGGAGATAGTTGATGGAGGCCGGGTTCTCGATGAAATTCTGGATAAGAAAGCGTGAGAGTGAGCTCCGCCATCCTGGATGAGAACTGCTTCAGCAAGCCTGAAATCAGTTTCGACACCTTCTTACCCAATGAGAGTTGATCGCGACTATCTTTCACGCCCATGACCACTATTACTTCTGGATCCCTCCCCTGGTTTCTGATCTTCCTGCAGCTCGCGCTTCCGGCAATGGCTTTCACTCCCGTTCTCGGGACTGTTCAACCGCGTGGAGGACAGCGTGGTACAGAGACTGTCTCTTATACACATCTGACGCTGCCGACGAATAGAGAGGTGTAGATCTCGGTGGTCGCCGTATCAT
>CAXEFH010000047.1:0-16474 GCA_963989605.1 uncultured Roseibacillus sp. | reverse complement strand
TTTTTTTCAAGCAGAAGACGGCATACGACATTTCTGCCTGTCTCGTGGGCTCGGAGATGTGTATAAGAGACAGGCTGGGAGTGGGACCCGCACTCGCGAGACGTGGCGATATAAAGATCCCCGCCGGGGAGAGTCTCACCTACCGTTACCGCCTTCTCGTCTACGAGGGCGACGACTTCAGAACAAAACTCGTGGAACAGGCCATGAAGAGCATTAGCCCGTGACCAGAGGAGCGCTAAGAAGGGCCCGTGGAAACCGTTCGCACTGAACCCACTTCCACCGGTTGACCCGTGTCGGCCGCGGCCAGCGCAGCAAAGCACAATTCCAGTGACCTGAGATTACTTCGGGCGCTGTTGCTGGGTTCGCGATCCTCTTCGATGGCGCACAGAAGCTCTCCCATCGTGCCCTCAAAACCCGCATCGAACCAGCAACTCTCAAGGGGGACCCTGCATTGCCCTTCCTTCAGGAAAATCTGCACCTCAGGTTGATCGTTCAGTCCTGGGCCACGAGTTCGTATTGTTCCCTTCGTGCCCACAACAGTGGTCACATCTTCCTCCCCGAGGGTTGCATGGGCATTAAAGGAAAGACGGACCTGAGCTCCCGGGTATTCGATAATTACTGCCGCGAGGGCTGGAGGCCGGTAGACCTGTTCATCATAACGCACCGTCGAGGCCAGCACCCGGGTCGGCTCCTGACCAGCCATGATCTGAGTGGTGATATCAAACCAGTGTATCGCGAAATCAAAAAGGATGAGATGGTGAATATTTTCAAATTCGGAGATGCCCCTGATCCAAGTCTGGTCCCACTGTAGGCTGAAATCCAGAGAGGTCACCCTCCCGATAACACCCCCCGCCACCGCATTTCGCAGGTAGGAGAAATGAGGCGCCCAGCGACCGTTCTGGTTAACAGCCAGCCTGACTCCGTTTTCCTGCGCTATCCTTACTAATTCCTCGCCCTCCCCGAGATCCAGCACAAAGGGCTTCTGGCTCAAGACGTGCTTACCGGCCCGCAGGGCCTCCTTGACGATCGGAAGACGGTCAACAGGGTGAGGCGTAATGTCGAGAACCTCAATATCCTCACGCTCAAGGATGGATCGGTAGTCGTCATAAACCGTAGCTTCCGGAAAGAACTCGTCCCTCCTTGCTTCTGCCTTGCTCCGGGTTCGACTCGCAAAGGCCGCCACCTCATAACCGCACTTCCGATAAGCCTTGAGATGAAATTCGCTGATTCCTCCGGTGCCGATTACTGCAATCCTCGGTCGATAGCTCTTGGGCGTTCCCGGCCTGTAATCAACCCGCGGAGGGGCGATTTCCACGATCTCCTTCGCGGGGCTCAAGCCATAATCATCGTCTTCGGGCATGTCTATCGGGTTAGATCAGAGTGAGCGTTTCATCAGGCGCACCTCATCACGAGAAAGTTAGCCCCGCAACCCCACCTGATCCATCAGGCTCTCGGTGGCTCCGTAAGCTTCCTCGACCCACTCAACGATTTTTTCAGGATCAGGGGAATATTCCAGCTCCAGAGAGATCGCACCATCGAAATCAAGGTCCTTGATCGCTTGCAGGTAAGGTGCAAATTTGACAACGCCCCGCCCGGGAGGGAGGTCACCGTGAACCTTCCCGTCACAGTCACTGATATGAACATGGGTCGCTTTTCCCCTGAGAAGCTCAAGCGCATCAGGAGGGGTATCGGCTAAAACAAGGTGACTGACATCAATATTGGCTTTCACATTGGGCAGGCCACAGTCATCAATAAACTGAGCCATCTTGGGAACGCTGTTAAGGAGGCTGAGTCGAAAGGGTTCCAGTTCGAGCGCGATCTCCATTCC
Source organism: uncultured Roseibacillus sp. (assembly GCA_963989605.1). Taxonomy (GTDB): domain Bacteria; phylum Verrucomicrobiota; class Verrucomicrobiia; order Verrucomicrobiales; family Akkermansiaceae; genus Roseibacillus_B. Next base: position 14,646 of record CAXEFH010000047.1, on the reverse strand, counting down.
CCGCTCGCCCGCATATGAACCAATCTTCCTCACTCCTTCTACACCCCATTCCCACTGGGCCTCGGGAGGAATCACTTCCCGCTGCCAGATATATTCCCCCAACACCAGCAGAAGGTTATCCGAACCAAAGGTCTCGCCGAGATCTACGAATCGATTTGCCCTTTCGACGTGGAAGTCCCGGACTGGATCATTGAAGTCAACCAGTCCGGCCGAAACGACAACGGTGGAGACTATTGGCAGATTGTTGTCATCACATGTCCTTCTGATGAGATCAATTTCTGCCTGCTCGATAGTCATCGCCTCGGTAAAAATATCCACCGAGTCGAATCCAATCCTGGCAATGTGTTCCAGTCCTGTTTTGGTATCGACTCCTGCCTGGTCGAACGCACTGTTGATTATTCCGAGTTTCATTATTCTGGCTTCTGGGTTTCTGTCTGCATTTGGGGAGCACTCACTGGGTAGAGGAGCTCTGAGAGGTTGGATCGCTAGGCCCCTTCGCTTGCGAGGCTTTTCGCGCTTTGGTCCTCCTCCACCAAGTTGGCGAAGGCCACACTGGAGCGTCGCGCATCATCACGGCCCACCTTGAGCACCATATCGTCATCAACCTTGGAAAGCGGAGTATACCCGGGATGGTGCGACTCCTTGAACGGATCATTACTCCTTGTATTGTAACAGCAAATCAAAGCCCATCGCGAGTGGTCGGAATTATTTGCTGCCGAACAGTGCAGGGTATTTGAATGAAAAAACAGTGCGTCGCCCGCCGACATCTCGCAATGAACAGTCTCCAGGCGCTTGCAGGCCTCCTCCACCTGTTCCGGGTCAGCTCCTGCCTGCTCGCCCGAAAGGGCATGATTGACCCGTCCCATTCGATGAGAGCCGCGCAGAACCTGCATACAACCATTTTCCCGAGTGGCAGGGTCCACCGCGATCATGACGCTCACTAGATCCGGAAAAAGAAGTCCATTCTGATACCAGTAGCCATAGTCTTGGTGCCATGCCCAAGCACCTCCAACCTTGGCGTCCTTGAGAATCATTTTGGAATGATAGTGGTAGACTTCGTCTCCAAGAATGTCCTCGACCCCGTCCACCACTCTCCTGCACCGGGCCACCATGCCATACACCCCATCGCCAGGATGATTCCACAAAGACAATCTCACGTCATTGCCCTTGCCATCATCCATGGTGGAGGAGGCCTGGTCCATCGCATGATCGTTACGGGCCGTCTCTCCAAGAAGTCCAATTTCCTCCTCGGTGAATAAGCCTCGCACAATCAGGTATCCATCGCGGTTGAAGCCTGCAAGCTGTTCACTGTTAAAAATTTCCATGAGATATTGCGTTCTCTAAAACCCCAAAATTCTGACGTCTTGAGGGTCTCGTGGAAAGCTTCTTGTTTACTCCGGAAAAACCCCCATTTTTGGGCAAACCCAAGCCTTTCCATTGAAACTGGCGTCCAAGTCCTGCCTCTCTCTTACCCTGACCATGGCTGCTTCCGGGTCCTGTCTGGCGGAGCCTGTAAATTTCAACAAGGACATTCAGCCACTGCTCAACAAACACTGCGCACAGTGTCATGGAGGGGTCAAACAGCGCGGTGACCTGAATCTCACCAGTCGCACCCTCGCGATGGAGGGAGGAGAATCCGGGGAGCCGCTTGTCGTGTCAGGAAGCCCGCAGAAAAGTGAGCTCTTTCTTCGGCTCACACATGCGGATGCCGACCTTCGAATGCCCCCTGAAAAACCACTCAAGGATGGCGACATTGCACTCATTGAGAGATGGATAGAGCAGGGTGCCCCATGGCCTGAGCACTGGGCCTACCTCCCCATCGGGGAAGCATCACCGCCAAAAGTAGATCAGCAGGATTGGCCAGTTAACGAAATTGACTACTTTATATTGCATCAAATCGAGAAAGAGGGCTTGAGTCCCTCCCCTCCTGCCGCACCCGGGACACTGCTCCGACGTCTCTCGCTGGACCTCACAGGTTTACCCCCGACCGTCGAGCAACTACGCTCTTTCGAGAAGGGATGGCAGACCGATCCTGAAAAGACCCTCGCGACAACGGCAGACATACTCCTCGCCTCCCCACACTTTGGCGAGAGATGGGGTCGCCACTGGCTTGATCAGGCTCGCTATGCGGACAGTGACGGCTACGAAAAGGACAATCCCCGTCCCAACGCCTGGCTCTGGCGGGACTGGGTTATTCGTGCCATCAACGACGACATGCCTTTCGATCAGTTTACCGTTGAGCAAATGGCAGGTGACCTTCTGGATGATGCTGACCCATCACAGCGACTCGCAACAGCCTTTCATCGCCAGACCCTCCGTAACACGGAGGGCGGAACCGATCCCGAAGAAGACCGGGTCAAACGCGTCATTGACAGAGTCGCCACCACCACGCGGACATGGCTGGGACTGACCCTCGAATGCGCACAGTGTCACGACCACCCATACGATCCTTTCACTCAGGTCGACTTCTATCGGCTCTACGCCTTCTTCAACGATACTGACGAGGGGGAAGTAACGGTGACGCTCGATTCAGGTAAAAAAATGAAGGCTGCAGTAATGCAAAAGAATGGGAAGCGCAGGACCTACCTCTTTCATCGGGGCGACTTCCTGCAACCTGCGAAGGAGAAAGGAGTCATTCAGCCAGGAGGAATCTCCTCTCTTCACACCCTCGAACCTCCCACTGCCAACCCTAGTCGAATGGACCTGGCCAAGTGGCTTACCAGCCGGGATAATCCCCTTACGGCCAGGGTGACCAGTAATACCGTCTGGTTGCACCTTTTCGGCAAGGGACTTGTTCGTTCTCCTGAGAACTTTGGTTCACAGGGCGAGAATCCATCGCACCCGGAACTCCTCAGCTGGCTGGCACAGTTTTTCATTAAAGGAGGATGGAGCCGGAAGCAGCTGATCAGGAAAATTGTCACCTCCCGCACCTACCGGCAATCCTCCAGACACAGGCTGGAGTATGCCAACCGGGACCCCGATAACCGGCTCCTCCATCGTCAGAATCGCAAACGTGTGGAGGCAGAAATTGTCAGGGATTTGCACCTGTCCGTTGCAGGCCTGCTCGAGTCGGAGTTAGGAGGAGAAAGCCGCTTCCCTCCTATTCCCGCGGATGTTGCAGCCCAAAGCTTTGCCAATAACTTCCAATGGAAGGTAAGCAAGGGGACTAATCGCTACCGCCGGGGGATGTACACTTTTTTCAAACGTACAGCTCCAGCTCCGAACCTGATGACTTTTGACTGTCCCGATTCAAATACTTCCGTCACGCAGCGAAATGTATCCAACACTCCCCTCATGGCTCTTACCACCCTCCAGAATATCGTTTTCCACGAAGCGAGCCAGGCTCTGGCGCGCCGGATCCGGGAGAACCCCGCTCTTAGGAGCAACGAGGACCGCGTAAAGCACCTCTTCCAGCTCACCCTGTCGAGGCTACCCATGGATGAAGAGCTCCGGGTTGTTCTGAACCTCCTGGCGGATAACCAATCACATTACCGCGATCATCCCGACCAGGCTCGGGAGCTTGGCAGCGACAACGATGCGAGTCTCGCAGCTTGGACAGCGACCGTCCGCATCATCACAAACCTCGACGAATTCATCACCTGCCAGTAGGCATAACTCCCACCATGATGTCTCCCGCAGAATTCTATGTCCGGACGAGACGAGACTTCCTGAACACCTCAGCCAGTGGACTTGGCGGCATGGCTCTGGCCCACATGCTTGGCTCGGATGCCCGCGCCGCCGGAAGCACCCTCACTCACTTCGCTCCGAGAGCAAAGCGCTGCATCTTTCTTTTCATGGCAGGTGCTCCCTCCCAACTGGACCTCTTCGACTACAAGCCGAAGCTGAATGAGCTCGACGGGAAAAAAATGGATCCGGCGATCCTTGAGAAGATGCGCTTTGCCTTCCTTAAAAAGGACAGCGCGACGCTCATGGGGAGCAAACGAACCTTCATGAGGCACGGACAGGCTGGCATGTGGTTTTCCGACCTCCTGCCCCACCTCTCCTCGTGTGCGGACGATTTGTGCATGATCAAGAGTATGCACACCACGCAGTTTAATCACCACCCCGGACAATTGATGATGCAGTGTGGGGAGCCCCACTTCGGCCTTCCCTCGATCGGCTCGTGGCTGACATACGGGCTGGGAAGCGAAAATGAGAACCTCCCCGGTTATGTTGTCCTGCTGGCCGGTCGCGGATCAAGTGGGGGAGCAACTCTCTACCAAAGCGGATTCCTTCCTTCCAGTTTTGCTGGGGTTCGTTTCCGAAATGGTGATGAGCCCGTATTGAACCTTCGCAACCCCCCTGGCATCTCTCCCGAGATACAGCGGCGTGGCCTTGATGCCCTGCGCGAACTGAATGGCATCGCTCATGCTTCTATCCGCGACCCTGAGATCGAAAGCAGGATCGCAGCTTATGAACTGGCATTCCGAATGCAGACCGCCGCGCCTGAGCTTGCAGATCTCTCCGGTGAGTCCGAAAAAACCCTCGAAGCTTACGGCGTTAATCGAGATGATCCCGCCATAGGTGGAAGAGGCAAGGGCAGCTCGCGCACCTGGGGCACCTTCGCGCGCAACTGTCTCCTGGCACGGCGCCTCGCCGAGCGGGGCGTTCGCTTCGTTAACCTGATCCACGCATCATGGGACCAGCACTCCAACCTCGATAAGGAACTCGAGTTTAACGCCGGCATGAGTGACCAACCGGTTGCCGCATTAATTTCTGACCTCAAGGAACGGGGACTCCTCGATGAAACGCTTGTAGTCTGGGGAGGAGAATTCGGGCGGACTCCACTCGGCGAAAACAGGCCCGGGCGCAAGCCAAATACTGGTCGCGATCATCACCCTAACGCATTTACCATGTTCATGGCCGGCGGAGGGGTGAAGCCCGGTTTTCAATATGGCGAAACAGACGATATTGGATGGGAACCTGCCCGTGATCCGGTCCATGTGAATGATTTTCACGCAACCCTTCTTCATCTCTTCGGCATGAACCACCTCAAGTTGACCCACCGGCATGGGGGAGCCGACAAAAGACTCACAAGCCTGACCCGGGAGTCGAAGGTCATCCATGATCTGCTCGCTTGAGTAACCCAAAGGAGAGTCCACGCAGCCTGCAGGAGGCAGGGTTAATAGATTTTCGAGGAAATCCCACAGGTTTTGCGTTGAACTGAGCCCTCTCTGGTCCACCCTATCATGGTTACTGTTATGCCTACCGTTAATCGAGAACCCATCAAGGTCGCCGTCATTGAGGACACTCCAGCACTCGGAAAGCTGATTCGAAAGATCGTGGACGCAATGGATGGCATAGAGACCTTTGGGGTCTGGGAAAATGCCGAGGATGGCTTGAAGGCGATTGAGGATGGCGGTCCGGATGTGGTCCTGATGGACATAAGCCTCCCGGGCATGTCTGGCATCGACGCAACGGTAAAGGTCAAGGAAAAGAACCCGGGTATCGATGTCATCATGCTGACTGTGCACGATGAAGATCAGAAGATTTTCGATGCCTTGCAGGCAGGGGCCTCCGGCTACCTTCTCAAGAATGCCTCACCCGATGACCTCTGCCGAGCGATCTTCGAGGTGCGAGCGGGAGGAGCGCCCATGTCAGCGGAGATCGCCCGCCTCGTCGTGGAAGCCTTTCACCGTCCCGCGAGCAGCGAGGCGAGCCAGGCCTTCAATCTTTCCAAGCGTGAGACAGAAATTGTGCAACTTGTGGCACGGGGCCTCGCTAACAAAGAAATAGCCGCCGAACTTGCGATCAGCGTCGAAACGGTCCGTGTTCATCTCAAGCACATCTACGAGAAACTGCATGTTCGTTCTCGTACCGAGGCAGCGATGAAATACCGCGACTCCCTCGAACGGGCCCCTTGGAACAAATAGGAGATCCGTGAAAACCCGTGGCGTGAGGAAGGAATCTTATGATCCGGTCCCTTAGCAGATTTTTTTCAACGCTTCTTGTCTGTGCGGTTGTCTCCAATCAGACGTGTCCTCTGCAGGCTGCTGATCTGCCAACCGAGGAAGGTATTCACTATTTCGAGAATCATATCAGACCGGTCCTTGCAACCCACTGCTATGAATGCCATTCGAGCGAATCGTCCAAGCTCAAGGGATCGCTCTATCTGGACAGCAAGGCAGGGATTCTCAGCGGGGGAGACAGCGGCGCCATTCTCGCTCCGGGCAGACCTGAAGAGAGCCTGCTCATCAAGGTAGTCCGGTATCAGGTTGAGGACCTTGAAATGCCTCCTAAGAAGAAACTGCCTGCCTCAATGGTGAGCCACTTCGTAACATGGGTCACCATGGGGGCTCCTATCCCCGAGGATGGGAGCAAGATTGCAGCAAAGAACTCCTCTTACGACTTTGAAAAATTCCGCAGGGAGCACTGGGCCTTCCGACCTCTCCACAAGCCAGATCCTCCAACTGCGCCCTCTGGCAGGACTCCATCCAGCCCGATTGACGCCTTTGTCCTTGCCCGGATGAAAGGTAGTGGCCTGAACCCTGCTCCCCGTGCGAACAGCCGCACCCTCATCCGTCGAGCCTACTTTACCCTCATCGGGCTTCCTCCCACCCCGGAAGAGGTCGAGGCATTCCTTCAAGATTCCAGGCCCGATGCGTTTGCACGGGTGGTCGACCGGCTTCTCGCATCTCCACACTACGGAGAACGCTGGGGTCGACATTGGCTGGACGTAGCACGCTACAGCGATGGTATGGGTGCATCTCAGGACAGCAAGCCCCTTCCAAACGCATGGCGCTACCGCGACTGGGTAGTCAATGCCTTCAATTCTGACCTTCCCTACGATCAATTCGTAAAATTCCAGATTGCCGGCGATCTTTTTGGCGAAGGTCACGCTCTGGCAACAGGGTTTTTCGCAGTGGGTCCTACCTACACCTCGGACGGTGGTGATCCCGAGTCGAAAGCGCAGGCTGAAGCAGAAACGCTGGCTGACCGGGTCGATACCTTTTCGCGCGCCTTCCTCGCCCTGACCGCAGCCTGCGCGCGCTGTCACGATCACAAGTTCGACCCAATCACCGCAGCTGATTACTATGCCATCGCAGGAATTTTTCGAAACTCCAAGCCACGGGATATTCCGGTCGCGAGCGAGGCGGAGCGCAACCTGTTCAGCACGATCCAGTCTGAAATAAAGGCTCAGGAAAAGGTCATTCAGGAATTCCTCGACCGCAAGGCCCAGGAGTTGAACGTCTCGCGCAAGGGCGTGGAGTCGAGGATCGTCGACTCCTCGGCAGAGGAGCTGAAGACTCTGAGAAGCCAACTCGAAAAGATCAGGTCAACCCTTCCACCCAAGCCCGGTAGCGCACACGGACTTGGTGAATCCGGCAGCGGGGACATGCACATTGCGATCCGGGGGGACCTGCGAAAAAAAGGACCTGTGGCTCCGCGAAAGTTTCTCGAAATCGTCGCCGGGCCCGAGCGCCCTCATTTCACGGAGGGATCGGGTCGCAGGCAACTGGCCGAGGCCGTTGCCGACCCTCGCAACCCGCTCACGGCTCGGGTAATGGTGAACCGGGTATGGCTGCAGCACTTTGGACGGGCCCTCGTGCGCTCTCCCAGCAACTTCGGGGTGATTGGCCAGAAACCGACCCACCCGGCACTGCTTGACTGGCTCGCTTCCAGCTTCATAGAAAATGGTTGGTCCATGAAGAAATTGCACCGGGAGATTATGCTCTCCAGCACCTGGCAGCAGAGCACCAGCTACAACCCCGAAGCCTTTGCCAAGGACGGGGACAACCGTCTTATCTGGCGAATGAACCCCCGGCGACTTGATATCGAGGCTTGGAGGGACAGCCTTCTCCTCGTCAGTGGTGATCTTGATGCACAGGTCGGTGGCGCTCCAGACGAGCATGTTCTGGAGAGCAGGCGTCGGACCATCTACGGAAAAATCAGTCGGAATTTCGACCGCTCAGTATCAGAGGAATTTCTTCGAATCTTTGACTTCCCAGCACCCCGCTCCTCCAGCGCAGCTCGCACCGAGAGCACGGTTCCCCAGCAGTACCTGTTTATTCTCAACAGCCCCTTCATGATCGCGCGTGCCAAGAATCTGGCCGAACGCCTGAGACAGTCGGCCCCTGACGACGCTTCTCGTGTTGATCTCGCTTACTCGATCCTTTTTCAACGGGTACCACAATCGCTCGAAAAAGAAGCCGGCCTGAAATATCTCGCTCAGCACGAAGACAGCAAGAAGTCGTGGCTTCGCTACGCTCAGGTTCTTCTCGGAACTCATGAATTCATGCAGGTCGAGTGAGTGGATTCAGAGCTCTATCTCTGCCAGCCTCTGCCCGGACTACACCTTCGCAATCACTCCCGCCCCCCTGCCGAGAGCCGCCATTGCGCTAGCTTTCTCTTCATCCGCTCCGCTTTTTCCGGATGAGCTTCCACTAGATCGGTCTTTTCCCCCGGATCTTCCTGAAGATCAAAAAGACTCACCTTGTCTCCGACATACCACTCGATCAGCTTCCACTTTCCCTCCCTGATAGCCCCTGCGGAAAGTCCTCCGAGAAAATGAGGCCTCGCCAGCGGGTAATGCCAGTAGAGGGCTCTGTCTGCCCCGGCCCTTGTGGGCTCCGAGAGCAACCCGAGAATGGAGCGGCCGTCGAGGTATTGCGACAGATCTACCGGGACAGATGCTGCTTCGAGAAAGGTAGGATAAAAATCCACATTCGATGTCGGAACAGAACACACTACCCCCTCTGGAACGTGCCCGGGATACTTGACGATCAATGGAACCCGAATCCCTCCTTCAAAGAGCTGGCTCTTTCCTCCGCGCAGAGGAGCATTACTGGTTACATTGAGCTCCCCACCGTTATCACTGGTGAAAACGACGAGGGTGTCACGGGTCAGCCCGAGTTCCTCTAACGTCCTGACAATCATTCCGACTCCCTCGTCAATACTTTCCAGCATCGCAGCCAGATGAGGGTTGTGATCTCCCGCCCAGTGATGCAGAGGATCACCCGGAAGCCCGGCATCCTGACAAAGATAGCACCTTGATCGAGTGCTCTTCCCCGGCGGGTGTTTCTCCCGGTATTTTTTCACGAGGTCAGGCTTCCCGTTCAGGATGGAGTGCGGAGCAAAGTGGCTCAGGTAAAGGAAGAAAGGCTTCGAGAAATTCCTTCTTATGAAGCGGACCGCTTCGTGATTCATCCTATCGACGAGATACTCCTGTCCAGAGAGCAATCTTTTCCTGCCCGCGCTGTTCCAGGAGATCGGCTGCGTTCGGAAAACGTAAGGAAAGAAGTTCGCTCCATTCCCTACCCCTTTTACTTCCGTCGCGATTTCCTCGTCGAATCCATGATCAACGGCTCGCAACTCTACCGGGGCCTCGTGGTGTTTGTAACCACTCAGGTGCCACTTCCCGATCATTCCGGTCGTATAGCCAGCCGCCTTGAGCCTTTCAGCGATCGTGATGTGATCCTCCGACAACGGATGGGCCGTATCCGGGCGTAAATAGTCGAGGAGCCCGTGACGAATGGGATACTGCCCGGTGAGAAGACTCGCCCGGTAGGGCGAGCAAACGGGCGCCGAGGCATAGGCGTCGGTCATCCTGATCCCATTCTTCGCCAACTGGTCGAGGTGGGGTGTTTCATGGAAATTATTCCCATAACACCCCAGCTCACTCCAACCCAGATCATCTGCCAGAATGAAGACAATATTCGGAGGACGCCCCGAGACAGGAGCGACAGCACCAAAAAACAAGAGAATCCACAGCATCATGAACGGAGCTAAGCGCATCGGGTGACATTCTCTGCCTTGTGCCGGGGCCTTACCAGCGCATATGGTTTGATCTTGTAAAGAAACTGGATTTTTCCATCACATGAGGGATGCTGATTCAGTATTCTTATTTCTCCTAACCCATGAAATTCCAAGAACACGAAGCCGCTTACCGGAAGGCCCTCGCCTCTCTGCACAACGGCCGACTCTCCCGCCGTGAGGCTCTTCGGAAAATGGGTGCTGGTTTTGGGACTCTCGGTCTTGCAGGCGTCCTTCAGCAAACCGGGTTGGGCACCGCCGAAGCAGCGGCGGGACCGACAACCGAGCCAAGTCCCCTCGCTCCAAAAATCCCGCACTTTGCCCCGAGGGCGAAGCACGTCATTCAGCTCTTCATGCCCGGTGGCCCGTCTCAGGTAGACACCTTCGACTACAAGCCGGCCCTTGCAAAATATGCGGGCCAAAGACCCAAGCTTGTGGATCGCAAGTCCCTGCGGAACACCAAGGGAGGACTCACTCCCTCCTACTTCGGATTCAAGCAATATGGTGAGTGCGGAAAATGGGTCAGCGACATTTTTCCCAAGGTCGGTGAAGTCGTGGATGACCTCTGCTTTGTCCACTCCATGCATACCGACATCCCGGAGCATGCTGGAGCCATTCTCATGACCAATGTCGGCTCCCTACAGCCAAACCGACCCAGCATGGGATCATGGCTGGTCTACGGTCTTGGAAGCGAGAACGAAAACCTCCCTGGATTCGTGGCCATGTCCCCAAGGGCCCAGCCTCGTGGGAAACTCGCCAACTGGGGAAACTCCTTCCTTCCCGGCGCGTACGCGGGATCCTACGTCAACATTGAGCAGATGACTCCGGACGCCGTCATGCGCAACCTGAAGAACAGCCAGCTTCCCAGAGCGGAGCAGCGAAAGCAGGCCGATCTCCTGACCGAACTTAATAAGATACATCTGGAACGTCGTGAACGTGATCGAGGCCTTGAGGCTGGAATTGAGGCCATGGAGATGGCGTTCCGAATGCAGTTTTCTGTTCCCGATGTCTTCGATATTCAGAAGGAATCCGAGGCAACCCGTAACCTCTATGGCAACAGCGAATACGCCAAAGGCTGCCTCATCGCCCGCCGCCTGGTTGAGAGAGGAGTGCGCTGCGTCCAACTCTCCCATTCCATCAGTGGATACGATATCGCATGGGATACTGGCCACGGAGACATCCCGGGAGGGCACAAGGCGCTCGCCGAAGCCTGCGACCAGGGCATCGCAGCTCTCATCAAGGATCTCAAGGCCCGAGGACTGCTGGACGAGACTCTCGTAATCTGGGGAGGAGAATTTGGAAGGGCGCCTACCTCAGAAGGAAAGAAGGGGCGCGATCACGACCACTACGGATATACCGTCTGGATGGCTGGAGGCGGAGTAAAAGGGGGGATGAGCTACGGCGCCACTGACGAGTTTGGTCTTACCGCTGTCGACAATCGGGTCCATGTCCATGACCTTCAGGCTACCGTGCTTCACCTCATGGGACTTGATCACGAAAAACTGACCTACCGCTACTCCGGGCGCGACTATCGTTTGACCGACGTCCATGGAAGCGTAATCCAGGATATCATGACCTAGCGAAATACCGCCGGATCAAAGGTCCATCAACCTATGCTCATGCCCAAGCACGTTTCCTTCCTTGTCCTCTTCATCGCAAGTTCGGTCCTCCTGACAGCGGATGAGATCGACTTCAACCGTGATATTCGGCCCATCCTGTCGACCAATTGCTTCCTTTGCCATGGACCGGACGCCGCGGACCGGAAGGCCGACCTGAGGCTGGATACTCGGGAAGGCGCGTTCGGAACCAACAACGGCGTAAAGGCGATCGATCCCGAAAATCTTTCCGAGAGTGAATTTCTGTATCGGATCACCTCAGATGATGAGGATGAAATCATGCCGCCTCCGGAGTCCCACATGGTCTTAAGTTCGGAACAGAAGTCCCTGCTCAAGAAATGGATCCTTTCCGGAGCAGAATACAAGGACCACTGGGCATTCTCGCCGCCCTCAAAAAGCCAGGCGGCTCCGGGCAGCGACAACGCTAGGCGAGTTAACAACCCCATAGACTCATTTATCATTGGCCACCTTGCAAAGGCAGGTCTTGCACAGTCCGTCGAAGCGGATCGCCGCACTCTGATCCGCAGGGTTACCTACGACCTGACGGGATTACCCCCGGCACCCTCCGATGTGGAATCATTCGTAAACGACGACTCTCCTCAGGCTTACGAGAAGGTGGTCGATCGACTGCTCAGTTCGAAGCGTTACGGCGAGAGGATGGCCCTCGCATGGATGGATGCAGCGCGCTACGGAGACTCTTCAGTCATGCACGCAGATGGACCCCGTGACATGTGGGCCTGGCGGGACTGGGTGATTGAGGCTTACAACTCTAACATGCCCTTTGATCGTTTCACGACCGAGCAGCTTGCCGGCGACCTCCTGCCAGAGGCCACGGTCGCTCAACGTGTTGCCTCTGGATTTAACCGCAATCACGCTACCTCAGACGAGGGCGGTGCATTTGCAGAGGAATTGCGGGTCGAGTACGTCGTCGATCGAGTCAAGACCACCGCCAATGTATGGATGGGCCTGACCATGGAATGTGCTCAGTGTCATGACCATAAATATGACCCGATTACTCAGCGTGAATACTTCCAGATGTTCGCCTACTTCAATAATACCACTGATCCAGGTATGCAGACGCGCGGGGGCAATCAGTCGCCAGTGGTCAATGTACCACCCCGGGAGCAGGCCGCCAAACTCACTGATTTGCGTAAGGCGATTGAAACCAGCAGCAGGACGAAGGATGAATACAGGCGGAGTGCCATGCCGAAGTATCTCGCATGGGTACGAGAGGCAGAGAAGGCCGTGGGTGATATCTTGCCAGAGCCGCCCGGTCTGGCTCATTTCTTCCCTCTCGACGAGCGGGGAGGAAAGCAGATCAAGGCCACCGTGGGTGGAGGAATCGGCCAGATTGGCGGCAGGGTTTTCCCGGCTGAGCGTGGAAAGCATGGCGGCATACGCTTCGATGGCAGGAGCGCCGTCTCTTTTTCCTCGTGGCCGGTTCGTGAACGCGACCAGGCCTTCACCTTCGCTGCGTGGCTTAAATTTCCAGACAAAGGCAATGGCTCGGTGATTGCCCGCATGGATGAGGAACAGGCCTACCGGGGTTATGATTTCTGGGTCCAGAACCGGTCGGTTGGCACACACATTGTCAGTAACTGGCCGGCAAACGCGCTCAAGGTGGTCTCTTCAGAACCTCTGACGCCGGACAAATGGCACCACGTTGCTGTCACTTATGACGGTTCTTCCAAGGCTGCCGGTGTGAAAATCTTTATCGACGGGAAACCTGTGGGCAGCAAGGTAGAGCAGGATTCTCTCAAGGATTCCATTGTAACCCAGACGCCATTTAAGATTGGAAGTCGTTCAGGAAAGGGAAATTACAACGGAGAGGTAGATGAGTTGCGCATTTACAACCGGGCCCTGTCCGGGCCGGAGATCCAGCGACTCGGCGGAGACCCAATCAAGGCAATCCTCGCAACTCCGGCTCCAAAACGGAGCGAGGAGCAGAAAGCCGTATTGCTTGAGCACTTTCTTTCCTCCCACGATAAGGATTTTCAGGAACTGGTTTCAGCCCACAACAAGCTTCTTGCGGAGGAGAGCGGGATCAAGGCTCAGAAAGGTACAAGCGTGATGGTCATGCAGGACATTGACTCTGACAAGATCCGCAAAACCTACATTCTTAACCGTGGTGCCTATGACCAGCCGATCACTGACGGGCCAGATGCAGTAGTGAATCCCGGTGTTCCGGCTGCGCTTCCAAGCCTTGCAGAAGGATCCGCTGCGAACCGCTTGGGGCTGGCGCAGTGGCTCACATCGGGAGAAAACCCACTGACAGCCCGGGTGGCGGTCAACCGTTACTGGGCCCTTCTCTTCGGGCGTGGGCTGGTGAAGTCGGTTGATGATTTTGGCAATCAGGGCAGTCCCCCAAGCCATCCGGAGTTGCTTGACTGGCTGGCCGTCGATTTTGTCGAGAGCGGCTGGAATGTGAAACGTATGCTCAAGCAGATTACTCTTTCAGCCACTTATCGACAGGCTTCCCGTCTGACGCCAAAACTGGCGACCAGCGATCCCGAGAACATACTTCTCGCGCGTTCCCCGCGTTTCCGGCTGCAGGGTGAGTTCATCCGGGATACGGCACTCGATCTTTCAGGTCTCCTGGTGGAAAAGATTGGAGGACCCAGTGTGAAGCCCTACCAGCCACCCAATATCTGGAATGAAGTTTCTCTCAATGGTGGTTTGCGCTACAAGCGAGACAATGGCGGAAATCTTTACCGCCGGTCCATGTACACCTATTGGAAACGATCGGCGCCCATGCCAAACATGCTGATATTTGATGCTCCGACGCGTGAGAAATGCATGATTCAGCGACCGATTACCAATACGCCGCTGCAGGCCCTCGTTACTCTCAATGATCCGCAGTTTGTCGAGGCAGCCCGTGCTCTGGCCCAGAGGTTAATCAAGGAAGGTGGCGATGACACGAAATCAAGGGTCGACTATGGGTTCAACCTGGCCGTGTCCCGTCCTGCAACAGAGGCGGAATTCGCGGTAATTGAGCAGGTTCTTGGTGATCAGTTAGCGAGGTTCCAGAAAGATCCCGGAAAGGCAAAACAGTTTCTCGCTGTTGGTGAGATGCCCCGTGACGAAACGATTGATACGATCGAGCATGCCGCTTGGATGGTGGTGGGGCAGCTCCTCCTGAATATGGATGAAACCCTGACTCGCGGTTAATTTTTGATTATCAAACACCAGTAAGAAATGACTCACGATCCAACACGGCGTCGATTTTTGTTAAGCACCGGGCATGGCATGGGCGCTGCAGCTCTGAGCAGTCTTTGGA
>CAXEFH010000046.1:0-16483 GCA_963989605.1 uncultured Roseibacillus sp. | reverse complement strand
TAATGATACGGCGACCACCGAGATCTACACCTCTCTATTCGTCGGCAGCGTCAGATGTGTATAAGAGACAGGATCTCGCAGGCCAGTGCGCGCCAGAGGCGGGGGCGCTGTGGGAGAATCAGGGAGGGTGTCTGCCTGCGGTTATACGATGAATTTGATCTGGAGCAGGCTTCAGAGTTTACCGATCCCGAGATCCGGCGATCATCCCTTGCTGGAGTAGTGCTCCGGATGAAGGCCCTGCGGCTGGGAGACATCAGAGATTTCCCCTTTCTGGATCCTCCCTCTCCACGGGCGGTGACCGAGGGCTTCCGGACTCTCGAGGAAGTGGGAGCGCTGGGCTCCCGGCAGGGGGAACTTACCGAGGTCGGGAAACAACTGGCACGCCTTCCTCTGGATCCCCGGTTGGGTCGCATGTTGGTGGAGGCACGTGAAAGGAGGGTTCTGGGGGAGGTCCTGATCGTTGTTGCAGGGCTCAGCGTCATGGATGTTCGTGAACGTCCTCCGGAGAAAGAGAGCAAGGCGGACGAAATGCACGCATCCTTCGAGGATCCGGAATCGGATTTTGTCAGCCTGCTCAACATCTGGCACGCGCTGGAAAAGTTTCGTAAAGAT
Source organism: uncultured Roseibacillus sp. (assembly GCA_963989605.1). Lineage (GTDB taxonomy): Bacteria > Verrucomicrobiota > Verrucomicrobiia > Verrucomicrobiales > Akkermansiaceae > Roseibacillus_B. The sequence continues at coordinate 15,871 of CAXEFH010000046.1, read as the reverse complement.
CGACGCGGATGGCACCGCAACCAGCTGCGCCGTTTCTGTGAAGACAAGTTCTTTAGCGTCCGCCGGATCATGGAATGGGATCAGGTAGTGAGAGAGCTTGGGCGACTCGTGAGAGAGCAATATGGAAAATGGCCAAGGCCTCTGCCCGAGGAACGTCGGGAGTGGGGAGACCTCCGGGAGATCCATAAGTCCATTCTAGCCGGAATGCCTCGTCAGATCGGGATCTGGGACAAGGAAAAGCGCTCCTACCACGGGACGGCAAATCGCCATTTCGCGGTATTCCCTGGTTCTGGCCTCTTTGGAAAGAAGCGGCCGGAGTGGGTGCTGGGTTTTGATCTTGTTGAGACCTCGAGGCTCTGGGCCCGTAAGGTCGCTGCGATCTGTCCCGAATGGGTGGAGGAGGTTGCTCCGCAGTTGTGCCGGAGTCGTTACCACTCTCCAGCGTGGGACGAGCAGCAGGGAGCGGTGTATGGGATCGAAACTGTTCAATGTAGCGGGTTGACCCTAATTCCCGAGCGGAGGGTGCACTTTGGTCGGGTGGATCCCAAATCCGCACATGAGGTTTTTATCCGGGAGGCCCTGCTGGGAGATGGCATACACGCCCGATGTCGATACAAGGAGCAACTAGCGTTCGTGCGGGGAGAGGTTGAGCGAGCCGAGCACAAGTTGCGGCGAGTGGGAGGACTTTGGTCGGACGAGGGCGCCTTCGATTTTTTCTTCGAGCGGATCCCGGTTGAAGTCTCCACGGCCAAGGCGTTTCATCAGTGGCGCCTGGCTGATCGCAACGAGGAGCGCTTGATGATTCGTCTTTCGGATGTGGTATGGGAGGAGATCGCGGAGGAGTTGAGCTTCTTTCCTGATCAGGTGGAGTGCGGTGGCAACTCGTACCGGGTCGTCTACCGCAGTGATCTCGATGCCCCAGATGATGGAGTTACCTTCGAGATAGGAATTGATGATTTATCCCGGTTCCCGGGATATCTTGTGAGCTGGGGTGTGCCTGGATTACTCGAAGAGCGGGTGGAGCTGCTGATGCGGTCGCTGCCCAAATGGCAAAGGCAGGTATGCTTTCCCCTTGCGGATGCAATGGCAGATTTTCTGATGCTCTGGCAGGGATGGGAGCCCCAGTGTAGTTTATGTGCCGCGCTGGCGGAATTTCTTTCCGAGCGCTCGGGTCATGCAGTCACCGAGGAGGATTTTAATCCGGAGCGGTTACCAGCGCAATTGCGCCCAAAGATCCGTGTCTATGGTGACGAAGGTGAGGAATTAGCCCTCGGTGAGAACGTGGCAGGAATCAGGGATCGTCTGGCCTCTGTGCTACGGGGAAGAAGGGAGAAAGCTGCCAACGCGCAATGGGAGATGACCGGAGGCGAGGTCTGGAGTTTTGGAGAAATTCCAATGGAGGATCGTTCACGGTTGGGAGAGGATACGGGGGGAGTAGATTCTGTATTCCCAGCTCTGGTCGATGAGGGAAACTCCGTCGGGATGAGGGCATTTCTCGAAATCGAAGAGGCTGAGGAAAGCCATCGCGCAGGTTGTGTGAGACTGTTTCTTCTGGAGCAGTGCGGTCAGGTGGACTTTGTCAGGGCCAGACTTCCGCTAGGACCGTCTACTCAGCTTTATGCGTCTTTCCTGTCCCCGGGAGAGAGCCTTGTCGAAGCCCTGATCCGTTGTGCGGCGGAAGGAGCTCTCGGGAAGATGGTTCGTTCAGGCGAAGATTTTGCGAAGGTTTCCCATGCTGCCAAGGAGCGACTTTTTGATTCGGCGCGGCTCCTGTGCGAAGGATTGGAGGAGGCAATCGAAAGTTACCAGAGAGTGTCGGAGTGGATGGAGGCGCACCGCCAGGATCGACATCTCGGGGAGGTCGTCGACGATCTGGATGAGGAGATGTCCTGGTTGTGGCGGGAAGGATTTGCCTGGAAGGCTGGATTTGGCAGGTTATCCCGCTACTACCGATTCTTTCATGGAATCGAGGAAAGGTTGTCCCGTCTTGAGAGCCTGCCTCTGGTGCGGGACGAGGAGAAGCGGAGTCGGATTCTGCCCCTCTGGCAGCGATGGATTGCGCAATGGACCGGGCGACCTGAGGTGACTCGCCTGTGGAAGGTCGGGTGGATGCTGGAGGAGCTGCGTCTCGCTCAGTTTGCGCCGGGCCAGCCGAGGGAAATGCGAGTAAGTGAAAAAGGCATCATCAGAACCCTCGAAGAGCTGGAATAGAGTGGTTTTCCGGGTGGCTGTAGCAGGGAAGAAAGGCTTCCGTGGAGAGAGCGGTATGGATGGAGGAGAAGTCTTTTCAGATTGGGCTGCGGGTCTCCTTGCTCATGGAGGCTTCTCCATTTATCATCCTACCCATGGCTCTGCGGGAGTTTATCCGGACTGCGCTTCAGGTATGGCTTCTCGCCTTCGTGACAGTCGAGGTGCGCGCGGATGCGTCGGAAGAAGGGCATAAGCTGGAACTTCAGGCTCAGGGTGCCTTGGTTGAGGCGCTCGCTCAGCATTTCGGATCCCTGTCTCCAGTAGAAGGTACGGAGGCGCTTTTCGCAGAGCTTCGGGTTGGCCTTAAGCAACTGGGGGCGGATACTCAGGCTGAAAAGCTGGAAGCGGAGAAGCTCGCAAGCATCGAGCGGGAGGTGCGTGTCTACGTGCAGGGTGGTGATGCCTACAGAGAAGAGTATCTGCTATGGGTTCGTCTGACGGCAAAAGGTGAGAAACATCCGGAGGTTCGTCTGCTTGACGGGAAAATCTATCGGGAAGTTGTTATTCGCAGGGTGACCGACATCGGCCTGGAGATCAGGCACCTCTCGGGAAGTGCGCGCTTGCACCATGAGGATCTCGGGGAGAAGTGGCAGGAACGATTTCTCTGGTCGAGCGAAGAGTCCCGACGTTCGCTTGTCGAGGAAGCCAGAGTGGACAGAAACATAGAACAATTACAACGGTATGCAGTGGAGCAGGGCAGGGATCCGGTCATAGCCCGGGAGGAGGCTACAGCGCGCCTGCGCCTCGCGGAATTGGAGTCATCAACCCCGATTGTTCCAGCCAAGTTGGAACCTTCGGAACCATTGGAGCTGGCCGATCTGGAGCCGGCGCAACTGGAGCCTTCCCGAAAGGTGGCTCCGTCTCGCCCTGGGGCACCCGAGAAAAGTCGTTGAGGAGGTCTCCCCTAGGCCAGTAGTTCCTTGATGACCTTCGCTTGTTCCACTCCCGTAAGGCGTTGGTCCAGGCCCTGATATTTCACAGTAAATCTTTCGTGGTCATATCCGAGGAGGTGCAGAATCGTGGCGTGGAAATCGCGGATGTGCAGAGGATCTCGGGTAATATTATAGCTGAAGTCGTCGGTTTCACCATAGACGGCTCCTCCCTTGCTTCCGCCTCCGGCCATCCACATTGTGAAGCATCTCGGATGGTGATCTCGGCCGTAGTTCGTCTTGCTGAGGCCACCCTGACTGTAAATGGTTCTTCCAAATTCTCCGCCCCAGATGATCAGGGTGTCATCAAACATACCCCGCTCTTTCAGGTCGTTTATGAGGGCGTAGCACGGTCGGTCAATGTCCCTGCATTGAGACGGCATTCGTCCATTAACATTTCCGTGGTGATCCCAGTTGTTGTGATAGACTTGGATGAAACGGACATCCCTCTCAGCCAGCCTCCTGGCCATCAATGCAACGTTTGCAAAGCTCCCGGGCTTCCGGGCCTCCTCTCCGTAGAGTTCAAAGGTCCGCTTCGGCTCCTTGCTCAGATCAGTGAGCTCGGGCATGCTGGCCTGCATGCGGGCAGCCATCTCATACTGTTTGATCCGGGTGAAGGTTTCGGGGTCTCCGAGCTCCTTGTAGGTCAGCTCGTTCATCTCATTGATGCCCCTGATGGTGCGTTGGCGAATTGCATCCGGAACCCCGGCAGGATTATTGATGTAAAGAATGGGATCGCCCTTGCTTCGGAAGGAAACTCCAGCGTGTTCCCCGGAGAGGTAGCCGCTTGACCAGAGACGGGATGAGATTGCCTGCTCCTGTTCACGATTACTCGGCGTGGCAACCATCACGACGAAGGCTGGTAGGTCCTCATTCATCGAACCCAGGCCATAGGATGCCCAGGAACCTAGACAGGGCCGGCCAGTGATCTGGTTCCCCGTCTGCATGGCGGCAATGGCGGGTTCGTGGTTGATCGCCTCGGTATGGAGGCTTCGCATCCAGCAGATGTCATCAGCACACTGATGCAGATTCGGCAGTAGTTCGTCGTTCATCCACATCCCGCACTGGCCCTTCTGGGCGAACCGATACTTGGACGGAGCAATTGGAAAACGCTTCTGGCCACTCGTCATGGTGGTCAGACGTTGGCCCATGCGAACGCTGTCGGGGAGATCCTTGTCGTACCACTTTTCGAGGACTGGTTTGTAGTCGAAGAGATCCATCTGAGCCGGTCCGCCAACCATGTGCAGATAGATCACTCTCTTGGCCTTTGGAGCGAAGTGAGTCTTTACGGCACCAGGTCCGTCCGCCTCTGCTCCCATTGATCGCCCCAGCAGACCTGCCAGTGCGGCGCCGCCGAGGACGTTTTTTCCCTGAGAGAGAAAGTAACGCCGTGATTGAGCCTGAAGATATTCCTGAAAAAGATTCATGGCGATGTCCTGTTGAATTCGGAGGAGGGGTGGATTCGTGGCTGGTAAAAGAGGGCGCCCTTATTTGTTGAGGACTTCATCAAGGTTGAGGACCTGGTTGCAGAGCATGGTCCACGCTGCAAGTTGTCGCGGGTCAAGATTCGGGTCAGCCTTGCTCTCTCCTACCTTGATCAGAGCATTGGCGTCGGCAGGGTTCTCTTTGTAGTAAACCAGATGGTCCGCGAGGCTGGACTTCAAGATGGCAATCTCCCGTGGTTTCAGAGGTCGACAGAGGGCGCGGGTAGCGACGTAGGCGAGGGCAACAGATTCTGTTCCCTCTGCTCTCTGCAATGCCCCTTGTGCAAGGGTGCGGGCGGCCTCTACGAACTGGGGGTCATTCATCGTGACCAGAGCTTGCAGAGGGGTATTCGTGCGCTCGCGGCGGACAGTACACACTTCCCGGCTGGGTGCGTTAAACGCCTCCATGTTGGGGGGGTGAGCCATTCGCTTCCAGAAGCTGTAAAGCGTTCGCCGGTAAAGTTTTTCCCCGGTGTCCTGCTTGTAGTTCCGCGTGTTTCCACCGGGCAGCCCGACAACATTCCAGATATCGTTTGGCTGGTATGGGCGAACTCCCGGGCCTCCAGTCGATGAAGAGAGCAAGCCGCTTGCCGCAAGGGCATAATCGCGCACCATTTCCGCATCCATTCTGAAGCGGGGACCACGACTCAGGAATCGGTTGTCTTCATCCTTGGCAAGCTTTCCTGCGGTGGTGATTGCGGCCTGCCTATAGGCGTGTGAAGTAACAAGGAGTTTGATGAATTTCTTCACATCCCATCCCGACTCCCGGAATTCAACTGCGAGCCAATCCAGCAGATCAGGGTGGGTAGGCGGCATCCCCATGATGCCAAAGTCCTCCGAAGTTACCACGATACCCTGCCCGAAGATTTCCTGCCAGAAGCGGTTTACGGTGACGCGTGCGGTGAGAGGATTTTCCGGAGAAACGGCCCAGCGAGCCAGACCCAGTCTGTTGCGGGGGGCCTCCCGGGGGAGAGGAGGCAGGGCAGAGGGTGTGTTGGCTTTCACTTCGTCTCCCTTTTTACTGTACTGCCCACGCATCAGGATGTTGGCCATGGCCATTCCCGGTTTCTCCTTCTGAATGTGGGTGATTGCGGCCTTGCCGTTCAATCCCTCGCGCTGTGACTTCAGTTTTGCAACCTTGTCAATCAGGGTTGCAAACTGCTTGTCTCGGGTACGCAGAAAGGTTTCAAAGAGAGTCTTATTCTGCTCCAGACTGCGCTCCCGGGGTGCTGTGGCGAGGATGGCGCGGAGCGGCCCTGAATCGGCCAGGGCCATGATTTCCCCGCTGGAAAGCGTTCTCGAATAGATCCTCATGTCCTGAAGGAAGCCATCCTCAAAGTAGGCCCCATTGCTCCGCTGTCCGATCTGAAGCGAAGTGCCGGTGGTGATATCGGCGTTGGCCTTCAGTGAGTTCGTTTCAATCTTTACGGTTTGCTCCACACCATTGTGGTAAAGCCGTACTCCTTCTGGTTGTCCGCTTCCGTCATAGGTAACGAAGACATGATTCCACTGTCCGGATTTCAGGACGTTTTTCTCAGTGACGACTTTCAGGGCGTTTTCAGGCCAGCTTTCGACGAGGTGAGTTCCGAACTGAGCACCCTGCTGCCAGAGGTCCCAACCGCGGAACTTGCGGGATCCATCCATGCGTGCGAAGACAGATGCATTCAGGCGCTGGGGCGAACGGATCCACGCTCCATAGCTGAACGGTTGGTTCGATTTGAAGTTGGCGAGGTCTCCCAGGTCAAAGGTCCGGTCGCGTTTAATTCGGGGTGCAGGACCGATCTTTCCCTTGGGATCCCATGTCAGGAAACCTCTGGACTTGAAGATCCTGTCCGCTTCTCCCACCGAGGCTTTTACCTTGTCTCCCAATCCCTCATTGAGCGGGAGATGCAGAAGAAGGTTTTCCCGGGGCTGGGCCTCTGCGAGTTGATCGGGGCTTGCGGTTGCGGCCCACTTTTCAAAATCAGGCTTGGCTCCGGTCCGCCGCGCTTCGATCAGAGTCTGAGTTTCTACGATCTGCTTGTCCAGAAGGTCCCTTTTCTCACGATCCTGGTTAAAGGGAACCTTGATGACCGGACCTCGCCCGTCTGAGGAGTTTCCATCCATGGCTCCCTGCGTAGTGTTACGGATAAACGCAGCCATGGAGTAGTAATCTCGGGTAGTGAAGGGATCAAATTTGTGGTCGTGGCACTGGGCACAGTTGGTGGTCAGGCCGAGGTAGACCCATCCGAACGTCTGGACCCGGTCGGCAGCGTAATTGGCGAGATTTTCCTCTGCGATCGTTCCGCCTTCATTTGTGGTGATATTGCAGCGCTGGAATCCCGTGGCAATGAGCTGGTCGAGGGTGGGGTTGGGAAGAAGGTCGCCAGCGAGTTGCCAGACCGTGAAATCGTCGTATCCGAGATTCTCGTTAAAGGCACGTATCACCCAGTCGCGATAAGGATACATCTCCCGGTAGTTGTCGAAGTGGAGTCCGTGAGTATCGCCATAGCGCGCTGCGTCCAGCCAGTAGCGTGCGCGGTGCTCGCCGTAGCGCGGTGAGGAAAGGAGGATGTCGATAAGCTTGCCATAGGTCTCCTCGCTGGGATTGGTGATAAACTCCGCAGTCTGTTCCGGGTCGGGAGGGAGGCCTGTTAAATCGAGGGAGAGCCTTCGGGCGAGGGTATGAGGGTCGGCGTCGGGTGCAGGGGTAAGGTTTTTTTCTTCAAGCTTTGAGAGGAGGAAGTTGTCTATGGCATTCCGGGGCCAAGCAGTCAGTTTCGGCTCAGGGACCTCAGGCCTTGTGGGAGCGCGGAGGGACCAGTGAGCCTGCCAGGGTGCGCCCTCGGTGATCCATTTCCTCACCAGCGCAATCTGTTCCGGCTCAAGTTGCTTGTGACTCTCCGGGGGAGGCATGATTTCGTCCACGTCCTTCGTAATGAGGCGCAGGTAGAGCTCGCTCTCATCAGGATGGCCCCTGACCACCACTGGCGGAGCATCCCCGGCTCCGGTGAAAAACCCGGCTTCGGTATCGAGTCGCATGTCAGCTTCCCGGGTTTCCGGATCAGGACCGTGGCAAGCAAAGCAGTTTGCGGCGAGGATTGGCCGGATGTCCCGATTGTATTCAACCTCTGGTTGCCCGCCCGCAGTTCGGGCCAGCACTACCGCGGTGAGTAGAAGAGGAAGTATTATACGGACACTCATGAAACCTTGCTTTGATTTTCGACCGAGAATTCCGCTTGGCTAGGCGCAATTTCGATTTGGACCACTAAATCGCGAGATCATCTGCCAAAGTAGTTCGTTGGAGTGATGATTCTCGAGGTTGTGGAGAGGACCCAGAGACGCTATCAGAAGGCGTCATGATGAGGTTTCGGGATTTGTCGGGAGGGGTCTTGATGCTGTTTATGGCTGCGATCCCTTGCGCAGCGGAAAAGGTCGTTAGTTTCGCGGAGGATATTCGGCCGATTTTTGAGAATAAGTGTTTTAGTTGTCACGGCTCGTCGAAGGAAAAGGGACGTCTGCGGCTCGATAGTGCGGCTTCGATCCTTCGAGGGGGCGATTCCGGGGAACCCCTGTTTGTGGCCGGGAACAGGGAGCAGAGTTTTCTTTACAAGGTGATCAGCAGGCAGGATCCGGATGAGGCCATGCCGCCCCGGGAAAAAGATGCTCTTTCCCGTTCAGAGGTCGAGGCTATCGGACTATGGATCGATGCAGGGGCAGAGCTGCCAGGAGCTGTGGATCAAGAGATTCTCGAAACGGATCACTGGTCGTTTCAACCGGTCGTCCATGAGCATCGCCATGATGGTATCGATGCCTACCTGGAGGTGGCTCTCAGGGAAAAGGGATTGGAGTTTTCGGCCCCTGCCGCCCGGCGCACCCTGATCCGGAGGCTGTATCTTGTAATGCTTGGGCTCCCACCATCGCCTGAGGAGGTCGAGACTTTCGCAGGAAACCAGTCTCCTCGGGCTTGGGAGGATCTCGTGGAGAGGGTGCTGGCCAGCCCTCATTACGGGGAGCGAATGGCTCGCCACTGGCTCGATATCGTTCGCTTTGCCGAGACAAACGGATTTGAAACAAACAGGGAAAGGCTGACGGCATATCATTTCCGTGATTACGTCATTGAATCGTTTAATGAGGACAAAGCCTACGATCAGTTCGTCAGGGAGCACATCGCGGGAGACATGATGGGAAAAGCGGTTGCCACGGGGTTTCTCGTGGCTGGCCCGCATGATATCGTGAAGAGCCCGGACGAGGGACTAACTCTGATGCAGAGGCAGGATGAACTCGCCGACATGATTAATACCACGGGGACTGCTTTCCTTGGAATGACGATCGGTTGTGCGCGCTGCCACAATCACAAGTTCGATCCCATCAGGCAGAAGGATTACTATTCCATGCAGGCTGTATTTGCCGGGGTCAAATTCGGGGAGCGGGTGCTGCCGGGGCGGGCAGACCCCCGTGCGAGGCAGGAGTTGCTGGAGCTCCGGGAGCGAATGGGAGCCATGGAGGAAGAACTGGGCAAACTTCTCGAAAGAGGCGAGTTAATCGCCGGGAGCCTTCGCGAAGCGGATATGCGCCCAGCTGTAAAGTCGGAGGGAAATGTTGACCGTTTCGAGGCGATGACAGCACGCTTCGTCCGGTTCACAATTCTTCAGACCAATGGGGGAGAGCCCTGTATTGATGAGCTTTCCGTGTTTTCTCCCGAAGGCGAAAATCTCGCTCCGGGGGGAAGGCCCTCCGCTTCCGGGACTCTGGCGGGCCATGACATCCACAAGCTCCGACATATTAATGATGGACATGCCGGAAATTCAAGAAGCTGGATTTCGAATACCGAGGGGACTGGATGGGTTCAGTTGGAGTTCGATAAAAGCGAGACGGTGAACCGTATTGAGTGGGCACGGGACAGAGAAGGTCGCTTCAAAGACCGGGTTCCCGTCGGATACCGAATTGAACTTTCGGATGACGGAGAGCATTGGTCCGAAGTCTCCAGTCACCGGGACCGCCGGAAGAGCCCGGGAAAAGATTTTGATCATGAGACTCTCCTAGGGCTTCTCCCCACCGAAGATACGGCGCGGGGTTGGCAACTGCGATCAGAGATTGCACATCTTCAGCGCAGGGTGGGGGAGCTTTCCAACGGTCGGAAGGCATGGGTGGCGAATTTCTCGCAGCCGGGGCCGACTCACCGCCTTTACCGGGGAGATCCGATGGCGCGACGCGAGGAAGTTACGCCAGATGCACTCCCGGTCATTTCAAGCCTGGCACTGAAACCCGGTGCTCCTGAGGGTGAACGGAGAGAGGCCTTGGCGAATTGGATCGCCAGTGCTGCTAATCCGCTCACAGCAAGGGTGGCCGTGAATCGCCTCTGGCAGTTCGTCTTCGGGACAGGACTGGTGGATACCCCAAGTGATTTTGGAGCGAATGGAACGCGACCCTCGCATCCGGAGCTTCTCGATTGGATGGCTACAGAATTTGTAAAGCGGGGATGGTCCATGAAGGAGATGATGCGGATGTTTCTGATGTCGGAAGCGTTCCAGCAGGCCAGCTTCCCGAACCAGGAGGCAGAGGATCTTGATGCGGAGAGTCGCCTGCTATGGCGTTTCCCGCCTCGCCGTCTTGAGGCAGAGGCTATTCGAGACGGGATCCTTCTGGCGGCGGGAACTCTTGATCGGAGGATGGGCGGCCCGGGATTTTACCTTCTGGATGTGGAGCGTGAGAATGTCGTGCACTACCACCCCAAGGAAGATCTGGGCCCACCTGAATGGCGTCGCATGATCTACATGTTCAAGATTCGTCAGGAGCAGGATCTGGTCTTTGGATCCTTTGATTGCCCCGATGGCAATCAGGTTATTCCGAAGCGGAGTAGATCCACCACGCCGTTGCAGGCCCTCAATCTCCTCAATAGTAAATTTATCATGCAGCAGGCGGGGCGGATGGCACAGAGCGTCGGTCCTGGCAGAGAGGGGATATCAAAGGTCTACCAGGTTCTCTACGGGCGACCCGCGACTGGGGAGGAAGTTGAGGACGCCGTGACCTTCGTGGAGGAACATGGAATGGTTTCTTTCTGTCGCGCCATGTTAAACACGAACGAGTTCCTGTTCGTTTTCTGAGGGGAGCCGCTTCCGCTGCCAGTTTCATTTATGATCAATAGCTCTCAATTCCTCGATCGCCGTAATTTTCTCTCGCACACCGCGAGTGGGCTGGGGAGTGTGGCGCTGGCGTCGCTGTTGAGCCGGGATGGACTCCTGGCGGCTGAGAGGGAGAGTGCACCGGGAAAGGTGCCCGTAAGGCCCGTCATCGACTCTGCCCGGCCTCATGCTCGACGTGATGCACATTTCGAACCACGAGCGAGGCAGGTCCTGATGATTTTCTGTTCCGGCGCGATCAGTCAGGTTGATACCTTCGATTACAAGCCCGAGCTGATCAAGAGAAACGGAATGCCGATGCCCGGGGGAGAGGAGCTGATAACGTTTCAGGGGCAGCAGGGGAATCTTACCCGGAGCCCGTGGCAGTTCAGACCTCGGGGGCAGTCAGGCAAGATGGTCTCAGATCTCCTGCCGCAGCTCGGTGGGTTGGCAGATGAAATGTGCTTTCTCCACTCGATGGTTGGAAAGACCAATACCCACGGTCCAGGTGAGAATTACATGTGCACTGGATTCACACTGGATGGCTTCCCGAGTGCCGGGGCGTGGGCCACCTATGCGCTCGGGAGTGAAACAGAGGACCTGCCGGCGTACGTGGCCATTCCCGACGTGCGTGGAACTCCCCAGTCCAGCGTGAACTGCTGGGGCCCGGGATTTCTTCCGGCGGCCTTTCAGGGAACAGCGTTTAACGCCGCCAAGCCGCTGGGAAACCTGGCCATTCCGGAAGGAATTACGAAGCGAACGGACGATGCTACCCGTGCCTTCCTCGAGCGTCAGAACAGGCGACACCTGCGGTCGTACGAGGGTGATTCGGAACTGGCGGCTCGCATTGCCAGTTACCAGCTGGCGGCCCGGATGCAGATGAGCATTCCAGAGGTCACAGATCTGAGCCGGGAACCTGCCCACGTATTGAAGGCCTATGGGGCGGATGATGCGGGGAGCAAAGTGGCCGACCTGCGGGCGGCCTACGGGCGCAACTGCATCCTGGCCCGGAGGTTGGTGGAAAAAGGAGTCAGGTTTGTGCAGCTTTTCAACGGCGCCTACCAGACTGGCGGCGAAGGGGTCAGCAACTGGGACGGTCACAAGTCTCTCGAGAACCAGTATTCAGTCCATGGCGCCGTGTTGGACCAGCCCACTGCCGCGCTCCTCAAGGACCTGAAGGAACGTGGGCTCCTGGAGCATACCCTGGTGGTGTTCTGCTCTGAGTTCGGCCGAATGCCAACTTTCCAGAAGGGAGCCAGTGGCCGTGATCATAATCCGCGGGGCTTTACTACGTGGATGGCCGGCGCAGGCGTGAAAGCGCCCTTCAGTTACGGAGCGACCGACGAGTTTGGGTATCAGGCCGTGAAAGACAAGGTGACAGTGCACGATTTCTACGCGACGATTCTTGATCTCCTCGGTATCGATCACGAGCGTCTCAGCTTTTACCATAATGGGATAGAAAGGCGTCTCACCGATGTCCATGGACGAGTGGTGAAAGAGATTTTCTCATGATGACAGAGGGGATCAACTCGCGTTGTCATCAGCGTCGGGTGTTTCCCGGGGAGAGCGCTCCTACTTTGCGTAGGAAGCGATGTTGCTGGTGAAAATGAGATCGAGGGTGGTGCCCTCCTCGTCCACTTCAAATTGGTCCTTCAGAATGGTGCCGGGCAGGTCAAGGTGCCATCTGCCCTCCTCCCTCGTGAGCGTGCCTGCGAGGGTTACTGGCTCAGTCTCCTCAATGGTGAGATCGGTTTCGGTATTGCCAATTTTCCGGCGGAGGACCAGTCCCGTTGTCTCCACCTGACCGGTGCCGCCAACCTGAAATTTATAGCCTGGATGTGAGAAGCGTCCATTCGCACTCAGATTGATGACCGGGTCCGGGGAGTTGTCGGTGATTGTCAAAAGTCCTCCGGGAATCACCATCCTGATCGTCCCGATGAGGGGAGACCAGACGAATTCGAGTTCCCCCCTGCCCGCGGTTACAAGTTCGATCTTCTCGAGTGTCAGGCTGCGTTTCCCGGACCCGGAGGTTCGAAGGGTTGCCGTGATGCTGCCTTTGAGCGGGCACTCGCATACGGAGCGGCGAGGGGCCAGCGAATCGTGGTCAATAGCGAGGTCTATTGTTCCGGTGGATGTAGTGGGATCTACTTCAAATTTCAGACGCTCGGTCGAAGGGGTAAATCTTCTGATCGGTGCATTTCCTGCGCTGGAGAGGACCAGCCCGGGTGAAGGCGAGGCCTGCAGGTTTTTCTCAGCTTGCTCCACGAATACATGGCAACTGGAGAGAGTGGCAGCCAGTGTAACCAAAGTGATCCGCAGGAGAGAAGCCACAGGCCGGGCATTTAGTGACTCAGGCATCGACTACTGCGAACTTGAGCTCCGCGGAAGAAACGACTTCACCGTTGACGAGGCACTGGCAGGCTGCAAGCCCCACACTTCGCTTCATCTTTACGATTTCTGCCTCGATGAAAAGAGTGTCTCCCGGAAGGACGGGACGGCGAAACTTGACCCGGTCGGCAGACATGAAATATCCAATTTTCCCTTCATTATCGGGAAGGCGCAGGACGAGAACCGACGCAGCTTGAGCCATGGCCTCGAGTTGCAGCACGCCTGGCATGACTGGATGGTCAGGGAAGTGCCCCTCAAAGAACGGCTCATTGAAAGTGACATTCTTTACTGCGGTGCACTTTAATTCACTGGAGAGGTCGATCACCCGATCGATGAGAAGGAACGGGGCCCGGTGGGGGAGAATCCGGAAGATATCCTTGATGTCGAGCACGGCCTCATTCTCGGGAAGTTGGAAGGGCGGCACCATCGATCGCATGCGCTGATATTCACGCTTGAGCATGCCGGCCATCTGGGTGTTAGGTCCATGGCCCGGTGCGACTGCGATCACATGACCCGTGATCCGCTTTCCCGCAAGGGCGAGGTCACCAATAAGATCGAGTGCCTTGTGGCGGGCGAACTCGTTTTCAAAGCGCATCGACTCTTTCGAGAGGATCTCCTCGTCCCGAATGACAACTGCGTTTTCGAGCGATCCCCCCTTGATCAGCCCTTGGTCGAGTAGTGGCTTGATATCCTCATAGAAGGTGAAGGTTCGGGCGGGAGAAACCTCCTTCTGGTAGGTTTCAGGAGTAATCTCGCTTGAGAAATACTGGGTGAATTTACCAATATGACTCAGATTGGTAACTGAGACCCGGAACCCCTTGTAGGGCACGATCGTGATGTGTGATCCGCTTTTATCCTCGAAGTGAATGGGTTCCCGGATTTCCCAGGTTTTTCTGCGAGCCTCCTGTTCTTGAAGGCCGGCCTTCTGGATCAGGTCCACAAAAGGTCTCGCAGAACCATCACCAATGGGAGGTTCGTTGGCATCCATTTCGATCAGGGCGTTATCCACTCCCATCCCCGTCAGGGCCGACATGATATGTTCGACGGTATGCACCCTTACTGATCCCGAGGCGAGGGTGGTTGCTCTCTCAACTTTCTCTACCTTATCAACGTCTGCATCTATGAGAGGTTTGTCCGGGAGGTCAATGCGCCGGAACTTGAAGCCGTGCCCCTCCGGAGCCGGCTTGATGGACAGGGTCACTTTCTGGCCGGTGTGGAGGGAAGTCCCCTCAAGGGTGGCGGGACCTGCGAGAGTGCATTCTCTTTCCGAGTGGGCGGAGGAAGCGGGCATGTGCGCAGGTTAGGAGGAGCGTCGCCTCTGGCAAGGTGTTATTGGTTATTGGGTTCCGTGCGGATTACGGTATGGAGGCGGTGTAGTTTCTTTTGGGATGAGTGGGAGGAAAGGCCCTATTGCAGTTTCAACGCATATCTCCATGGTGGAGGTGATGGAGGACTGGCTGGTGGTGGACAAGCCCGCGCCACTGATTGTCCATCCGACGAACGACAGACCTGAGCCGACCCTTCTCGGAGAGGTGAAGACCTGGCTCTCCGGGAGAGGTGAGAATTGTACCACTCTGAGTATTCTTAATCGTCTTGATCGTGAGACCAGCGGACTCGTTCTGATGTCACGGACAAAGGAGGCTGCCAGACGATTTGGCCGAGCGATGGAGCGAAGGGAGATCCGGAAGGAATACGTTGCGGTGGTCTCGGGATGGCCCGAGTGGGATCGCCGGACCGTTTCGGAACCGATCCTCCGGCATGGCGAGGTGTGTGAATCTCGAATCTGGATCAAGCAGGCTATCCACCCGGATGGCAGGCCCTCGGTAACTCACTTTGAAGTGATGCACCGTATCGAAAACAGGCGTGGTTCATTCGCGGTCATGCGGGCCATACCCGAGACGGGAAGGACACATCAGATACGGGTCCATCTTGGGCACCTTGGATATCCTATCGTGGGAGATAAGATTTATGGGCCCTCCGAGGAGTGTTATCTCGAATTTATCGAGACCGGCTGGAGCGACGCTCTGGAGGAAATGCTTCATCTGCGCCGTCATGCCCTGCATGCAAGCAGACTGGTGATACCCGATGAGGCTGGGGATCTGGAGTGGAGATCGCCCATGCCGCGCGAGTTCAGGGAATTTTGTGAGATCGAGAGTTGCTAGGCCCGGCTGAGGGGTGACATTTGGACATGGCCACGCTTGATGACATTGTCTCACTCCTCGACCGAGAGTTGCGGATCAAGGAAGTGCCTGACTATCCGGGCGCCTTGAATGGATTACAGATGCATGGCCGGCAGGACGTGAAGCGGATAGCGGTTGCAGTTGATGCTTCGCTTCCAGTGGTGAAAAAGGCTGTGGAATCGGGAGCAGATCTTCTGATCGTTCACCATGGCATGTTCTGGAGCGGGGCACGCCGGGTTACTGGAGCAACTTATGAAAAGTTCAAGATCGCGATGGACGCTGGCCTTGCGATCTACAGTGCGCACATTCCTCTCGATATTCACCCGGTGGTTGGCAACAACGCGCGCCTCGTCTCGGCAATCGGACTGGAACAGGTCGAGCCATTTTTTGAATGGAAGGGAATTCTTCTGGGGCTTCGGGGCAGGTTCGAGGGAGCACTGGATCAATTGGTGGAACGGGTTGGAGAGGTCCTTGGCGGTGTGCCCCACGTCTGTTCTGCTGGTTCGAGGGAGGCGGGTCTGGTGGGGGTCATTACAGGA
>CAXEFH010000045.1:0-16538 GCA_963989605.1 uncultured Roseibacillus sp. | reverse complement strand
CCCCCCCCCCCCCCCCCCCCCCCCCCCCCCCCATTTTTTTTTCACGCACACGCCGGCATCCGCCATTTCTGCCTGTCTCGTGGGCTCGGAGATGTGTATAAGAGAGAGGGGCGGGAAGGCCCCGGGGAGGCCCTTTCCGTCGGGTTGGTGGCAGGCCACGCAGGCAAGGTAGACCGTCTCTCCTCGGAGTGCACTCGGAGAGAGTGATTCTTTTAAGGGAGGAGGGCGAGGAGAGGTCGTGGCCTTGAGGATGTTTGTGGCAAGAGCGGAGTCCGATTGGAGGGCAAACACGCGCAGTCCGCTAGAGATCACCTCGGGATGTTGTTCAATTCTCTGGAGGGTATTTTCCACAATCCTTCCGAGAAGCTCTCCAAGGGTCGCTTGCTGTTTCTTTTCAAGGAGCGCTCGCAGAAAACCCTCCGGGTGACGGATGATAGCGAGACGAATGGCATCTGCGAGGTGATTGCTTTGGTCCAGCGACGGATCCGATAGGACAAGCTGGAGCAGGTCCTTGCCGACCCGGGGGTCCGGGGCGGCCTCAACCAGCCGGAGGGCGGCTGCTTTTCGGTCCATGGGGCTTCGCTGGGTATCGCTGGTGCGTTTCAGGTTGAGCTCGATGGTCTCGGTGGGCAGATGGACAATTGGGGGCTGAAGCTGTCGCTTGTTACCGGACGCGCCCAGACCGAGGCGATAGGCGATAGCCGCGGCCTGGGTCGCATCAATATCTTGGTGGGCGGCAGCGGCCATCAGGTGGAAGCGAACACGGGGAGAGGAGGCCTCCCTCGAGGCGGCTTCAAGGGCCCTTGGATCGAGTGTGTGGGCCAGAACCCGTTGGGCGGTGAGCCGCCAGAAGAGATTGGGGTGTCTCAAGGCCTCCCGTGCGCTTTTCTCGGTCCTCAGATCAGGGTAGTCATCGTTGGGTGTTCCTCGTGGGTAAATACGATAAATCCGTCCATGCTCGCGATCACGATCATCAGAGCGCAGGGCGTTACCTGCTCCCTTTTCAAAGTGATCCCGATAGGGATTATGATTACAGATCGGGTTGTACCAGTCGGCTATCCATACTGCTCCATCCGGTCCGACTTCGGCTGCGACGGGGGCGGACCAGGCATCAGCCGAAGCATAGAGATTGTGCTCGAATCCTGTTGTTCTGAAGCGATCATCCACCTGGCTGATTCGGGGGGCAGAGACCAGATGCATGGGGGGCTCGCAGACAAGGACTCTCTGGTTCCACCATGATTCCGGGAAACGGCGGCTGGTGTAGACGGCATGTCCGGCGGCGGAGGAATGCTTTCCCTTGGGGCTATTCTGGAAGTAATCCGAAGTGATGGGAGCGAGATCTTCGGGTTTGTCGGCACGCGCCACCTTCTGTCCCTTGCGGCCCACCAGCTCGAAGTAACGATTGGGAATGGAGAGATACCAGCTGGCGTTACCGTTGGCAGTGGAGCCGATGAGGTCACCTTCCTCCGTGAATCCAAGGCCCCAGGTGTTGTTGCTGGTGTTCTGGATGATCTCGAAGTCTGACCCATCAGGAAGAAATCGAAAGACCGCCTGAGAAGTTTGATGTCGTTTTCCACGCACCGTGACGTCGATCCCACTGTAGCCGACAGTCGCATAGATCCATCCGTCGAACCCATGCCTCAGGTTCGAGACACAGGCATGAGTATCACGGAGCCCGATCCCAGACCACAAAACCTGTCGCCCGTCTGCCTGATCGTCACCATCGGAGTCTTTCAAGAGAACCATGTCTGTGCCATCGGTGGCAATGGCACCCCCGGGAACAGGAAGAACACCGGTGCAGATATTGAGTCCTTCGGTGAACACAGTGACCATGTCCGCGATGCCGTCGTGATCCCTGTCCTCGAGAATCTTGATGCGGTCCCGGGGGTTCTCGGAGCCCACCTTGTGGGGATAGTCGAAAGCCTCCACTACCCAGAGTCTCCCCCGGTGATCCCAGTTCATGGCGATTGGGTTGACCACGTCGGGTTCGGCCGCAAAAAGCGCTATTTCAAAGCCTGGCGGGATCTGAGCGAGCTTCAAGGATTCCGGGGGAGCAAGGGGATTCTGGATCTGGTTGAGCGGACCCACTGGATTTTCCGGGTCCTTGGGAGCGGCCGCAGGGCGGTAGCGAAGGGTGGGAAGGTGCCGGGGTGAGAGCCAGCCTACCTTGTCGTCCCGGGCGGTCCAGCGGATGGCACGATGGATGAGGTCATGATACTCGGGCAGGTCCCAGCATCGGTGGTCATGGCCGCTGGCGGTATAAAACACCCTGCCCTTGCCGTAGGTCTTGACCCACGTCCAGGGCTCGTCATCTCGCTTCTGAAGGATGATACGGTCCTTTCCATGACGTTTGTGTTCATAGGTTTCGTCCCAGCACTCGAACCCCTTCCATCCCTTCATCACGGGATGTTCCTCGTTCACAATCCGGGCTCGGAATACTCCTTTGCCGTGGGACTTAAACTGAGCTCCAAGGAGGTCGACGTATTCGGGGAAGTCCGAGTCGCGGAAGCAGGCTGCAGCACAGTGGAGAAGAACACACCCTCCTCCGTTCCTTGCAAAATCAAGAAGCGCCCGACCCTGAGTCTGGACATCTAGTTTGTAGAGGTTGGCAAAGATCAGAAGGACATCATACTGAGCTAGGTTCTCCTTTGTCAGGGCCTCGACGGAGCTGGCGTAGGTGATGTTGATGGCCTTGGGGCCGAGGGCTTCCCGAAGAACCCGGAAGCGGGTTGGAGGGTCATGATTGAAAAGATTCTCACTGCCGAGGAAGAGAACTTCAATCCGCCCGGGTGGATCGGGTTGCTTGTCCTCCCCGAGAGAGAGGGGTATGAGGGTCTGAAACGTGAGCACTACGCACAGGGCAAGCAGCAGCAGCACGGGGACGATTCGGGCAGTTTTGGCAGGAAAAGTAATCACCGCAATCCGGGGAGCAAACTATCTATATGTGTTTGCCACTTAGAGGGCCAGCCTATCCCGGCGGGAATGCGGTGACTTCCCGTGAGCTTCTGGTAAGACATTACTTATGAAGACGATCAGATCCTTCATCCTTGTGAGTGTGCTCACCGGCTCTCTGTGGGCTGTCGAAAGCTGGCCGCAGTTTCGCGGACCGGGGGGTCTGGCGACGGCTCCCGAGGGCGCGAGAATTCCGCTCGTATGGGGAGATAAGGAGAACCTGAAGTGGAAGACTGCAATGCCCGGCCCGGGTTCCTCCAGTCCGGTCTTCACAGGAAAGCGTCTTTTTGTCACCTGCTACACGGGCTACGGGACGAGCCGGGAAGAGGTGGGTTCTGCTCGTGATCTGGGGCGCATGCTGGTCTGCCTGGATCGAAGCGATGGCAGAGTCCTCTGGAAGAAATCCATTGATCTAGCTAATCCGGAAGATCCTTACCGTGGGTATCTCATGGAACATGGCTATGCCAGTAGTACCCCTGCCACGGATGGGAAGAACGTGTTCGTTTTCACGGGGAAGTCCGGACTGCACGCATTTACCGTCGAAGGGAAACTGCGATGGAGCAAGTTGGTGGGGGACCGATCCAGTAACCGGCGCTGGGGATCGGCGGCCAGTCCGGTGCTCTACCGGAATCTTGTAATCATCAATGCTGCCGATGAGGCGCGTTGTCTGATCGCCTTTGACAAGGATAGTGGTGATGAGAAGTGGCGCTATCAGTCCAAGGAGCTGGAGCTGGCATTTGGCACTCCCCAGATAACGATTGCAGGAGACGGGAGTGACGAACTGGTGCTTTCGATTCCACATGAACTGTTCGCCCTCGATCCGGCAACCGGTAAGAGGAAATGGCTGGCAAGGACACGCGTGCCCGGAAATGTGTCACCCTCCGTGGTCATTACCGACGACATGATCTGCGCCTTCGGGGGATACCCGCGTAAAATGAGTATTGGTCTCAAGCGAGGAGGTAGCGGGGACGTTACCGGCAACCTGCAGTGGGACAGCAAGGTCACCACCTATGTTCCCACGCCCCTGGCGTATGGGAAGAATCTCTACTGGGTGAATGACTCGGCAGAGGCCATCTGCATGGACATTGCGACCGGCAAAGTCATGTCTAAGAGGACAGTAGCGGGAATTGAGCGATCCAAGCGCTTCAGTTTCTATGCCTCGATGGTCCGGGTGGGCGAGCGGCTCTATGCGGTCAGTCGCCACAATGGGACCTTTGTCTTCGAGGCGAATCCGGGGATGAAGCAGATCGCCCAGAACCGGTTTGACGATCGTTCCGATTTCAGCGGCACACCGGCTCTGGCAAAGGATGGGCTCTACCTGCGCTCGGGAAAATTTGTCTACTCTATCTCCGAGTAGGCTTGGGTAAGCCATCCTTTAGGAGGGCTTGACGATACAAGCAGGAGGATTGCCATTAGCCAGAGGGTCGGCGACCGCGTTTACGGGGTGCGCCCATGCTTGCAAGGTGCCATGAGGTCATGGCCCCCGGATCTGCCTGAGGGCTCTCTAACCGGTCTTCCGGAGTGAGCTCAGGTAGGCAACGAGATCCGCGAGCTCCTCGGGAGTCATCAACTGATGAAGACCAGGATACATGAGCGACTGTTTCATCTTGGACCTCGTACTGATCTCATCTTTTTCGATCGTTTGCTTCGCTCCACCAATCATTGTCAGGGTGAGGTTTTCTTCCGTTTCCTCGATGATGCCAACAAGGGTGGTCTTGTTTTTCAGGGTTACCTCCCATCCCTCAAAACCCATACTGATTTTCTCGCTGGGCTGAAGAATCGCTTGATAGAGTGCTTTGGCATCCAGCTTATCCCCGATCTCGGAGAGTCCCGGTCCGAAGTTAATACCTGTTCCCCCGGCCTCGTGGCAGATCATGCAGGTCTTGGTGTTAAAGAGCTCCTTGCCTTTTACGGGGTCTCCCTTCCGTTTGAGAAGCTGGGTGATGGAAGGATAATCTCCTCCAGCCACCGAGAAAATGGTCTTGGCTTCTTCCCGGATCTCGGGGTTTCGGGAAAGCATGAGTATCTCCGAGGCGGTCTGGCGGAGGTCCTCGGCAAGTTCATTGGATTTCACCATGGCAAGGAGCTCGGCCTGAAGGCCGGGATCCTTGCCGTAGAGGGCCGAAAGCGCGGATGAGCGAACACCCAAGGCCCGGTTCGAGTCTGCGAGGATCTTCGGCAGGGCAGCCATCAGGGTGGCATCCCCGGAGTGGGCAACGGCCTTCGCGGCCTTTCCGGCGGCCACCGGGTCGGCCTGATCAAGGGTCTCGGCCAGGAGTGCACCCTTTCCGAGGCTGACCAGCAGGGTAGCGGCCTCGGCGCCGGCCGGAGCTTCAGCCTTTTCGAGGGCCAGTCGCAAGAGCCCCGGAGCCTCCTCTTTGAGATCAAAGCGTCGGATCAGATCGAGATACCGCTCTTCGCCCCAGTTGTCCTTGAGGTAGCGTTTGACGGCTCCCTGTGCCTTGGTAGAGCCCGTGAGGTCGAAGCCTTCGATCCTCAGGATTGTCTCGACGATGAGAGCGTCGCGGGATGGATCTGCCTGTCCGGTCGCTGGCAAAGCGACTGCAAGAGCTCCCGTCACAAGAGCGGCAGTAGAGTGACGGGAGACTCGCATGAGAAGATTTCCGGATGCCTAGAGGTCGAGGAGGCTCTCGAGAGCCTTGTTCTTTTCGTCGCCGTTGTGAAAGTCGAACGACCGCATGTAACGCGGGGAAGCGTGGTCCTCAAGGGACTTGTCCTTGATGATGCGGGCGAGATATGCGGGCGCCTGCTTTGAACGAACCCTCCAGACGATATCGCGGCCGCCTTCGGAGTTCCACTTCTTACCGGCCTTGGCGAGCCAGGCTCCAAACCGCCCGTCCGCATGAAGGTCGGATCCGATCCCAAGGGCTTCAAGATACCAGCGGTCCGTGCCGTCGTGCTGAATTGCCAGCTCAGCCCAGAGAGCGTTGGCTTTTTCTGAGCCGTCAAACCTCAGCGCGATACTGGCTTCCCGGCGGACTGCCGGGGACTTGTCCCTGACGACTTTCGTTACGGCCTCGATCAGGTTGAGCTCAAGCTGGCGCGCCAGCCGGATTCCTGTGATCCGGAAATCGGGATCCGCGTCGGCGAGGGCAGCATTGACCACGCTTTGGCCTTTTCCTTCCATCTTACCAAGGACCCAGAGGGCCCGCGCCCGATGACGGGAGTTATCGCCCTTCCAAAGCGCTTCGAGGGCTGGCACTGCCTTGGCTCCCATTTCGTGCAATGCATTCCAGGCAAGGTAGCGCACCTCACCGTTGGGATTTGTCAGCGCCTTGGCCGCCCCGTCAGCGGTGCTGAGGTCGATCTTGGGCACGCTGTACTTGGAGCCCGGGGTTGCGACCCGGAAGATTCTTCCTCCATCAAGGTCCCGCATACCGTGGCCGCCGACACCGGGATCGTACCAGTCGGCAACAAACAGGGAACCATCGGGAGCAACGCAGACATCCGAGGGGCGGAACCACTTGTCGCGGGCTCCGTAGAGAATATTCACCATTTCAGCAGAGTAGCCTGCCCCGTCGGTTTTCACCGGATAAGCCCGGGTGACATTGGGACCCGCATCACAGTGGATGACCTGATTCTGAAATCCCGCTGGAAGCATGGACCCTTCGTAAACGATGATGCCCGTTGGGGAACCCTGTCCGGTCTGGAGGAGGTTGGGGACAACTCCCGGGTCATTCAGGTGCCAGTGGCGGAGAGGGACTTCCTTTTCAATATTGGTGCGCTTGTCGCGCCATCCTTTCCCGGTGAATTCGTCGCGGAATCCGTAGTTTCCGAACTCCATTACGAAGTTGATCCGGACGGCCTTGTTTCCATCATCATCATTGTCGCTCTGCCAGACCGTTCCAAAGGAATCGACACAGAGCTCCCAGTTGTTACGGAAGTTCCATCCGAGGGTTTCCACGTTGGACCCGTCCATGTCGCAGCGGAAGGCCATGCCCTGCTGGTAGGGCTGGCGGCTGGCCTTTACTTCATTGCCAGCCTTGTCAGTGATGATCTTGCCATCGGCATCCGCCAGTTGGCGCGAGGCGTTTCCGAAATTGAAATAGAGCTTCCCGTCGGGACCAAAGGAAAAGGCGTGAATCCCGTGGTCGTGCTGGGCGCCGCCGATCTTGGTGAAGAGTGCTACCTTTTTGTCGGCTTTCAGGTCGCCATCCTCATCGGTCATGATCCAGACGTTATCCCCGGCAGAGATGATAACCTTGTTTCCAAGGACACAGACTCCATGGACAGAATCAATCTCGCGCCCCTGATAGAAGACTGTGGATTTGTCAGCCTTGCCATCGCCGCTGGTGTCCTCCAGCACGAGGATACGATCTCCCTCCGGACGCTTGTTACGATGTCCCCGGTAGTTGACAACCTCACAGACCCAGACGCGACCAAGGTGATCGATGTCGATGCTGGAGGGGCTGAGCATCATGGGCTCTGATGCGAAGAGAGTGGTTTCGAGGCCGTCCCCGATATCAAGGTTGGCGACGGCTTTCTCGGGGGGCTGTTTGCCCGGGGAGGAAGAGGCGAGTGCCGCCAACGCGGCACAAACGGAAAGAGCGGTACGGATGCTAGTGTGCATGTCCTAGGATTAGCGCGGTCCTGACCTCTTCAGCAACGCGAAAACGCATCACGTTGAACCAAGGTAGAGCTTTACGGTTTTCTCCCCCTACGATCGGGCGACTTCCTGTCGCCTACAGGCTCCTATTCACTGACCTCAAAAAACAGGATGGAGGCTGAAGTTCCCTTGCTCCGAGGGTTTTTCTCGTCTGACAGCTGAAGTTCGAGGGTATGGGGACCGGGCTTCAGATTGGTTCCGAAAATCACGCTGCGGGGATAATTCAGGCCTGCACTGAAGCGGTGGAAAAGATCATGCTGAGTCGCTGAGGCCCCATCGATGCGGGACTCGAGGATGCCAGCGTCGGGCCCTGCGAGCACAAAAGCCCCGATGGTTTTCCCAGTGAAATCGAGTGTCACAGGGCTGCCGGGCTGGTCTCCCCGGAGAAGCTGGTAGGAGGAATACTGCGAGCGGATGCCGCCCAGCGGGAGAAGTTTCCGGTCCACTGGTCCGATCTTCCATCCATCGGAGAAGCGGGCTTTTCCGATTCCGAGGAAGCGGCCGTGTGTGTAGCTTCCCTCATCGAGGAGCTGAGGGGCCTTCCGGTCCGGGTCCCTACCTTTTCTTGCGAGACCTGCCTTCAGGGCAGTGATGATCATGTTGGATGCTACCCTGTAGCCGAAAGTGCCGGGGTGTGTTCCGCCGTAGTCCTTCCACTGGTAGCGTTTGGCTTCTGTGGATTCGGCAACCTCCGCTGCCACATTCACCGAGGTAATTCCGTGGCGTTCCGCCACGGCCTCATGGGCTTCGATTGATATCGGGGTTTCACCGCGGGCGATCTTGTCCCGCATCTCAGGATTGACGAAGTGGACCATGATGATTCCGCATCTGGGATGGTCTCGTTGCACCTGACGGACAATACCCTCCATACCCCGGATACATTCTCGCTGGGAGTGTCCGGCATCCTGGTCGTCGTTGACGGCAAACTCAACAATGAGGAGATCGATATCTCCCTTGGCAAGAATATGTGACTTGAGGCGAAAGGCCCCGCTTGTCGAGCAGGTCGAGCTCAGCCCCGCATTGGTGACCGAAACCGTGGCCTCGGGAAAGGTTTGCCGCATCCAGTCTGAAACCATCGCGGTATGTCCGCGGGTTTTCTGGGTGATTGAGCCTCCAAGAAAGGCAACGTGGCAGCGTTGCCCGGCCTCCAGCTTCCGTTTCAGATGAGGGAGCCCAGCCCGGACATGGAGGTGTGGGTTGTCAGTGGCAATGGCTGACCGGGGATCATCCTGAGCACGCGACAATTTTGGGAATCCGAGAATGAGCCCTAGGATCAGAAGGAGTACGATCGTTTTCATGGGTTCGGCTTCTCCCAGAGTCGCAATCCAGCGCGTGGGCGCAAGCCCGGGAGTGGCCGGGGGCGGTATTGGGCCGGATTTTCCCTTGCAGGCCTGTGTTTCTGCCCCTAGCTTCCCGTCCTGCCCGGAAGGGTAGACCACAAAATCGCGGGGTGGAGCAGCCCGGTAGCTCGTCAGGCTCATAACCTGAAGGTCACAGGTTCAAATCCTGTCCCCGTAACCAACGAAGGCCCTGAAGTTCAACGACTTCGGGGCCTTCTCCTTTTCAGAGGAGCACCCCAACGGAACTTTTTTGAGTGCCTACTTTCCTGTTGCATCAAAATCGGCCGTCAACTTAGGTGGGGCATGCCCAAGCTCCATACTTTGTTTTTTGCCGCAGCAGGAATGCTGCTCTTCCTCAATCCCAGTGTTGCAACCGCGGACCATCACGGTGGCAAGGGTAAGATCAAGGTTCTCCTGATCGATGGTCAGAATAACCACGACTGGAGGCGGTGTTCGCCGGTGATGACATCGACCCTCGAGGCCAGTGGTAAGTTCAGCGTTCATCGGGAAACGGTCACAGAGGCCGATGTGATTGATTGGATCGTGGACTTTACGGCCTATGATGTGATTCTCTCGAATTATAATGGCAAGGCGTGGCAGGAGGACACCCAGAAGGCCTTCGTGAAGTACATCGAGGAAGGGGGAAACCTCGTGGTGGTTCACGCCGCGGACAACTCGTTCCGGGAATGGAAGGAGTACAACCTGATGATCGGCCTTGGGGGCTGGGGTGGTCGTAATGAAAGTGATGGGCCCTACGTCTATTGGAAGGATGGTAAGGTCGTGAGGGATAACTCCAAGGGACGTGGCGGTTCGCACGGCCGGGCGTGGGAATACAAGGTAGTCGTGCGCGACACTGAGCACCCGATTACGAAGGGTTTGCCGAAGGAGTTTCTTCAGGCCAAGGAAGAGCTTTACGATCGTTTACGTGGGCCGGGTGAAAACATGAAGATTCTTGCGACCGCACTGGCCAAGGGAGGCTCCGAACGCCATGAACCCGTGCTGATGACAATCAGCTATGGCAAAGGCCGGATTTTCCACACCGTCATGGGGCACGACGCCAAATCGATGCTGGGGGTTGCCTTTCAGGAGACCTTGCTTCGCGGCACCGAGTGGGCTGCAACCGGAAAGGTCACCTTTCCTCCGATAAGTGCCGAGGACCTTCCTGTGGACCGGGCCGTCTCCCGGGACCCCAAGGCGGGGGCTCCTGCCAAGTAGGAGGATTTTGCTTCTCTTCCGGGAGGCAGGGTAATGGCGCTGAGACCGTGCCCGAGACACTTCCCTGATCGATGAAAACCGCCCTCGGCATACTCCTTGCTGTTTTTCTTCTGGCTCTCACCGGGCCTTCTCTCCTCGGGGATAAATCGCATCCGAAGGCATCGAGTGAAGGGAGCAAGAAGAAGATAGTCTTCCTCGCAGGGAAGCGAAGCCATGGCTATGCGGCGCATGAGCATCGGGCTGGCTGCCTCCTCCTCGCGAAACAACTCAACGAGCATATGGGGGATGTGGTGGAAGCCTCGGTTCACTTCCAGAAGGACTGGCCTGGGAATGCGGACGTCCTTAAAGATGCCGATGCGATCGTCTTCTACTGCAATGGTGGCAGTGGGCAGCACATGGCCTATCAGCATCTCGATGGCCTCGACTTTAAGCTGAAGGACGGGGCCGGCATGGCCTGTCTGCACTATGCGGTGGAGCCGGGAGACGATGAGAAAGGCCGCAAGCTCTTCCTAGACTGGCTGGGTGGCTACTTCGAGACCCACTACTCGGTCAATCCGCACTGGACAGCTGATTTCAAGAGGCTTCCCGAACATCCGATTACGCGGGGGGTAGAGCCTTTCAAGATTTATGACGAATGGTATTTTCACATGCGCTTCGCAGAGGACATGAAAGGAGTTACCCCGATTCTTTCCGCCCACCCACCCAATAAGACCATGGAGCGTCGAGAGGGCCGTCACTCGGGTAATCCGCATGTTCGCGCGTCGATGGAGCGGGGAGAGATCCAGCATGTGGCTTGGGCTTACGAGCGTCCCAACGGCGGGCGAGGCTTTGGATTTACCGGGGGCCACTTTCACCGCAACTGGGGCCACGATGATTTTCGTACGCTTGTTCTCAATGCCATTATGTGGTGCGCCAGGGCGGAGGTGCCCGAGGATGGGGTGCCCTCCGAAAAGCCCACCGAGGCTGAACTGGAAGAGAATCAGGATTATCCGAAGCCGGTAAAGAAGTAAGTCTGTGCGAAGGCTGCGGCCGGGCATTATCGCGGACATGCCTCCAGCTCCGGGATTTTGCTCCGGTTTCTTTCTGGATGCGAGGGGTGCTGCTGTTGTATTTGTTCCTGCCCGCGATGAAGTTCCCATCCTTCTCTATCCTGGTGGTCGTTCTTGTGGCGCAACCATTGCTAGCTCAGGGTGTCGGACCCGAACCTCTTTACAAAAGCCGAATCCTTAGAAGTGGTGACGCGGAACGCTTGATCCCCGTTGAAGTCGCGCTCCAACGGGAGGATCTCTACCTGGTAGTCTCCAGTGAAGGCAATGGAAGCCACGATTGGTCTAACTGGATCGATCCTGAGCTTGTGATGGAAGACGGCAGGATTGTGGATCTCACCACCCTGTCATGGCGGGCGGCCTTCAGCACGGTCGGGGCGATCCGAGCCGGGAAAACCTACCGTGGAGGCCCCATGACGGTTGCCGGGAAGGAATACGCGAGGGGCCTCGGGACACATGCCGACTCGTTCATCTGGTTTGAGGTTCCCGCCGGTGCGACCACCTTCCGCGCCAAGGTCGCCCTTGACGATGGAGGGGCCATTCGCGGAGCCGAACTAACGCCCGCGTCCGTTCGTTTCCTCGTCTTTGACCACGAACCGATTGGCTTCCCGAGAGCGCCTGACAAGTTCAACTCCAATTCGCGTGATCCCCAGAGCCTGCCGGCTGACCAGCTTGCGGCGCCAGATGACCTGGAAGTGACCGTCTGGGCTACCAGCCCGATGTTCTACAACCCGACCAATATGGATACCGATGCCGAGGGACGTATCTGGGTCGCGGAGGGAGTGAACTATCGCAAGAACAGGGACCGGCGCCCGGAGGGAGATCGCATTGTCGTGCTTGAGGACAAGGACAAGGATGGAAAGGCCGACAGCTCACACGTCTTCGTGCAGGATCCCGAGCTTGTTGCTCCGCTTGGGATCAGCGTGTTCGGCAACCAGGTGGTGGTGGCACAGCCTCCTCACCTGATTGTCTATACCGATGTTGATGGTGACCTGAGGTTCAATCCGAAGGTAGATAGACGGAAGAACGTTCTCAGCGGATTCAATGGTCGGAATCATGATCACAGTCTCCACGCCGTGGTGGGAGGACCAGACGGCAAGTGGTATTTCAACCAGGGAAACTGCGGTGCTCATCTGAAGACCAGGGATGGTGATGAATACTTCGTCGGTGGGCCTTACAAGGGAGGGGAGGATCCGGTAGCCGACTCCCAGGCCATCGGAGGGAGAAAGAGTTCTGACGGCAATGTATGGGTGGGAGGCTTTGCCGCCCGGATGAACCCCGACGGGAGCGAGGTCCGGATCATTGGACATGGATTCCGCAATAGCTACGAACATACTGTGACCTCCTTCGGGGATGTCTTTCAAAACGATAACGATGATCCCCCGGCCTGTCGTACCACCTGGCTCATGGAGGGAGGATTCCTCGGTTTCTTCTCCCCCGACGGCAAGCGTGGCTGGCGGGCTGACCAACGCCCCGGGCAGTCCATTCAGGATGCCCAGTGGCGCCAGTGGGATCCGGGAACCCTGCCAGCTGGCGACGTCTATGGCGGTGGTTCGCCTACCGGGATCTGCTTTTACGAGAACGGTGCCCTGCCCTCCAGGTATTGCGGGATGCTCCTGAGCTGTGATGCTGGGCGCAAGGTTGTCTTCGGCTACCACCCCGAGCTGAAGGCCTCTGCCTATACCCTCGACCGGTTTGACTTCGTCAAAAGCAAGGGAAGCAATTTTTTCCGCCCTTCCGACGTCATGGTGGGCGCCGATGGCGCTCTCTACGTTGCCGACTGGTTTGATTCTGGAGTCGGTGGTCACGCCGATCACGACAAGTCCTGGTCTGGAACGATCTATCGCATTGCCCCCGGGGGCTTTCGACCTCGCATCGCCCGGGCCGATCCGGGGACCCTCGAGGGTGCGATCAGTCTTCTATGTAATCCAGCCCAGAATGTTCGCCTTGCTGGATTGCAGAGCCTCAAGGCTGCGGGGTCCGGGGCTGTTCCGGCAGTAAGTGAGCTCCTCAGCCATGGCAACAGCTACGTCCGGGCCCGGGCCATCTGGCTTCTTCCGATGCTGGGTGGAAAGGGACTGGAGGTTGTCAGTTCCCTGCTGGAGGGAAGTCCCGACGCCCAGACCCGGCTTGTCGCCTTTCGGGCCCTCCGTAATGCCGGGGAAAATGTCGAGGTTCTTGTTTCCAAACTGTATCGACAGGAGCCAAGCGCCGCGGTCCGTCGGGAAGCCGCCCTCGCCCTGCGCGACGTTCCGGCGAGCCGTAAACATCACTACCTCTCCTCTCTCCTGCAGCAGTGCGAGGTGGGCGACCGTACCTATCTCGAGGCCTGTGGGCTCGGAGCCCATGGGGCTGACAGCAACCTCTTGTGGCGTACCATCAGGCATGACACCGCCATTAAGGATCCCACGCAGTGGTCCAGGGTCTTCGCCGAGATCACCTGGCGTCTCCGCCCCCTCGATGCGATCAGCGATCTGCTGACTCGAGCCCGGGCTGCCACCCTGCCCCTGAAGGAGCGTCTCTTTGCCATCGAGACCCTCGCATTCTACGAGGATGCCCGCGCCCTCACTGCTCTTCTCGAGGCCGCCGCGATTCAGGGGCCCGTAGGAGGAGAGGCCACCCGCTGGCTGATTCATCTGGGTAACACCCGCTGGCGGAAGCTGAAGGTCTTTGACTTTCTTCAAGAGCGGGGAATCTACGATCCGGGCGAAGTGGAGATTTCCGAGGCTGTCGTCCCGGCCCCAGAAGGAGATTCCAAGCTCCCCTCGGCCGCCGCCATTCTTGCTCTAGAAGGAAACGCCAGCTCAGGCAGGACAACTGCGTTGCGTTGCGTGATGTGTCACCGCATCGAGGGCCAGGGCGTTGACTACGGTCCATCTCTTACGGGCTGGATCAGCAACCAAGGCGCCGAAAGATTCGTGCAGGCAGTCCTCAATCCTTCGGCCGAGATTGCGCTCGGTTATCCGGGCAGTCGGGTCAGACTGAAGGGAGGCAAAGAGATTCACGGTCTTACGCTGGGCTCCAAGAACCCACTGATCGTGCAGAGCCAGGGGGGTATGGTACAGGTCATTCCCTCCGGCAGGATCGAGACCGTCGAGCCTCTGGGGCGGTCGCTCATGCTCTCTGCAGATCAACTTGGACTGAGCGCTCAGGACGTGGCTGACCTCCTTGCGTATGCCAGAACCCTCAAATAGTGCCACCAAGGGTCTCCCCGGACCCTTCGTTTTTTCTCAAGGCGAGGGGGTGTGATCCAGATCAAATGATCATCATTGTGCTCTTCGGCCACGACTTTGGAGGCAGGGTGGGGGCAGAGCCGCGACGGCTGTTCTGGTGGTAGCATGGCTGATTGAAACCCGGACAAACATGCTGGTCTCGTGTTCCACTGGGGTCTATCGTCGGTCCCTGATGCACGCATTACTGCGCTCGTTCCAACTTTGGAATGGGAGGGATTGAGAGTCGAATCCGAAGGCCTTTCATGAAGTTCTATTCTCCGCTCCTTCGAATTCTTGGGGGACTCCTGTTCGGTTCCGGGGCAGCTTCTGGGGCGGAGACCACCTGGTTTGCGGATGCGATCTGGTATCAGGTCTTCCCCGAACGGTTTCGCAATGGCGATCTGGGGAACGATCCAGTACGCACGAGCCTGAAGGATACGTGGCCCTACCAGATCCCTGTGGACTGGCAGCCCAGTCCGTGGACCTCGGACTGGTACAGGATGCAACCGTGGGAGCAGGATGGCCGCGACTTTTACGTGCACGCTCAATTGAGACGTTACGGCGGAGACCTGCAGGGTATTCTCGACAAGCTCGATTATCTTAAGGACCTCGGTGTCAACACCCTCTACCTGAATCCTGTCTTCGAGAGCCCCTCGCTGCACAAGTATGGTGCCACACTTTATCATCACATCGACAAGCACTTTGGCCCGGCTCCGAACGAAGACCTCGCTCTTTTTGCTACCGAGGATCCGGACGATCCCACGACGTGGAAATGGTCGGCAGCGGACAAGCTTTTCCTTCAGCTTATCAGGGAAGTCCATCGACGTAAGATGCGGATCATCATCGATGGAGTGTTTAACCATGTTGGCATTCCATTCTGGGCGTTCCAGAAAGCCCGCAGCGAGGGTCCGGCCAGCCGCTATGCGAAGTGGTTTCACATTGAGGAGTGGGATGATCCCGCTACGCCGGAAGATGAGTTTGACTACCGGGGCTGGGCAGGAGTGCGGGGGCTGCCCGAGTTCCGTAAGAATGAGAACGGTCCTCACCCGGAGGCGAAAAAACACATGCACGCGATCGTGAAGCGTTGGATGGATCCCAATAATGACGGAGATCCCTCGGACGGCATCGATGGGTGGCGTCTCGATGTGGCAGCCGAGGTCCCTCTTGCCTTCTGGCTTGAGCTGCGCGGGTGGGTGAAGGAGATAAACCCCGGGGCCTACCTGACGGGAGAGATCTGGTGGGAGAACTACCGGAATCATAAGCTCAAGAATGCGGCACCGTGGTTGGAAAAGGCATTTGACGGGGTTATGAATTACCGTTTTACCGACGCGGTTCTTCGCTTCGCAAATGAGGAGCAAAACCCGGCGTCTGCGCGGGAATTCCTCGAGACTCTGAATGGAATCGGGAACGATTACGGCTACCGAAAGATTCTCGAATTGCAGAACCTCCTCGACAGTCACGATGTCGCCCGGATTGGCTCGGTGGTGATGAATCCGGAGGCCCGCCTGGATCACGATGCCAATGTGAAACACCGGCCCGGGTATGAGACTGGCCCCCCTGACGAGGCCGCGCGTCGTAAGCTCAAGTTCATGGTCGGTCTCCAGTTTCTCCTGCCCGGCGCGCCCTACATCTACTACGGGGCGGAAGCAGGAATGTGGGGCGCGGATGATCCGGACTGCCGCAAGCCCATGGTTTGGCCGGATCGAAACTACGAGGACGAGGTATTCCTGCCCACCCAGAAGAAGAAGCGCCGGTCCTCCGTCGGCTTTGACGAGGAACTCCACCAATTCTACCGTGGGCTCTGCGCGAGGCGTCAGGGGAATGGGTTATGGCGCCGCGGGTCCTATGAGCCCCTCGCAAATGGCGAGCGTTGGTTTGCATTTCGGCGAACTCTCGGGGAAGAGCGGGCAGTGGTCATCGTCAATGCCGGGGATAAGCCGTTCGGCGCTCCTGTTTCCTGGTTCTGGACTGAGGGCGGAAAGTCGCCGATGCGGGTATCACCCACTCATCCTCACGATGGGGCTCCGGCGGGGGATCTGGTAGTGGAACCGTGGGGTATCATGATTCTCCAGTAGCTTGAGCCTGCAAGTGCGTCAGCGGGACTCGATTGGAGAGCTGGCCCAGCAGCAGGGAAGGGAGGGGGGCT
>CAXEFH010000044.1:0-16994 GCA_963989605.1 uncultured Roseibacillus sp. | reverse complement strand
CTCTATTCGTCGGCAGCGTCAGATGTGTATAAGAGACAGCATCTATGTAGGCCTGTTCGGGGAGCGGACCAAGAAGTCGGGATATGGAAGCCTGACTCTCGCAAACAGGAAAAACCCGGCGAGCAGCTTTCAAACCCACCTCCTCGAGGATGCGCTTATGCTGTTCCTTGAGCGGGCCCGGGATGCCGAGATCTTAACCTTCACACGTGAACGCAGTGACCAATCCCGCGACCTTTACCTGGGAGGTCCCGCGCTTGAGAACGCGCATCAGGTTACCGGGACCAATCCCTTCCAGAAAAACTTCCGATGGGGTCGCTCTGAACTCGTCAACTTTCGTAACAAGCAGGGTATTGCTCTACAGGGCATGCTCACTTATCCTGCCGGATACAGGACGGGGAAGAAGTATCCCATGATCGTCTATATTTACGAAAAACGCTCACAGGACCTTCACCGCTACTACACTCCCAGTGAGAAGCACCCCTACAACCCTTGCGTCTTTTCCGCGGAGGGCTATTTCGTATTTCAACCCGACATCGTTTATCGACCCCAGCAACCTGGCATCTCAGCCGTGGAGTGTGTGGTCCCAGCAGTCGAAAAGGTCCTTGAGACCGGAATGGTTGATCCCCGGAGGGTCGGGCTGATGGGGCATTCCTGGGGCGCTTATCAGACCTCCTTCATCGTCACCAGGACCGATCTCTTTTCGGCCGCGGTAGCCGGGGCACCCCTCACCGACCTGATGAGCATGTCCGTAAGCGTTTACTGGAATTCCGGTGGCACCAACGCCCGCATCTTCGCGCAATCGCAGGGGCGCATGAACAAGCCCTTCTGGCGGGATGCAGATAATTATGCCCGTAATTCTCCCATTCACGGACTGGACACCCTCAATACTCCCCTCCTCATCGCTTTTGGCGACAAGGATGGGGCTGTTGACTGGGACCAGGGTATCGAGATGTACAATGCTGCCCGCTGGGCTGGAAAGGACGATGTCGTCCTTCTCGTGTATCCCGGAGAGAATCATGGTCTGCGCAAGGAGGAGAACATGGTCGACTACCACTACCGCGTCAGGGAGTGGATGGCGCACTTCCTGAAGAACGAAACCGGCAACAAGTGGATCACCGAGGGAAAATCATTCCTGGAGCGCGAAAAGGAAAAGGAAGAGATCAAGAAAAAGAACAACTCAAAACCTGCTCCTGGCAAAACGCAAACGGAAGCGGGCAAGTAACCGCAACCCGGGACACTGCGAGCGCAGGAGGGCTAGGACTGAGATCTCCCCTGGGAAATCAGCGGCTTCCTCGTAAAATTAAATCCATGGATTCACCCGGCGGCGTCTGTCCCAGAACTGATAGGTCCAAGTGAGTGTTCTATAGTAGGATGCTCTAGGTCTACCTGTCCTGCCTGTTGGCTGTCAGCGGAGCCTCTGCCCTCAGTCAAAGAGGCCGGGCCCCTCTCCCGCAGATTGCTCCTCTACCAGAAAGCCTTCATCGGGAGGCAGGTCGCCTCCGTCTGCAGCAGCCACCGCAAGGAAATCGCAACGTTCGTTTTCGGCGTGGCCCGCGTGACCTTTGACCCACTCCCACTGCAGTTCGTGCTGCCCGCATGCCGCGTCGAGGCGTTTCCAAAGATCCTCGTTCCGTAGCCGCTGCCCCGGACCGCGCCGCCATCCCAATCGCTTCCACTTCCTCAGCCAGCCACGAGTCATTGCATTAATGAGATACTTTGAATCTGAGGAAAGGCGTACGCGGCAGGGCTTTTTGAGCCCTTCCAGTCCGGCAATCGCGGCCCGGAGCTCCATGCGATTATTGGTGGTCCGGGCGAAGCCCCCACTCAGCTCTCTGCGATGGGAACCTGACGTCAGAACCACCCCATAGCCTCCGGGACCAGGATTCCCACGGCAGGCGCCATCAGTAAAAATCTCCACCTCTTTCAATACCCGACACTTTCGCCGGATCAGTTAGCGAGTCGAGTAATTTGCCTGACCCCATCGACAAGGGGAACGCGAGGTGGCAGACTCACCTGAATGGCACTCGAGGAGATCACCCTGCAGCTCAATGACAACGCGCTACCCCCCGACGTTGCTGCTCTGATCGAAGATGCGGACAGAAGGCTCGATCAACTCTTCGCATCCAATCGCAACCGCCGGGTCCCACGCTTCCTCCCCAGCGACCCTGTCCTTCTTTACCGGGTATTGAGGTTCCTCACCGAGGAGGGTGTTCCGCTTGGGCACACGTTCTGCGAGTGGGGAAGTGGTTTTGGTGTGGGGACCTGCCTTGCCTCCCTTTTGGGCTACCGCTCCTACGGTTTGGAGATCGAAGAAGATCTGGTAAAACTCGCCCAGCTGCTGGCGAACGATCACGCGATCAAAGTTGACTACCTGTGCACCAGTTACTTTCCAGAGGGGTTCGGCTCCTACCCCGGCCACGGCGGCGCTGAACTATTGACTCCCGAGCCGGAGTCTCACTGGGGAGATTCCACCGTCGTCATCCCGGCCTACGAGGGCATGGAGTGCGAAGTGGACGAGATCGACCTTTTTTATGTTTACCCATGGCCGGGGGAGCAGGAGCTCATGCATGCCCTCTTTGAGACCGTAGCAGCCGAAGGAGCCATCCTCGTCGCCTATTACGGAGATAAGGACATCGCTGCCTACCGCAAGGTTTCAGGGGAAGATGAATGGGAACAGTAGCATGAAAGGGAACCTTGCCGCCCTGCCCTTCCCTGAAAGGTCCTTTCAACCCGCTTGATCAGGCCTTGATATCATCCAGAGCAGGAAACTCCCGCCGCCACGTGATGAGCTCGTTATAATCCAGCTCACAACACAGGACGGATTCCGAGTCGCCTGCCTCTTCCTGCACTACTCCGTCGTGGTTCAATATGCGTGATCCTCCCTGATAGCGAAAGCGCGGATCGCTCCCTACCCTGTTGACTCCGACCACACATGACAGATTCTCGATTGCCCGAGCCTCAAGAAGAGCCTTCCAGTGACGCGATCGGGAGTCCGGCCAGTTGGCGCTGATCGTGAACAGGTTGGCCCCATCCCGCACAGCCCTCCGGAAAAGCTCTGGGAACCGGAGATCATAACAGATCACAGGACACACCGTAAAGTCGTGCCATCGAAACATAGCCAATCCGTCGCCCGCAACATAGTGGCTGGATTCATCCGCGTAAGAAAACGTGTAGTTCTTCTGGTAGAGGGCGACCGGGCGCCCAGAGGGATCGTATACCGCTACCTCATTACGCCCGAGGGCTGATGAGGAATCCTTGCTTACAAGTCCGCCAACTACGTGGCTCTCGTATTGCCATGCAAGAGACGAGAGAAATTTTTCAGTCTCACTGTCCTTCGCCTCCGCCACTTGGGAGACATTCATGCTGAATCCCGTAGAGAACATTTCCGGAAGCACGATAAGCGACCCCGGTGATACTGCTGCTCCAGTCAGGAGCCGCCGAACGGTATCGAAATTGGCCGCCCGGTTTTCCCAGGCTATATCATATTGGAGGGCGACGACGTGCATATGGATTTTCTGCCAGTTGAGGACAGCGGATTCTGTCCCGGAATCCGATTAACTCTTAGATCGCGGCACCACGGCCTCCGAGAACCCCATCAATGCCTGAACCATTGAGTCTCACCCATTACCACATCTGCCTTCCCTATCCTCCAAAAGAGAACCGCGCCCCTGTTCGAGGCGCGGTTCCTAATGAATTGACCTTTAACCCGCTGATCAGGCGACCATGTCTTTCAGGTTCTTGAGAGGCCGCACCTTAACGACCCTGCGAGCCGGCTTGGCTGAGACTTCCATCATTTCACCGGGCTTGAACGGATTCGGGCGGGTTGTCGCCTCCGTAGCCGGCTTGTCTTGCACGACGATCTTGCAGAGACCTGGAATTGTAAACTGTCCGGGTCCTCCTCTGCTCACACCCTTATTGATCTCACCACTCAGCGCATCGAGTACTGAAGCCACTTGCTTACGGTTGAAGCCGGTTGCTTCGGCAATGTTGTTGAGGATCTCCGTCTTGGTTGCTGCTTTTTGAGCCATGAATTTTAGTTCTTTGTTGGTTATGTTCGAATGAAACTTCGGCCTTCAAACCATAAATTTAAGAGGTTTCCGTCAAGCATTTCGCCTCAGTCTCGGTGAATAAGTTTTTATTGGGTCGTCCCAAAGGTGGGTGTTGGCACCTCGGGGAGGGCTTCCACGCACCCTTCCTATTGCAGACGAGGCCTATTTCCTCGGTGAATACATCAAAACCCCGCCGGCAGTCATCCGCTCTACTCCACCTTCCCGCAAGCGGCCAACAAAGAGTCCACGATTTCGAACCGCGGGCAGAAAAAACTCTGAAACCTCTTAAAAAAAGGCATTAGAAGGAACGATACGATCAGACGGCGCGACCACTGCATCGCCCCGGATAGAACCCCGGAACTCCCTCATGCGCTTTTTCTAGGCTGCCAGCGCGCCCGGGACTCCCCAAGAC
The DNA here is from genome assembly GCA_963989605.1 of uncultured Roseibacillus sp. Lineage (GTDB taxonomy): Bacteria > Verrucomicrobiota > Verrucomicrobiia > Verrucomicrobiales > Akkermansiaceae > Roseibacillus_B. Next base: position 12,533 of record CAXEFH010000044.1, on the reverse strand, counting down.
GGGCGGCAAACGCTTTCTCTGCCCTCAAAGTTACTCCCCCTCAAATAATTTTAAAATTTCAGCCGGGTCCCACTTCTTACGATCAGGAAAAAAGTAGTCTCCGGTCGAGGTTCCGCCCCCCGATGAACCCCGAAAACCTCCATATTTGCAGGTTTTACCCAATGACAGCAGTTCACGAGAGGGCTCCTCTTACTAAAATCTTACGGCCAGAGCGCTGACCAACTGCAGGTCATGCCGGCCACTGTTGGCAGCGGGGTCGGTGTCATATGTACCACGCCCCACGAGTTGAAGACTCAGTCTCTCTGAAAGGGCGTGTTCGACTCTAAGCTCGGAAGTGAGGAGGTGGCTCTCGAAATCCGCCGCTTTTCCAAGCCATGAGAGTTCTCCCGATAGCCGCGTCCTCTCACCCAGCCGATGCTCGGCCTTCAAGGCGGCGTAGGTTGCGATAAACGCATTCTCTTGGCTACCTTTCCGTTCTGCCACCACCGACGGACCACCTTCGACAGTGATTTGGCTCATCCCTGTTTCAAGCAACGCCCACCCAAAATACGGTGCCAAGGCAACGCGCCAGTCCAAGCCAGCCAGAGCGTCGTGATCACAATCCAGCCTCATACCGCCAAACGCCTTCTTCGCGGTAATTCGCTGGTAATGCATATCCCCGGAGAAGCTTTCGGCACTCAGCGTTCCGCCCTGCTCCCCATGCACACCAAAGATACCAGCCACGAACTCACCCTCATCCCAGCTCCGTTTCAACCTGAGGCCACTGCTCAGCGAACGGGCTTCGCTGTTCCCCCGCGAAACACTACCACCCAGAAGAGCGGTGAGAGCCCAGTCTCCTGATTGCGATTTTAATTTACTTATTCCGGACTCCAAAACGCCCTCACTGTGATCCGCGGGCTGGAGGTTATAGCCAAACCCTGCAGTTATCAGAAGGTCTTCACCCTCGCCGCGGCGAGGCTCTCCATGGAACACTGCCTTTCCGGCCAGACGCAGCGCCCAGCTGCCGCCCAGCTGCGATTCCAGACCGGCATCTGCATTCAGCGTATAGTTCGCCGGGTCTCCTGCCTCGAAAAGAGCTGTAAGCGTTTGAAATAAGCGCACTCCCTTTGTCAACTGTAGGCCCAGCCGCTCACGAAAACGAATCGAGCTGAACCCACGGGTCACGGACTCACGATCCTCCCACGTGAGGCCAGGCCCTGCTTCCAGATCAAGTTCGAGCCGTTTCCCATCAAGAGCCCGCCAACCGACGACCGGCGTTACTACTGCCCTCCAGTCGATCGCAGCCGGCTGGTCATGAAGAAACTCCCCGTTCAGACCCGCGTAGAAACTGCTTTTCTGCCCATGGTTGACCTGGAAAGAACCCTCTATCCGCTCGCCGGAGCTCACCCCATTATCCCTCCCATAAAGCAACGAGGCTCCCGCCTGGAGCTCCCACTCTCCGAACCCCCGGGATAGTGCAAGCCCCGCTGTCCCACGAAGAGATTCCCCATTTCCTCCGCTCAAGGTGATTCCAGCGTCTCCCTTTCCTTGCCAGACACCACGACCCTCTTCTCCCGGACTCCCATGAGCACTCAGGAGCACCATTACCAAGATAATTCGTCTCAACCGCACACCACCTCCTTAGATGGCCCCATCTTTCCGGTCAAGAGGCAGGCCGGATAACCACCAGCGGAGCGGCGAGCGTCTATTCACCGAAACGCTTCTGGCTCATTTCTCCTTCTTGCTGCCTCGCCCGCCATCATTATACCATTGCGTCCATGAGGATACGCTGAAGGAGCACAGCGGTTTCCAGACACTTTTTAATCAGACCATGAAGATCGTTCCTGCCCAATGGCTGTTTGCGCGATCAATGATCTGTGCGATCTGGGAATCTAAAAAAATATCCTTTGATGAAGCCGAGGGAAAGAGGGGCCGCTACGTTTCACAAAAGATCGTCATTATCCGAAGCGCTGACGTGAACCGCCTTCAGGTGGCCTACCAAACCGCCGTCAGGCTATTAGAGTCCTACCGAATCTTCCCTCCCTCTCGAATGCGCGCGAAAATCTGTTCGCCCACCGGAAAAATTCAACACGGCGCGACTATCATCCAGCAAATTGCGGTAGGCCTGATCGGCTTTGAGGCCGCGGTCCGAGTGATCGGCACTCACACCGAAAAGAAAGGAGAGAAGAAGTACGGATTCGACTACGCAACTCTGGACAACCACCCGGAACGAGGTATTGCCCGGTTCACCGTTTACGCTGAGGGGCATTCTCCCTCCAAGATCATATTCAAAATCGAGAGTTGGTCTATTCCAGGGCACTGGCTCTCCACGCTCGTCAAACCGTTTTCCATCTGGATGCAGCGGCGAGCCACCTGCCAGGCACTCTCCTTTTTCAAGAGCGAAGTCCTTTCTACCATCCAAAAAGCAAGGTCGCCGCAAAGTGACGGTTGAGCTGATTCAGGAGTGGGTGGGGGGAACTCTCCCATCCCAGTAGCGTGTTTCTCGTCATCTTTCCCTTCAGGAAAAAAGGGCTTCCTGATTCCGAATTGCGGGGAACCAGATTGCGGACTATTTGTCCTCTTGACCGCGACTTAGCGTAATGTTCCCTTCCTGCGCCGAGCGGCAGGGTCAGGAGAATGCCGTGTAAGCAGATATCGAGTGCTTACATGAGAAGTTCCTACTGACTTCCGAACCGGGGATTACGGCACAGTCAGCGCCGGCCCTAGAACCTTCGTCATCTTGAATAAACGTCTTGTGATCTGTGTGTTACCGGGCGTTCCCCCTAGGCGATCCGGTTGAACCACCCGACTGTGTGAGTCTTTCTAGAATGATTTTGTAGAAATCGCTCGTTCGTGTTCGTATTGGCTCCGTGATCTCCTACCACTTTTTCCTGCTGACAGCACTGCTCGGAAGTGCTTTCCCGATCCTCGCGGAGGAAACACCCGAGGACGAGGGAGAGCAGAAGCCCAAGGCCGGCCACTCGCATCAGGGAGAAGCGTTCAACCAGGGACCCCGGCACTCCGCCCGGCCGATTAAGGGGACAGGTGATATCTCCTTCTCGATTCAATGCGGATGGGAAGATGGCCAACAGTTTTTCAACCAGGGTATCGGGCAGCTGCATGGCTTCTGGTATTATGAGGCAGAACGCACATTTCGTCAGATCGCCGCAAAAGACCCCGACTGCGCAATGGCCTACTGGGGCATGGCAATGGCCAACTGGGAAAATGAAAAGCGGGCCAAGGCATTCATCAAGAAGGCAACCGGTCTTCAGGAGAACGCCTCGGAACGGAACCAACGCTACATCGCAGCACAAGCCAACTATCTTGATGGCGACCCGAAGGATGCAAAGAAGCGCAAGCAGGAGCTCATCGACGACCTGGAGGGGATCATTCAGGATTACCCTTCAGACCTTGAGGCACGGGCTTTCCTGTGTGTTCGCCTCTGGCAATTCGGACGCAGTGGCCTCCCGATTCACAGCCATCAGGCGGTCGATGCCATCCTCCAGCAGATTTTTGCCGTCAACCCGATGCATCCGGCACACCACTATCGGATTCACCTCTGGGATGGCAAGAAAGCCAAGGTCGCTCTCGATTCCGCTGCCAAACTTGGTCAAACCGCCCCGGGTATTGCCCACATGTGGCACATGCCTGGTCATATTTACTCCAAGCTGAAAAGGTGGGAAGACTCCGCCTTTGCACAGGAAGCCTCCGCCAGGACGGACCATCAATACATGATCACGCGGCGGGTGCTTCCCGATCGCATTCATAACTACGCCCACAACAACGAATGGCTCTGCCGGAATTGGATGACTCTTGGACGGGCCCACGATGCCCTGGGCATGGCGCAGAGCCTCCTTGCTAATCCAAGGCATCCTAAGCTGAACACGCTCAGTCGAGGTGGTCGCAGCGCCAGTTATGGCCGGAGTCGGATGTTTGAGGTGCTCCGGCGCTTCGAGCTCTGGGACGAGACGATCCGACTGGCAGATACCCCCTACCTTGAGCCAACGGACAAGCGCGAGGAACAGCTCAAACGCCTCCGCCTTCTTGGGCGTGCCCACCACGGCAGGAAGTCGCTGGACGGGTTGACCTCCGTGGACGCCGATTTGTCCGAACTCCTGAAGGTTGCCCGTCAGGAAGCCGAAAAGGCCGAGACCGAGGCGAGGGATAAGGCCGCTAAGGAAGAAAAGAACGAGAAAGACACGGAAAAAATCGTCAAGGAAGCCACCAAAAAGCCCAAGGAATGGATCAAGAAGGTCGAGAAAGCCCAGAAGGCGGTCTCCTGTTTTGTAGCATTGCTCGAAAACAAGTTGGAGGAAGCTAAGTCACATCTCGGGGCGGTCGAGGACGACAAATATAATCTCGCCAAGCTTCATCTCCGGGCCGGTGACGAGGAGAAAGCGCTTTCAATGAGTGAGGAAGCCGTGAAGTCCGGCGAAAAACGGGTTCTGCCGCTCCTCGCCCGCATCGAGATCCTGCATGCGGCCGGCAAGGACGAAGAAACCCGCGACGCCTTCAAACTCCTGCAACCCATCTCGGCCTATCTCGACCCGAAGGCACCTCCGGTCGCACGAGTAATGGAAATCGCCCGGGAACTCGACCTTGGTGAATGGCAGGCAAAACCAACTCCTCAGGATGAAACCGGAACCCGTCCGCCCCTCGACTCTCTGGGTCCGGTTTCATGGGCACCACCTGAAGCCCGTAATTTCACCCTTCCCGACGATACCGGTGGATCAATCTCCCGCGGCGACTATGAGGGGAAGCCCGTTGTTCTGATTTTTTACCTTGGTCATGGGTGCCTCCATTGTGCTGAGCAACTGGAGAAGTTTGCAGGCAATGCAAGTCTTTTCAAAGAGGCTGGTTTTGAGGTGCTCGCGATCAGTACTGACAGCGAATCAGATCTCATTAAGTCACGGGAAAAATGGGAAAAGGACGGCAAAAGTTTTCCCTTTCCTCTGGTTGCGGACCCGGCACTGAGCGTATTCAGGGAATGGAGTGCTTATGATGACTTCGAGAAAGAACCACTCCACGGCACTTTTGTCATCTCCCCATCAGGCAAGGTCCTCTGGCAGGACATCAGTTCTGACCCATTCATGGATTGCGACTTCCTCATTAAGGAAGGGCAGCGCCTGGTCCAGCTGCACGGGCAAGACCTGTAAATTCACTCCGTCTCGGAAAAATTTATTCTCTTAGATCCTGAGACGCTGCCCGATCTACTGAGCCGGCCCCCACACCTCCTTGAGAGCGTCGTGCAAAGTGGGATCGTGCTTCTTGAGCTCCGCTCGGACAAAAGGATAAAAATCGTTGTGATAGAAGTAGGCCTCGGTTCCTTCGGCAAAATACTCCTTATGATTGGTGGCACCATAGTGCCTCACGGTCCGTCCCGTGTAGAGAAGAACCTTCTCATAGGTTCCCTCCTTCATGGCCTCGTCATAGGAATCCACGACAGGCTTGTATTCGAAACCAAGAACCTGATCGTGATACGCATGGGCGAGCTCGTGGAGGACAACTGCCGGATGCTTGAGCAACTGTCCCCGCGAGATCAATGCCTCGGCCTGCGGAATATGGACCTTTTTTGTAAGTCGAGGATCATGCCCATGACGTCGTAACCATCCCTCTCCGGGATGATATTGCATCGCTCCAAGAGAGGGGTGCTTATGCTCAATCCATATTTCACACTTCTGCAGCCTCTTCAGGACGTCTCCCTGAACGAGGAGGGAAATCCGATTAAGGTGATCCGCAAGCATCCGAAGACACTTGCCGCCCGTTTCTGCATGCTCTCCCCCGAGCAGGGCTGGATCAATATGCACGGTCCATCCCTCCATGTTACGCACTACCGGATCAAAACGAACGCCCTTCTCCACCAACTTGGGCTTTTGTCTTGGGAGACGGTCACCCTGCGCGAAAACGATCGCCCCAAGCACTGCAGCGAGGAGCAGGGGAAGGATCAGAACTTTCATTTTCATGTCCTCAGAATAATGAAGAGCTCCAAGGGCGCAAGGGCAGCAAACACGAAGTTCAATTCAGGAGACTTCCGGATCCAGCACTCAGTCGTCCAAACCTGTCTCTCACGAGCTGGATCTCCTGTCGGGTGGTCTGACGTTTCGCAGCCCGCCCATGCTCGATCAGAACCTTCACCCCCAGAGGGTCGACTTTGAGGCGAATGAGACGAAAAACCGGCTCGCGACGCAGACGAAAGAAACAGTGCAGCGGGACATCAGGGTGAGCGGCATTCCACAGCAGGTCAGCAGGAGGAAAGTTGTCAATATCCGCCAACGCGCCAAGAACCATCCGGATGATTTTCTCACCATGTCTTCGCTCCAGCCGCCTGGCCGCAAATCGACTTAATCTCTCGTCCAGAGACGAGCGCACCGGATATTTTCTGGCCTCGGCAATTTCTACGAGAAGACGCTGCTGGTGAACGGTCATTGCCGCCTGCAACTGAGCCCTCGTGATCCCTCCGCTCTCGAAAAGAGCCACGAGTCGATGGGGCGGTAGTAGTAATCGCGACATGAATTTGACGGAGGCGGCTAATGACAAGGCCCCCCGGGCGACTTCGCTTAGTCTCTCAACACCAGATCCACATGCATACTGATTGAGATTTCTTCCACGGCCTAGCGGCGCCCGAGACCCAGCTCCTTCCGGCAGTAGGCGATACTCTTTGCGATATCCTCTCTCTGGTCCACCGGACCCGCCTTTCTTGGCTTACCCTTTCTCGCAAGAGCAAGAAACTTCTCGTAGCCCTTGGGCTTCCCTTTAGGCCACGCTTTCCAGTAGTCATCTTTCTTGACCTGCAACTCGCGATTAAACCCGGAGATGGTCTCGATGTTCACCGCCACATCAGGACAGAGCTCCGCAAATCGTGCGAAGAAGGTCCTGAGATCAGTATCTCCATCTCCCATCGCCGTCCATTGCACGGTGACACCATTTTCGCTCTCCCAAACTGCCGAGTCTCGCAGGCTGGTGGTAAGCACATATTCCCCGATATTCTCTAGAGCCTGGACAGGGTCCTCCAGTGTCCACACTGCATTGCCAGAGTCGAAGTTAGCCCCGACGAAATCCGGGCCCGCTTCCTCAATCAGGCCTCGCAGCTCCAGAGTATGCATGTCTCCCGCATGGTTCTCCATGGCAACCTTGATGCCCGAGTCCAGACAGCGGGTGCGATTCCTCTTGAGCACCTTTACCGTATCCGCAATCCGTGCCTCTATTCCTCCGGGTGTCTTACGGTCATCCCCTGCACCAAGAATCACGCGGAAGGCCGGTGATCCGAGCGCTGCCGCAGCCCTGATTCCCAGTTGCAGATGCTCGTCCGCGCTGCCCCAAGTATCCCGGAATTTCACAGAGGAGGGACAGATACTCCAGCTTCCCAGGAGGATGCGTATTCCCGCATCCTCTCCCTGTTTTCGTATGTCCCTGAGATAGGAATCGCTCATCTTTTCGAGGGGACCGAAATCCGTAATGAACAGAGTATCACACTTGAGCTCGGCGGCATACTTGATGAGTTCCGGGGCCTTCCATTTCATCGCGCGCACCGCAAAGTTGTCGTAGCCGAGCGCCAACTTTACTTCTACTCCGCTCTCCTTGGCCCATGCCCCTCGAGACCCTGCTACCGACGAAACCGCCGCTCCCTTTACAAATGTGCGCCTGTGCATGCCCCATCCAACTCTAAAAGGGGCCTGTCGATCAAGCGTTCAGGTTGGTCAGAAATGGATGGTTCCTCCCTATCACTCCCGCAAAAGCGGATTCCTCAGACCGTGACAAATACCCCCGGATTGCTACCCCTTCACCGCATGCAGGCCTCCAGAGATCACTTTGGCGGTTGAAAGCGGGAGCCAGCTCACCCATTAATGCCCTGACCCATGCGAATTCCAGCTGTTTTTCTGTGCCTGCTGGCTGCTGGTTCGGCCTGTGCCCAGCATGAGGGATGGACCCCGGCCCGGGTTCCCCACGCGGAAGGATGGAAGGGCGTGCCGGGGTTCGCATGGTATCGTGCCTACGTCAGAGTTCCCCGTGAATGGCAGGGAAGCCGTCTGCTCCTCGTTGTCGATACCATCAGCGATGTCGATGAAGCATTCTTCAACGGAAACAAGATTGGGGCCAACGGATCCATGCCTCCCCTGTTTGGCAAACCCTCGAGCAGCATACGGCGTCCATTCGTGATTGAGCCGGACCAGATTCGTTTCGGTGAAGCGAATCTCATCGCATGGCGGGTCTTTAACAGGGAAGGAAAGGGTGGGATTCTGAAGGGGCCGCTACACCTGACCAGAGTAGACGACGCCATTGACCTGACAGGACAATGGCTTTTTAAGCGTGGCGATGTTCCCTCATGGGCGAAATGGGGAAAGAATCCTGAAACAGAGGCAGCTTCGTTTCTCAGATTGGCAGGTAAAGACCACGCCGGACATCGTGGTGTCATCTCCGCAGACAAGGAGTGGCGCCGCCGGTCACTATCAGCGGTCTCTCGGCACTTTGAAGACAACAGAAACCCGTATGCCCGCGCGGATGACAAGGGTCAAGCCTCCTCCCCGCAAGAGGCCCTTGCCTCGTTCAGGACCGGCACCGGTCTGACTGTAGAAACGGTTCTCAGTGAACCACAGGTCCGGCAACCTCTCTTCATGGACTTCGACGAACGAGGACGGCTCTGGGTCGTGCAATATATCCAGTATCCTAATCCCGCAGGACTCAAAGTTCTCACATGGGACAAACACCTCCGCAAAGTCTTCGACCAGGTGCCTCCACCTCCGCCATTTACAGCTCCAGAACACCGCAAATTCAAGGGGCAGGATAAGATCACCATCCATGAAGATACCAACGGAGATGGCAAATATGACCTCCACAAGACCTTTCTTGAAGGGCTCAACATGGTCACCTCTCTCGCCCACGGAGATGGTGGCGTGTGGGTCCTCCACCCTCCCTACCTTCTCTTCTATCCGGACCGGAACCAGGACGACATCCCCGACCGCAGACCCATCGTTCACCTCTCAGGATTTAACCTTGAGGACACCCATTCCATCTCCAACAGCTTGAAATTCGGGCCCGACGGATGGCTCTACGGATGCACGGGAAGCACGGTGACCGCAAGGGTGCGGGTCCACTTGGACGAGACCGCGCCACGCTATCCTTTTCTGGGGCAGAATATCTGGCGATACCACCCTGATCGCCACAAATTCGAACTTTTTGCAGAGGGAGGATGGAACAACTTTGGCGTGGATTTTGATCGGGCAGGACGCCTCTACTCGGGAACGAACGGAACTCAGCAGGCCGTCCACTTCGTTCAGGGTGGATATTACCAGAAGGGGTTCGGCAAACACGGACCACACACCAATCCATATACCTTCGGACATTTCTTCGGAATGCCTATCCAGGGACAAAAGATCCGCCTCGTTCACCAATGGATCCGCTACAGCAGCGGGGCGATTCCACAGCTAGAGGGTCGCCTCGTCGGGCCAAATTCACTCGGAAACAGAATCCACGCTCTCCGGATGGAATCCCGTGGCAGTAGTTTCTCAACCACAGAGGAAGAGAATCCTCTCCAGACCAGGGATCAGTGGTTCCGACCGGTGCATTGTACGATCGGCCCAGATGGAGCAATCTACGTGGCCGACTTTTACGATGCCCGCATCACCCACGTGGACCCACGGGACAACTGGGACCGGAGTAACGGAAGAATCCATCGTATCCGAACTGGCGACAGGGGGACCGGAAGGCCTCTCAACCTCGGAAACTTTTCCTCCTCCCAGCTGTTAGCAATTCTCCTCGAGAAAAACCAATGGGCAAGGCGCCATGCCCGCCGACTCCTGAGTGCACGGAATGATGGACCCTCACTCATGGAGCTGAGCAGGATGCTGACGGACTACACCGCTGATAATGAGAGTTCGAGACAGCGTGCGCTGGAGGCCTTATGGATTCTTCAGGGAACATCCCTGCCGGACACCAACCCCTCCAAGATGAGGGACATCTTGCTTGCCGCCTTGCGGATACCCTGTCCGAATCTTCAAAGGTGGGCCATTCGAATCGCTGCTGATCATACCATTGATCTTGGCTCATCTCTGGTTGAAATCGCTGATAGCACGAAAAATGCAGAGGTAATTTCCCAGCTTGCCTCTACCGCCCAGGCTCTCGGAGACCGCCCTCTGATTGAAGCACTGGCAAGACGAGGAGACTTCGCTGAGGATCCCTTCATCCCTCTTCAGCTCTGGTGGGCCTTGGAGGGCCTGATCAGCAATCACCCCGCTCGGGCACGTGAGCTTCTCTCTTACGCGGGATTCTGGGATGCCCCCCTCTTCGAAACGGCCCTGAGCGAACGTATTGGACGGCGCTACATGGCGGAGCGAAGCCCTGAAAGTCTCCAGATGTGCGCCCTGCTGCTGCTCCGGGCAAAGGGAACCCGGCATCTCAATCCCCTGGTCCGTGGGATGGTCCTCGCTCTTGAAGGCACTTCCCTGAATCCCGTTCCCCCGGATCTCGATGCCGCCCTGGCCCAACTCTGGAAGCCCACAGGAACCCCCCGGGAGATCATCCGCCTCTCTCTCCGGCTGAGAAGCCCACAGGCTCTCGCAGAAGCACGCCCTCTCCTGCGGGAATCCGCAACTCCTCTGGGCCAGCGCGTCGATCTGATCAAGGCTCTGAGTGAACTGGGTGACGCGCCTTCCGAGGGGATCTTTCTCTCATTGCTCCAAAGCGATGAGACGGAACCTACCGTCCGGATGGCCGCCCTGACCGCTCTGAGAAGATATTCAGGAACAGGTATTCCCGAGACCCTCCTGAACCTCTATCCAGACTTGAACGGCGATCTTCGCCAAGTCTCCCTTTCCCTTCTTGCCAGCAGACCCATGTGGGCCCGGCAGCTGCTTGCCGCAGTGAGCAGCGGCATCATCGACAAGGCCGCAATCAGTCAGGACAGCGTTCTTCTGATGAAAAGCTACCGGGACCCTCAGATCCAGAGTCTGCTGAACAAGCACTTCAACTCTCCGCAGCTCTCAAACAGCCAGAAGGCCAAACGAATCATGGACATCAAGACCCTCCTCTCCTCCGGGGGGTCGGGAGCCAAGGCTTCCAAGGGATCCCAGATTTTTGCCCAGCACTGTGCCCAGTGCCACAAATTCAAGGATCAAGGCCGGGACATCGGACCTGACCTGACAGGCTACGAGATGAAGAATTTAGACTATCTTGTCCCTGCCATAATCGATCCGAATCTTGGGATAAGGGAGGGCTTTGAACTCGCCACCATCACCCTCCGCCCCGTCGGCGATGCTCCCCCTGTCATCCTAACTGGCTTCATCACGGACGCAGGTAATCTTACCGTGACCATCAGGGACTTGTCCGGCATCCGGACCGTGATCGCCCGCAAGGACCTCGCTCAGTTGACCCGGGCGCCCATCTCCATCATGCCGGAAGGACTACTGGACCAATTGACGGACCAGCAGATTCGCGACCTGATCGCCTATCTTCAATCAGGCACCTGATGAAGATAGCGAATCAGGACATCAGGATAAGGCGGAAGCCGACAACCATGAGGAATGCATCCACAATCAAGTGACTGAGCCAGCAGCCCAGAACAGTTCCTTGGCGCTGATACATCCGGGTCCAGATGAGGCCTCCGAGGCCAACCAGAAGGGAAAGAAAAAGCGCAAGTGAAAGAGGGAAAAGGACACTCATGAGAACAAGGTGGTGGCCGGTGAAGGCCAGGGCAGCGAGGAGGTGCCCCGACCAGTGCCCAACCATCTGGCGCAAATGCCCGTAGACGAACCAGCGCCAGTAATACTCCTCCATGGCTGAGTGGAGAACCGTTATAAAAATCGCAACCATCAGGAAACGCTCTTTGGTGGCGAACCCCAGCCCCTCGGCCTTCTCAATGAGATTGGGGCTGTTATCCCTCACGATTTGCCCGATCGGGGTCAGGACCATGAGCCATCCCACGAGCACGATCCCCAGGCCGCTCAGGACTCCCGTGAAAATGACGGCTCTCCACGAGGGCCAGTTCACGGCCCGGCTTTCCCTCCGAACGAGACCACCAAGCCCGATCAGCCCGAAAAAGAACAGAGGGTAGGCGAGAACCCAGATCTTAGTTGCGAACCATGCACCCCGTCCCGCGTTCCCGTGAGGAATCCAGACCACGTAGACCAGTGCACACAGAAGCGGCACGACAAGAGCCGCCACCATTGATGGCCAGCTCATGCGACTGCCTTCTCTTTCTCCGGGCACACCAGAATGGTAAATCAATCAGGATGGCGCTTGTCGATAACATCAGCTGGGACAAGGACTTATTTTTCCACTCGTGATTAATTATCCCATCGTCAGCAGCTGATACCCGATCACCATCAGCATGATATCCACAAAAAGGTGACTGAGCCAGCAACCAACGAGAGTTCCCTGCCGCTCGTACATCATCGACCAGATCACACCTCCGACAATGACACAGGCAGTCAAGGCGAGGGCAAGTAGCACAGGAAAGAACTGAAGGGTTACAACGAGGTGGTGGCTGTCTCTTATACACATCTGACGCTGCCGACGAATAGAGAGGTGTATATCTCGGTGGTCGCCGTATCATTAAAAAA
>CAXEFH010000043.1:0-17129 GCA_963989605.1 uncultured Roseibacillus sp. | reverse complement strand
GTAGGGTTGTGGAGTTCGATTTGGTCGAGTGTAGGTAAGGCGGTTTTGGGGAGAACCTCATTGCCGACCCCCCGCCCATCGCGGCCCATTCCAGGGGTGCCTGGCGAGCCATTGTATTCACTACTAGCGCGCCAGCTTTCCGAATTATCGTAGTCTAACGAAGGATCAATAATTTCTAGCGAGGATCCAATGCCATCGGCTCGTCCGGGCCAGGTGCCCCCGTCATCATAGGCGAAATCCTGAATGATTACGCCTTCAGATGTCTCCAGCAGGATGCGCTCCCCACCGTTGCCGAGGCTGCCGGAAAACTGTCCCGCCACCGGAAGCCCCGTTCCATAGCGTGCTGCAAATCCCTCGAGGTCAGCGACGACGACCACGTGCCCGTCAGGTTGCAGGTTGGTCACCGGAAAGGTGAAGTTGATTCCATCCGTGAAACGCACTCCGCCGAGGTTGACTGCGGTGTCACTGACATTACGGATTTCGATGAATTCGAAATCTCCTCCATCGAAAAGACGGGGTAGTGGCAGTTCGGCCGCGTCGCTTGCCTCTGCCGCGCTGGCTGGAATCGCGTTGTAATTGATTTCGGTAATGCGCAGATCGGAGTCGGTGGCCCGGCGCTCGAGATAAAAGAGGGCCTCGTTGAGAGGGGACCAGGAATCTCCTCCGCCCAGCCGTGCCCTCATGCGGACCAGTCCACTGGCAGGTAAAGCGATCTCTCCTGAAAGAAGAATGGCACCGGGTGCAAGGTTTCCGCCCTCCAGTCGTGGGTCAGTTCCGTCGGTCGTATAGTAGATCGATCCTGAGGAGGCCGTGGCGGAGAGGGCGCCCCCGGCGGGGAGGTTCCCACCGTGCTGGGTTGTACCGTTGACCGTGAAAAGAGGAGGCTGAATCGTCCCGAGGTAGGTATCAGAACTTCCCGAGAAGCGGCGAGATCGCCAGGTGCTGATAATCCGGTCACTACGGTTGGTTCCTGAGGTCGGGAACCACGATCCGAGCACACCGTTGCTCGGACTTGTGCCCGGTCCTCCAGGCATGCCATAGACGGCTCGAGTCCAGTTTTCATCGCGTGCGTAGCTGCCCCCGAATCCCCCTCCGCTGCGATCGTCACCCCATCGAGCAGATTCGCAGATGATCGCGGCGTTAATCTGGTCGACGTATTTCTGGAACCGGTTGCGGTTTGCAAGGTTTGTGAGTGCTCCCCCATTGAAGAGGTGCTTGTAGGCGCGATCGGCAAAGCGAACCCTGAATTCCCGAAACCTCTCGAGATCGTTGAAGATGAGTGCCCCGTCCAATGCCCCGCTGTTACTGGGAGCACTGGTATCAGTTTCATTTTCCAGAATGCGCTCGGTATCCCAGCAGTAGAAGCGCCAGGGGGCGTTGGCAGCACCTCCGCCAGCAGCGCGCCAGTTGTCATTATTTTTTAGGTCGGCGTTGCGCCCGAAATACTCTGCGATGACAAAGTCGATGTAATTGTCCACATCGATCACCCTCTGGATCCGGGCCCACGTTGTCCGTGGATTCGCGACGATCGATTTCATCGCATTGAAGGAGCTCGATTCCTCCGAAGTCAGGCGTCCCGGGTTCAGGCCAAGAACCTCGTCGTCCTCGAAGCCGTTGTAGGCTGCGTAGTGGTCGTTCTCGAGTCGTTCATGGAGGTTGTAGACGCCCCAGTAGAGTCCATTGAGGTAAAGATGAACGAAGTGGCCCTGACCGCCATCAGGATTGCCCATGTCAATCATGCAGTCCCGTGCCCACTGGTCACGGATCATCGTAGCACGAGCCCGCTGCCCACTGTTACTGTGGTGCCATGAGTTGTTATACATGGCTCGCAGGTGAATGCTGTCGAAGGTAGTAATGTCGGTTCCCTCGAAGACCGGGTAGTTGAGCTTACCCGGGCCGTAGAGATCGCGAAAACGCAGGCTGAGGGAGTGCTTGATCGATGAGCCGGGGTTGCGACTGGCACCGCCCTGGAGCTTGCATCCGCAGTCGATCTGGAATCCTTCCTCGATATTGACGCCATCGGAAGCAGGGTCCGGATGGAAGTATTCGGCAGATACAGGAGCTTCCAGATTACGATTCTGAGTGTCGACATAGATCCCGTTCGCGCCGAAGAAGTCATCCCGCTCCCCCGTGACGGATAGAGTTGGGATGTCCCGTAAACCTCTTTGTAGGCGGACGGCATACTGCCGTGAGCGGGTAATCTGGGTATTCATGCCGTAGTCGGCACTGGGTTCGCCTCCCCAGCTGGTGGGATAGCCGGAAGGCCGGGTCTGGCTGGCGACAGCGTCGGGAAATATGTAGGTGTGGGTCTCGACCTTCGTGGGTTGAAATGCTGGTTTGTGGGCCATGGCACGAACCACCTGAGTCCCCGTAATACTGATCGGCGCCCGATACACCAGACCTTGCGTGGGCGATGGGACTGAACCATCGAGGGTATAGCGGATTTCTACATCCTCTGTGGCGGTCGTCAGTTGCAGCTGGAACTGACTGGAGAAAAATCCACGGTCAACGCTGAATACGAGGTCTTCGGCAAATCCAGCGAAGGCCTCTCCATTCTGGTTCCCGGGCGTGGGAGTAGCAAAGAAGCCGGGATCCCCGGTCGCAGGGTCCAAGATCTGGACCGCGATCAGTTCCGGGGAAATCAGCATGTCCGAACTGGTGAGTCCATCGTTCAGCCCATGGATCGCAAGAATGTTCGACCCGTTTCTCAGAAGCTGCACCTGGTCGCTCAGGTCAAAGGACTCGTAAATCAGGGCCTCGTTATCCGAATGATTGGAAGTGGCCTCTGAGTTGTAGGTCAGGTTTGCCCCGGCGGGGGAGTTCACGGATTCAACGAGCACCCCGTTGAGATATGCAGCAAAGCCATCGTCGTATTTCATGCGGAGCGATAACTCTGATACTGAGGACGGCTCCGTGATCTGGAAGGGAACCCGGAGGTAGAGGCTGGTGCTGACTCCGTTAAGTTCATCACCCAGATCACCTCCGATGCCAAACTCGGGGACGTATGTATTGGCCTCGTCATAGCCGACGCCGATCGCTACATCGCGCCAGGCGAGGTCATCGAATGTTGGTTCAGTCCAGGAGATCCCGAGAACGGAATCGTCACTTGTCGGAATGCGGACAGTAGCCGGAGTGTTCTGGGAGAGGAGGGTGCGGGTGGTAAGAGTGCCTGTCTGCATCGGGCCGAAGGAAATATTCTCTCTCTGGCGTGGCAAGGGGGTGTCATTCCCACCAAATTCGGAGATTACGGAGATCCCATCGGGCGCAATGAGGCCAAGATATTCACCGCGGTCATCGATCTTGAAGTTGGTGTGAAGTTCTTCACTGGCGCCCGTTCGGTCCTTTCCAGAGGCGAAGACCAGAAGAAACTGCCGGGGTTCCAGTTGCAGCGATGGAAAAGCCCATTTTGTGAGAGCTCCGGGGTTGTCCGTCAGATAGTAGCCTTCGAGATCGACCGGCTGAGAACCGGAGTTGTAGATCTCGATCCAATCTGAGAATTCTCCATCGCCGTCACGCAGTCCATTGGTGTTCTCGGCAAGAAACTCGCTGATATAAATTCGGGCAGAGGCTGGCGATATCGCCAGTAGTCCTGTGATCAGGATCAAGGTGGCCGGGAGGGAACGACGGAGTGATGGCATTGGGCTTCGTGCTGGAGCGGGTGTGCACTATAGTTTCGGGGTTATGGAGAACACCCCAAATCTGTGAGGAATCAGAGAGGCGGATATACTGGGTCGCCGCGGGAGTGGGCACAAGGCGGCAGGACCCCGTGAGAAGGTGGAATTCAACCCGGATGGGCTGAGAGGGCGGAGGAATAGGCCGTTTGACGCAGTTGAGCGGGCGAGGGGCCCAGCCGGCTCATGGGTCTGGGGCGTAATCCCTTGCATGCCCTACGAATCAGAAAAACGCGCTACGATCCCTAATTCGCGCAATGATCAGTAACCGCGAGAGAATAATCGAGAGTTGTGGAGGGGCCTCTCATTTATTAATATGGTGACGAGCACGACACTCTAGGCGCTCTCCGCGAGGCTGCTAATTTCCACCCCTTTCTCCACTCAACAGTGAGCCTAAGCAGGACCGAGTACAAATTCTGGATCACCGCTGAGCAATACGGCCAGTGGAAGGAGGAGGTCTCCCTGCGGTTGGCCGTGGACCAGAACCCCGGGAACTCTGGAGACTATCCAATTCTGTCCCAATATTACGATACCGCCGAGCGCGACTGTTACTGGGAGAAGCAGCGGGGCTTCAATAGCCGGCGCAAGATCCGGTTGCGCATCTATGGCTCAGAGACTGCCAAGATCCCTCCAGCGGGCTTTCTGGAAGTAAAACACAAGTTGCAGGGCCTCGGTGTCAAGCGCCGGCTCCCCATGCCAATTGAGGCTGCTCAGGAGTTCGGTCTTGGAAACGACGACGTTCTGAGAGGGATGTATGATCAGGTGGGAAGGGCTGGCCGGATTGTCATTGATGAGGTTCTCGGAATGCGAGCCGCGGGGCACAACCCATCAATGCAGATTCGCTACGACCGCAATGCCTTCAGCTCTCCCGATGGCAAGCTCAGGATTACCTTTGATAATCTTCTGAGGTGCCGGCCCGAGTTCCCGAGGCTGCTTCCGGATGATCAGGATTTCAGCAAATTTATTATTCCGGAGGGAGAGTCAATCATGGAGGTCAAATCCATAGGGGCCGTTCCCTACTGGTTGCGACAGCGTGCAGGCGAAACCGGGTTGAGCCGTCGCAGTTTCAGTAAGTATTGCACCTCCCTGGAAAAACATGACCCCGTTCTGGTATCCCAGCTCAACCACGCCACGCAGCATCGGGAATCGGCGGCCTGAATCTCTTTTCAATCAACTCCATGAACTCTCTCGCATTTATAGCCAATATCTATGAGACCATCCGGGAACAACTCGGATTCGACCTTACCAAGCCCGGGTTTGTTGAGGTGGTCTTTGCCTTGGGTGTGAGCTTTGGTCTCAACCTGATCATCGGCACCCTTTACAAGGCGACCTACCGTGGCACCCGATATTCCCAGGATTATGTTCACACCCTCGTGATTGTAGGGACGGTGACCACCATTCTTATTCTCGTGGTGGGGACTCATCAAAACGCACAGGCGATTGGTTTCGGAATGTTCGCGGCTTTTGCGATGATCCGTTTTCGTCGTAATCTGGGGCAGGCCCGGGACCTGGCCTTCATTCTTTTTTCGATGATGACCGGCATGGTTGTTGGCGCCCGGCTCTATCCGACGGCGGCTGCGACGACGATCGTGATGGTGGCGGCCATTTACGTTTTGTCGAAAAAAGAGGCGTTTGCCCCGAAAAGGGCCTCCCACCAGCTCAGAATCCGTGTGAATAACGATATTCAGTACGACAAAGCGTTTTACCCGATTTTCGAGGAATTCGCGGACGCAACCGAGCTGATCAGCGTTGAATCCATCCAGGCGGGCATGATGACCGAGCTGCGCTGGGGCATTCTTTTGAAAACAGGAGTGGAAATTACCGATTTTATGGAGAAACTGCAAGTTGCCTCTGGTAACAATCGGGTCATCCTGACCTCAACCCAGAGGAGCTTCGACAGGTAGATACAATGGAACCAAAGTGTCATCGAAAGGCTACCCGGGGGTTTACGCTCCTTGAGTTGCTCGTTGCTGTCGCGATCGTGATCGTGCTGGCAGGCCTTTCTTTTCAGGTTTTCACCAATATGGTGCAGGGTGCGAATCTGACCCGGGCTACACAGAAGATCAAGGACCTCGGCCAAGCCTTCGTTGACTACACCACCGATCACGGGGGCCGTCTTCCTCTTGAAAATGCCGATGTGCCTGACATTTCAGCAGAGGCCGAAGATTGGGCAGTAGCGGCCAGTGAGGAGGCCGAGGAGGCATGGTATAACGTTCTCCCTGAGAGAATGGGTTATCGTTCGGTCGCCCAGTTGGAGCAGGATAACGCGCCGCAGGCCTTTTATGATGCTTCCTACCCTATTTTTGTGGAATCAGCTCCTTACGCGAAGAGCGAAAAAAAGCTGGAGCGGCCCTACTTCGCCATAGGAATGAACAGCCGCCTGCAGAGGCGATCCCCCGACGGATACAAGGAGCCGGGGACCCTCGCTTCGATCCAGCAGCCTGCAAACACCGTGATCTTTCTTGAGCGGGGATTGCCCAAGGACCAACAGCACTCCAAGGCCCAGAGAAAGTTCAATGGGTCCCCTAAAGCCAATCCGAGAGCGTTTGCAACGCGTCACAACCAGAAGGGAGTTCTCCTCTTTGTTGATGGCCACACCGAGGTGCGCAGGGTGCCCGAGCTTATCAAGCCTTCAGGCGAAATCATCGTTCCGGGGGAGCAGGGTCCCGGAGTATCGATCATCTGGACTCGGGATCCGGATGATGATCCAAACGTGGAGCCTGGCGCAGAGTAGGGCGGGAGGTCCGGTGGCAAATCCGGGCATTTTCCGATTTCGAGGAGGTGCATGCGTCTTCTGATGGTCCGGAAGGGTGATTGCCAGACCGGTCAGATTGCCGGGTATGGCTCTGAGCGACGGCTTGTCCTCGATTTCGGGGTTCACCCGGGGGATTGCCCGCTAATTTGAGCCGAATCCTCCCATCGGGTTAGGTTATGAGAGGGCACGGAAGATAAAATTTGGCGATTTTTGAGCGGATTTTCCTGTGCGGGCGGGTAGGCTCCCCGTGTCTGGACCTTTCCCCTGTGCCAGAACAACCCACAAAATACCTACAATCCGCCTTGGTATGAGCCTTCACGCCCAACTCAGTCCCGAAGCCGAAGCGCGCTTGGAAGCGCAGCGGAGATCCTCTGTTATCACGAGTATCATGATTGCCCTTCTGGTGATCTCTCTCGTGGTCCTTGTTCTTCTCTTCATCCTGCTGCCCAACCTCATGATCAAGTCCCCGACGATCGTGGCGTATCAGGCCGGGGCTCCTCAGGAGGACACCATGGATCAGAAGGAAGTAAATCCACAGATTCAGAGAAAGCCCTCCGCGCCCTCATCATCAATGGCCAAGGTCATCGCCTCGACGACACCGTCGCCGACTGCGGTTCCAGTCCCGGAGACGGAGGCGCAGCCCAATCTCGATTTTGGCAGTGGTGACGACTTTGGTGAAGGATGGGGCAATGGCGGTGATGGTGGTGGAGGTGGATTTGGTAATATCCCCGCAGTGATGCGGAAGCGCTGCTCTCCCGAGGACCGCATGCAGCGTTTGAAGGAAAATGGCGGCACGGAGGAGTGTGAAACCGCTGTGGTGAAAGCATTGGACTGGCTCCAGACCACTCAGGCGGGTGAAGGATCCTGGGGAGCCAATTACAAGGTCGCCTACACGGGGCTGGCTCTTCTGGCCTACCTCGGACATTGCGAGACTCCCCTCTCTGTAAAGTATGGGGAGACAGTCACCAATGCGATTACCTACCTTGTCAACCAGAGCGCCAAGAACAAGGGTCGGCTGGGAACTGATCTCCAGTCGAACCAGTGGGTCTACGAGCACGCCATTGCGACTTACGCGATA
Organism: uncultured Roseibacillus sp.; assembly: GCA_963989605.1. Taxonomy (GTDB): domain Bacteria; phylum Verrucomicrobiota; class Verrucomicrobiia; order Verrucomicrobiales; family Akkermansiaceae; genus Roseibacillus_B. The sequence goes on along the minus strand of CAXEFH010000043.1, from coordinate 9,625 downwards.
GCGGAGGCATACACCTTCTGCAGCCAGCTGGGAGTGAATCTCCCTGGCCTCATGGAGGCGGTACAGCTGGGAGGACAGACCATTATCGATGGTCAGAACGCTGCGGGAGGATGGACCTATCGCTTCGCGGAAGACCGTCGTAACGATAGTTCAGTGATGGCGTGGACGTTGCAGGCCCTTAAGGCCTGTAAGCACACTGGAATAGAGTTTCGGAATATGACCAAGGCCGCGAGAGATGGGCTCGACGCCTTTGAAGGTAATCAGCATGCGAGTGGTGCCATTGGCTATACCGGTCCAACTCCCAAGGGAGACGGCACGACCCTGTCGGCAGCAGGGGCTCTTTGTTTCCAGCTCTGGGGCAAGGAAGCTCATTCCGTGCCCCGAAAAGCCTGCAAGCTCATCAACAAAAATATCAAGTTCGACTGGAAGGGGAAGGACACGGATCTCTATGGGCACTATTATGCTTCTCAGGCCATGATCAATTATGGAGGCAGGTTCTGGCAGGAATATAATGAACTCTTCCGGGACGGAACTCTTGCCGCCCAGAACAACGACGGGTCTTGGCCTCTTCCTGGCAACACCGGCCATGGACTGGGCAACGTGCACTACGTGACCTGTCTGGCCACCCTGATGCTGGAGGTCTACTACCGATTCCTTCCCGGAACTGCGCAGTAGTCATTCGCCTTTTCTGAAACCTTCAGGGGAGGGCGAAGGGGCCCACGGCAGAAACGAAAGGTGCGAGCAGAAAGGCGAGGCCGGCAGCCCTGCGCGGTTGTAGAGGTTCGGGTTTTCCGGGTCGCCCAGGCACGCATAGCGCACCGCTACGGGGTGACTGACGAATCGTGATCGAACCACGACTTCCTCACTTTCGATCTCGGCTGTGCCCGCATGCCAGACAGCATCAGCCCCGGCAATTTCGAAGTGGCGAAGGTCCGTGGCTGGCGTTTCCGTGACGGGTCCGGCCCCGTCCTTTCTCGCTACCATCAGACCACCTCCCAGAGAGCCGAATTGGATCCGGACAGTCCTGCCCTCAACCCGGGCTGATTGAAAGAGCGGGCCCGCAGACACCATCCCGGGGTTGCCATGCTGCCGGGAAAGCGGCCAGAGAGCCAGGCGTTCTCCAACGTCCATCTTGTTCGCTGGATGAATATCCGTGTCCCTGAGGTCGATAGTGACGGTCATGCCGGTATGCGGTGTAGTAAGGCTGCGGCGCTGCTCCTCCCGGAGACGGACCCATCCGAATGCCTCGTTCCGGTAGGCGGGAAGTTGGACGAAATAGAACGGAAGCAGAGGGTTTTCGAAAGCCTTGCGCCAGCCGTTGATGAGAGCCTTCATCTTGAATCTGTAGTTGCGGGGGTCTTCGCCTTTTCCTGCGTTTGATTCCCCCTGATACCAGATCGCACCGGCAACGGCATAGGGGGCAATCGGGGCAATCCTGCTATTGAAGATACGCCCAGGTCTGCCTGCGGTGTTGCGAATGATAACTCCCCCCTCCAAGGCTTTCACCTGGTCAAGTTCATCCCTTTGGGCTAGTTCGGCGATGGGCCGGAGAACCTCACTCTTTCCAAATTCATCCGCAGGAATAAATCCCTCGATGGGCTTCCCCCCCCACGATGATTCAATGACCCCGACCGGGACCTTGAGCACGTTTGCGATCTTCCGGGCGAAGAAGAAGGCCACAGCCGAGTAGCCTGGGCGAGTGGCCCTGGAGTCAACAGTCCACGCGATCTCGCTGCGCTTGATATGCCTGAATCCAGGGCTGTCTGGGCAGCCAATTCTGAGAAATCGGATCCTGGGATCAGGCTCTTCCAGGAGAATGGCCTCAATGGCCTTCATCCGTTTTGCGCAGGCGCTCATGGGGAACTGCATATTCGACTGGCCGCTTGCCAGCCATACCTCACCCACCACCACGTTTTTGAAGGTGAGATGGTCCTGCGCAGAACGGATATGAAGAAGGCGGCCTTCGCTGCTCGCTCTCAGCTCCTTGAGCCGGACAATCCACTTTCCGCCCTCGTCAGCTGTGGTGGTCCGGGACTGGCCGGCGAATTCGATATGCACCTGGCTGCCGGCTGGGGCGCTGCCCCAGACCGGGAGCTCTACTCCTCTCTGTAGAACTGCATTGTCACCGAAGGCGGCGGCGACGGTGAGGGTCGCCCCGGCGGGAAGGCAGCACAGGGTTGCGAGGGCGTAGCCGAGGACAAGAACACGTGCAAAAGGGCAGTCTGCCATTCGGGGACGATGGAGGATCGGTGCCACGTGCGTCAATGGAGGATCAGGGGGAAGAGCTTTCCGTGTTCGATAGTTTGTCGGACAGTACGGAGGAGAGAAAAGAGGTAAAGCGCGTCTTTCCGGTTTCTCCGAGGTGGTAACCATCGGAGAAGTCCCTTTTCCCAATGGGGGGATTAACAGGGCCCTCTATAAGGGTGGCCCCATTTTCCTCAATTACGGCCCTCGCGGTCGGGTCGATGGTCCACGGCTCAGGTTGAGGCATCGGAACAAAATAGGGCTCCACTCCATGTGTTTTCAGAGCCCTGATCAATTGGTTGAGCTTGCGGTAGGTCCGGCCCGGGGATTCGTTGCCAGTGATTGAGGGCTCCTTCTTTCCAGCGGGATGGTTCTTTGCTGCATCGAGAATGTTGTTGAGCCTGCTGGCACCCTTTCCGAATTGTGGAATTACAGCAGAGCTGACTCCCCATTGGTGTGTTCGCTGATCTCCAAAGAGGGCACTGAAGTGGGAGAGAATTCCGATCGCTCTTCCGTCGAGAGATGGGCTTTCCTCATCAAGGCAGGATCCAAGATTCTCAAGGGAGCAGAAGTGGCGCGCGAGCCGGCGCAGCTTGAGCTCGTACTGATCCGGAAGATGGTGCCCCACGAATCCGATCACGACAATATCGGGATGACTCCCGGATTGAGTAAAGTAGGTGTCGTAGAGGTAGAGCCAGTCTCGGGCCGCGGTTGCCACGGGTGTAACTTTGGAGACGCTGCAGGGTCGGGAAAGCGAGTTGGAAATATTTTCCTCCAGCAAAGCTGAATCTACTCCATGGAGAAGAAGGGAATTTCCGAGGATCATGATTCGCGGACGCTTCCCACTTCGCATCTCCTCCGCTATTTCAGGGAAAGAATGGATGTGAACGCGATCGTAATCGAGAGTGGGAGCGAGCACGCGCGCGATGATTTCGAGCAGGAGTCCAGTTGCCACGACGACAGCGAGGACTTTCCACTCGGTAGTTCTAAAACTGGAAGTAGATGAATTCACTGGTTCGGAGGGGTTGATGGACTACAAGCATGAAAAGGGCATATGAATAAGCGGCTGCCCGCCATCCCCATGCCACCTTGGTGAGGGCAAGGAGGTCATCGCGCCGGGTCAGCCATATTTCGAGGAGCAGGAAGGGGCCTGCGAGGTAGAGAATCGATCCCAGTCCATAGGCGGAAAGGAAAGTTGCAGAAAAATCGGTGAAGAGGATGGAAGCTAAAAAGTCCCATGCCTGGGTCGCAGATTCCGCTCGGAAGAGAAGCCAGCCAATACAGACAAGGTTGAAAAAAAGGAATGTTTCAACCAGCCGCCGAAGCAGAGAGGGTTGCGAATCGTGGATGCGGCCTTCGAATGGCCGATACGCGCAGAGCAGGAGTCCCTGGTAGACTCCCCAGAGAATGAAAGTCCAACCTGCTCCGTGCCAGAGCCCTCCCAGGAGCATCGTGAGCATCAAGTTCCTGCATGTGTTCCATTTCCCACCCCGATTGCCACCAAGAGGGATGTAGAGATAGTCGCGCAACCAGCTGGACAGGCTTATGTGCCAGCGCTTCCAGAAATCGGCGGGCGAGCGGGCGAAATAGGGCATACGGAAATTAGCCATGAGCTCAATTCCCATCCAGAGGGCGATACCCCTTGCGATGGAGGAGTAGCCGTAAAAGTCGCCATAGATCTGAAAGGCAAAAGCGTAAATCCCAACCAGCCGGTCGACGCCGCCCACCTGGTCATCACTTGCCGCAAAGATACCGTTGCAGATGAATGCCATGTTATCGGCAATAACGATCTTGGCAAAGAGACCACTGATAACGAGATAGAGTCCCCTCGCGAAATGATCCTGTCGGGTCGCTCGTGGGTTGACGATCTGAGGAAGAAGCCGATGGGAGCGCTCAATGGGCCCTGCCACCAGCTGAGGGAAAAATGCGACATAAAGTGCAAAGTCAGTCAGCCTAGTTGCGGGCCTTGTTCGTCCACGGTAGACGTCGATGGTGTAGCTCAGGGTTTGGAAGGTATAGAATGAGATGCCAACCGGTAGTATTATGTTCAGGGTGATGGGGTCTGTTTCATAGCTGAAGAGGAAGTCCAGGAGACTGGAGAAGCTGGAGGTAAAGAAGTCGAAGTACTTAAAGACTCCAAGAATACCCAGATTGAGCGTGATCGACAGAATGCACCAACGCTTTGCGACCGCCCTGTCCCTTGAGGCTGCCACCCTTCGGGCTACGTGGAAGTCTACCAGCGTCGAAATTAGGATAAGGAGAAGGAAGCGGGCGTCCCAGGCCCCGTAGAAAACGTAACTCGCGACAAGAAGCATGCGATTCTGTCCCCGGTGGGGTAGCAGGCGATAGAGCGCCATTACCGCCGCGAAGAAGATCCAGAACAGGTAGCTGTTGAAGGCCAAGGCAATGACCCTAGGGCTGGAGGATTCAACCCTGAATCCAAAAATTTCGGAGGTGACGCTCACCTGTTGCGGCGATGCATATTTCCTTTCCTTTTGGCACCGGAATAATCAACCTAGAGAACGTTTAACAATGATCGGAGTAGGTAATTTCAAGGCCAATGACTGTAATGGCCTGTCGCGGCGTTCCTTCCTCAAGACGGCCGCAGCAGTTCCCTTCGCGATGGGGGCAGGCCTGCCGAATTTGCTGGAAGTACAGGCGGCGCAGGAGCGGGGTCGAGCCAAGTCGGTCATCCTCCTCTGGTTGTGGGGAGGTCCCAGCCACATAGATACGTTTGACCCGAAACCCGATGCGCCCATGGACTATCGGGGCCCCTTCGGGACGATTCCGACCAAAATTCCGGGAGTGCACTTTACGGAGATGCTTCCCCGCCTTGCTCAGCGGAACGACAAGTTCTCATTGATCCGGTCGATGGTCACCACGGATGGCGGGCATCCCGGAGCGGGAACGATTGGGGTGACCGGGTTCAAGGAAGCTCCGACGGTTCATCCGAATTTCGGGTCGATCATTGCAAAGCATCGCGGAAACAGTGGAGCCCTTCCCCCCTGCTTTTATCTCGGGCGAGGAATACCCCGGGATCTGCAGCGCAGCATAGAGGGATATGGAGGCTGGACCCTCGGTAAGGCCTACGATCCATTTCTGGTGAGTTGCTCTCAGCATGGGGATGTCAATATCCCTACCCTTAAGATGCTCGATGGCATTACGCCAAACAGGATTCAGAACCGGAAGAAGTTACTCGATCAGCTCGACGCTGCGCACAGAACACTGGACGGGGCACGAATCGATGACTGGGAGAAGACCCACCAGGCAGCCTATGGCCTGTTGACGGATCCCAAGGCCAAGGACGCCTTTGATCTCACCCGTGAGAAGGAGAAAACCCGGGAGTCCTATGGTCAGACCGCCTTCGGGCAGAGTTGTCTTCTAGCTCGCCGGCTGGCTCAGGTGGGCGTGCCCTACATTCAGGTCAACTGGTCGGAATATGTTGAGACCTTTACTCCCAACGGGGATTGGGGCTGGGATACGCACATTTACAACTTTGAGCTCCTTCAGGACCGGCACTGCCCGATCCTCGACCGCGCATTTTCAGCGTTGCTGGATGATTTATACGACCGTGGCATGATGGAGGATACTCTTGTCGTAGCCATGGGTGAGTTCGGGCGCACGCCCAAGATCAGCAAGCGGGCAGCTCGCGAGCATCACCAGCACTGCTACTTTTCAATCTGGGCAGGTGCGGGTGTGCAGCCTGGACGCACGATCGGGGAGAGCGATGCGAGGGCAGAGCGCCCGCTGACCGAGCCGATCTCTCCCCTGATGGCTGGCACGACAATCGCCGAGCTATGCGGCGTTGGGGCCCAGCAGAGGGCGGAAATGAAAGTTCTGGATGGGGGGAGGGTTATCCATGAGCTCCTCTAGGGAATCTACTCGTGGGATGTTGGGATCATCATGGGGAGGCAGGGAGGCACTCGCGGCTCTCGGGTTAGCACTTCTGGCCCTGCATAATGCCGCTCTCGCTGAGCCAAAGCGGCTGACCAACGATGGGATTCTCAAGCGCGATCCGTATTTTGTCGAGGGAGGAAAAGCTCTTCTTTATGGCTATGACGAGCAGGACGATCTCGTCCGGGTCCTGAGGTTGGATCTCGAGACGGGTAAGTCAGAGCCGTTTGTCCCGGATGTGGGCGACAAGCACCATATCGAGCCCAAGATCTCTCCAGACGGAAGGTTCATGTCGGTAACCGAGTGTACGGGAAACCTGACTGCAAAACTCGTGATCAGGAATCTCGAAGAAAGGAAGGATGTATACATCACCCACTCCGGACGCGGAGGAACGAGAAGTCCGGTGTTCACCCCGGACAGCAAACGGGTCGTATACGCCTTTGCGGAAACCGGACCGCAGCAACTGTGGTCTGTCCGGGTCGACGGTAAGGAGAAGAAGCAGCTAACACAGTCTGAAGGGGTGAGCAACTGGCCGAGTTTCACTCCTGATGGCAAGACGATTGTCTTCAGCAATTCGAGAGAGAATAACTATGAGATCTACTCGATGAGTGCTGAGGGCTCTGACGAGAAACGTCTCACGGAAAATACGATCATGGACATTCGTCCTGTGGTCTCCCCGGATGGCAGGCAGATCGTCTTCACCAGCACCCGGGACGGGGGCTATAATGTCTATGTCATGAAGATTGATGGGACCGGTGTGCGGGCCCTGACAACCGGGTTGGATCGTGACGATTACCCGGCATGGCATCCGGATGGGAAGCATGTCGTCATCGTGTCAGAAAGAGGAGGGCGCTTTGACCTGTACCTCCACGAGGTGCCCACGGAAGGGGTAGGGCCGGATGGGAAACCACTAGCAGACAGCGGTTCTTGAGCGGTATTGTGCCATGGTTTTGTCCAGGGTTCTGTCTCGTGCTGGCAGCAGGGCCGTCTGGTCTTCTGGCCCAGCATGTCAGGCTGGAACGTTGTGAACCCTCGGTGATTCAATCCGGCAAGCCGGCAGAGGTCCGTCTTCATGGAGGGGGATTGGAAGAGGTGAGGCTGTGGACCAGCTTCCCCTCTGAGATAGAGCGGATCGAGGACAAGGCCCCGGTATTCCGGATCTCAACGGATTACGTTGGGCCAGGAGCATTGCGTGTTCACAGCGACCACGGGGTCAGCAACCTTGTATATGTAAGGGTAAGCGACCGGGAGGACTCATTGGTGACTTCTCAGGCGAGGACGAGGGCTGTAGAGGCTCAGGAGATCGAAGTGCCCACCAAGGTGGAGGGAAGTTCGCAGAAGCTGGGGGCACATTATTTCCGGTTTAACGCAAAAAAAGGAGAGCGGATCACCCTCAGGGCAGAGGGGCGCGGTTCAGACTTTGATGGGGTGCTGACCCTGAGGACAGAAGGTGGGCGCCGGCTTTTTCAAGCTGACGACAGTCAGATTGATGGGCTGAATCCAAGAATTGATTTTTCCGCTCCTGAGGAGGGCGTTTACATCGTTGAGCTGATGGATTCGGAATACCGTGGTGGAAAAGCATACCAGTTCGTCATTGAGGAGCTGGTGGCAGCAGCTGCCGCGACAGCAGATGAGGTTCCGGATTACGATGTCGCAGAAGATGAAAAAGTTCTTGGAATTGGAGAGGTAAGACTGAGTAGACATCTCATTGGAGCGGAGGCCGGTGTGGCCCGCATTCCTCTCAGTCTTGAGAGACGATCCTATGTGACGCTGGCTGCAGCGGCTCGTAAAATCCGCTCCCCGGCACTCCCACGGATGCGGATTCTGAAAGAGAGTGGTGAGGTCGTGGCAAAGAGTTCACCAGAGATTTTTGAGGAACAGAAAATGCAGGTCTGGCTGGATGCCGGCACCTATAGCGTGGAGGTTCGTGATGCGTATGGTCGTCGAGGCCCCGGCATGGAGTTTGAGCTATCGGTCAATTCCGGGATTGCGCCCTTTTCTCTCTCGGTGCCGGGCCAGAAGGACAAGAAACATCCCCTTAACGATCATTTTCTGGCCGTTCCAGGTGGGGTCTTCGTCGTTCCGGTCCAATGTTCCCGCAAAGGGTTTTCTCCGGTCATTCAGCTCAGGATGGAATCCTCGCTCGTGTGCAGGGAGGAACAGGATGCCGTGGCGGGGGGGCAGGGAGCGGCGGGTTTCCGGGTTCGCCTTCCTTCAGATGTCGCTGTTGGAACCATCCATGATTTCGGGGTTCGGGGCGTCTCGGATTTTGAGGGCCACTCCTATGTGACGAGGCTGGAAACGAGCCAGGTGTTGAAGGAGAGAGACGCTTCAGCAGAGATTCCACAGGCCGTGAACGGGCTCCTTGCCGTGCGAGTGATGAAACCACCTTTCAAGGTCGAGGTAAGTCCCCCTGATGAAGTTGAAAGGGGGGCCATGGTTAAGATACCGGTCACTTTGAGCTGGGAGGGTGGTGACCGCCGGTTCAGCAGCAAGCTACGGGTCGTGGGGCTGCCGGGGGGTATGCAAAGCGGGGAGAAGAGTCTTGATGACAAGACGCGCTCGGTGGAGCTCGAACTGAAGATAGGTAGTCCAGAGCAGGTGGAAGTGGAAGGTCTCGTAGTGGAGGTGGAAGTGGACTTCCACCGAAATCCATTACGTATTGAAAGCCCTCCCTTTTCCCTCAAGGTCCGCGACAGGTCATGACGAGGTTTATTCTGCCACTATTATGCGTTCTGGGAATGGCCACGCCATTGTGCCGGGCCGGTTGGGAATTGTATCCGCCGGAATTCATATTGAGGGGCGAGCGCGATTCCCTCCAGTTGATCGCGACCTGGCGGGATAGCGAACGGGTGGCTGACGGGACCCGGAGCGCCCGATACGTGACGGATGATCCGGGGATAGTGTCCGTTTCAGGAGGCGGGAAGGTTCGGCCCCGGTCCAATGGAGTAACCAGCATCCGGCTGGGGGACTCCAGAGTGAAAATTACGGTCACGGGAATCCAGTCTCCCGATCCCGTTTCCTTCCGCCATGAGACCCTGCCGGTCCTCTCCCGGCTGGGATGCAGTGCCGGATCCTGTCACGGGTCTCCCCACGGGAAGGGAAACTTCCGGCTCTCGCTCCGGGCTTTTGATCCGGCTCTCGACGGGCTCACGCTCGTCAGGGAGGAACTGGGGCGCAGGACCAATCCCATCGAGCCGGAGAAGAGTCTTCTCTTGCTCAAACCCACCACTGCCGTCACTCATGAGGGGGGCAAGAAGCTGGATGAGGAGAGCCCGGAATACGCTCTTCTTCGCTCGTGGATTGCCGAGGGTGCAGCTCTTCGCAAGGAAGAGGAATCCATCTGTACCGGGATAGAGATTCATCCTTCCGAGGCCCGGGTTCTGCACTTCCCGGATGCGAACCAGCAGTTCTCCGTTCACGCAAGGTTCAGCGATGGAACGAGCCGGGATGTAACCCATCCTGTCTCTTATACACATCTGACGCT
>CAXEFH010000042.1:0-17131 GCA_963989605.1 uncultured Roseibacillus sp. | reverse complement strand
AAACCTACCCCCAGTTGAATGTGAACCAGGATCCCAGTGACCGCATTCTTATTCTCGAGGACTCGGATAAGGACGGGCGGGCGGACAAATCCTCGGTCTACTATGATCAACTTGTCATCCCTGGTGGAATACTCCCGGATGGGAATGGAGGGGCCTATGTCGCCCACGGGGAAGAGCTTCTCCACCTTCATGATCGCAATGGAGACGGCAAGGCAGATGAGAGGGAGGTGCTCCTCTCCGGGTTTGGATCCGAGGATACTCATCACACCCTGCACCGGCTGGGCTGGGGACCCGGTGGCCTCCTCTACATGCTTCAGGGATATTACATAGGCAGCCATGTCGAGACCCTCTACGGCCCGCGCCGGCTCAATGGCGGAGGGCTCTGGTCCTACGATACCAAGACCCGCCGGCTGGAGATCTACAGCCGTGGCCTCATCAATCCCTGGGGCATGATCTTTGACCGCTGGGGCCAGTCCTTCCAGACCGACGGGGCTGGAGGCCAAGGCATCAACTATACCTTTCCCGACTCAGTCTTCCGCGCCTCTCCCAGAGAACCTCGCGCCCTTCCCGGGCTGAATCCGGGGCGCCCCAAGTCCTGCGGTCTTGAAGTCATCAGCGGAAGCCACTTCCCATCCGAATGGAGGGGAAACCTGCTCACCAACGACTTCCGTGCCAATAACATCGACCGCTATGTCATCACCGCTGACCAGAGCGGATACAAGTCGGCCCTCCAGCCTGATCTTCTTTCCTCCTCCCACCTCTCTTTTCGTCCGATTGACATCGTGATGGGCCCCGATGGAGCAGTCTACCTCGCGGATTGGTACAGCCCTATCATCCAGCATGGCGAAGTGGACTTCCGCGACAAAAGGCGCGACCGCGTTCACGGAAGGATATGGCGAATCACAGCCAAGGGCCGCCCCCTTGTGAGCCCAATCGACTACGCCTCCAGATCCATAACCCAGCTGATTGATCTGCTACGGCACGACGCCGACTGGGTGAGGCTAAACGCCCGCCAGGAACTAAAGGAGCGGGACGAGGCCAAGGTAAATACCTCCCTCAACACGTGGCTTGGCTCCCTCGATCCTTCTGATCCCGCATTTGAGCATCACCGCCTCGAGGCCCTCTGGACCTACCAGACCACCACCACCCGGCGCTCGACTGACCTCATCTATCAAACCCTTGAATCGCCTGATCCCCGGGTCCGTGCTGCTGCCATTCGGGTTCTTTATCACTGGGGCGGACCGCCGGCGCTCCTGGCACAAAGCATCATCGATCCCCATCCCCAGGTTCGCCGAGAGGCTGTTACTGCCCTCGGGCAGTCCACCGCCCCGGAAGCCCTTGTCATGGCACTTGGGGTTCTGAATCAACCCATGGATACATACCTGGACTTTGCCCTCTGGCGGACCTGCCGGCTCCTCGAGCCCCATTGGCTTCCGGCCTTCCAGAAAGGAGAGCTGCACTTAGGCTCCAACGCGGAGCACCTCGGATTTGCTCTGAAGGCGATAGAAAAGCCCGAGGCCCTCGCCCCCCTGATGACAATGATCGCATCAGGGAAGGCAGACGAATCCACCATCCGACTCGTGGGTAAGATCGGAAGCCCCAAGGAGCTTGATGTAATCCTCCAGCTGGCGCACCTCGAAAGCCACTCCCTGACTGGCGCCGCCGCTCTTGCCCTCGCTGAGGCTGTGGAAGACCGGGGGATCTCGCCAGCCAACACGAACCTGCGCTACCCAACCTGTCGCAGGCTGCTCGGGGAGAACGATCGCGAAATCGCCGCCGCAGCCTGTCGCCTCGCCGCAGCCTGGAATCTTGAGGAACTCAAGAAGGAGATTGAGGGCCTGCTCATGACGTCGCCTCCTCCCGTGAGCAGGGATGCGGCTCGGGCGCTTGCCCGTCTGGGAAGCCTCAGGGCCCTTGATTCTCTCGCCGCACAGGGACCATCCCGCGATGTCCGGTTGGCCGCTGCAGCCGCCCTCGTCTCCGTAGCCCCAGCGGCTGCATCTCCGCATATCGTGAAACTCTTTCAAGAGAACCTTTCGCAGCCTGAGGTTGAAACTGTGATAGCCGAGATCCTGCTCCGTCCCGGAGGAAGTGATCATCTCGCCAAAGCCCTTTCAGGACATCTAATCGCAGGGGACACAGCCATCCATGCCTCGAGGCTGCTGGAAGTCTCTGGCCGGGAACATTCTGAACTCATGGCCGGGCTGGCAAAGGCGTCCAAGATGAGTCCGCGCCTGCGCGGCCCCAACCCGAGCAATCGCGAAGCTCTTCTTGAACTGGTTGCAAGTGGCAACGTAGCCCGGGGACGGATCATCTATGAGCAAGCTTCGCTCGCATGCACGGTCTGCCACCGGGTTGGCGGTGAGGGAGGCCTTGTTGGCCCCGACCTTTCCAGCATCGGCGCAAGTGCTCCTCCTGACTACCTCCTCGAATCCCTGCTCAATCCCAGTGCGAAGATCAAGGAAGGCTACCGGATGTCGGTCGTCACACTCAAGAACCGGAGTGTCATTTCCGGAGCCATCAGTCAGGAAACGCGAAATGCGCTCGTTATTCGCAGTGCGTTTGGAAAAGACACCCGTATCCCAAAGATGGAAATCGCCTCCCGGGAGACCAGCCCGGTGTCCATGATGCCCGGGGGCTTGGTCGCCGCTCTGAAGGAAGAAGAGCTCGTCGACCTCCTCGCCTATCTCTCCTCCTTGGGTAGGACGCCAAAAGACTAGCCCCGTTTCCAGGCTCCTTGGTGCGCCGACAGGAAGGCTTCCGCTTCGCAACTAGGCGCGCACCAGGCCCCTGACTGGCTGGCTCGAGGATAGGACGCGGTTGCCCGCTGTATTCTTCAAACGGCATGCCTGGATCAACCTCCAGACCATGACGCTTTGTTGCCAAGATATCGTCGGGGGAGAGAATTCGATCCACCGGGGGCTCCCCTTCTTATTATCAGCGCCAATGACCCGGCCAGTGCGCGTTCCTCCATGAGCCCCCAGCATCGACATGTCCTGAGGCAGGGATTTTTGCTCGCGAGAAATCTCGTCCACACTAGGGTCAGTATTCAATCCATGACGAAGACCTCTCTCAATCGCCGGCGCTTTCTTTCCACCGGAGCGGGTTCAATCGGCGCCTTGACAGCAGCCCCACAGATCCTGCGGGCTCGGGAGGGAGGGTCCGCAAACGAGAAGCTGAATATTGGGGTAGTGGGCTCATCCGGACAAGGCGGTTACAGCATCGGTCAACTGAAGGACATCGCAAACATCGCAGCCCTCTGTGACGTCGACCAGAACCGCCTCGCCCCGATCGCGAGGCAATTCCCCTCCGCCCGAACCTACCGTGATTTCCGCAAGCTGGTAGAGCAGAAGGACCTCGATGCGGTAGTGGTAGCCACCCCCGACCATACCCATGCCGCCGCCAGTGTTGCCGCCATGCGCGCCGGCAAGCACGTCTACTGCGAGAAACCCCTGTGTCGCACTATTTCGGAGGTTCGTCACGTCACCGAGCTCGCACGAACAACAAACCGCATCACGCAGATGGGCACCCAGATCCACGCTGGATCAAACTACCGCCGGGTCGTGGAACTCGTTCGCTCCGGTGCAATCGGCGAGGTTAGCGAAGTCCATGTCTGGGTCGGCTCAAGTACCGGGGGCAGGAAACGCTACAATCAGTTCCCGAAAAGCGTTCCAGCCAACCTCGACTGGGAGCTGTGGCTGGGGCCGATCCCGGAACAACCCTACCACCCCGGCTGGACACACTTCCATTGGCGGCATTGGTGGCACTTTGGCGGAGGCACCCTTGCTGATATCGGATGTCACTACATGGACCTTCCCTTCTGGGCACTCGACCTGAGCCATGCCGTCTCCGCGGAGGCTGAGGGCCCACCCGTTGACAAGGATTCCGCCCCGGCCTGGTTGAAGGTCCATTACCAGTTTCCCGATCGAGTGGTGTCCGGTCGGCACTGGAAGGCCCTTCCCCTTACCTGGTATCACGGCCGCTACCCGGACCACATCCTGACCCCGGAACAGCACCAGCAGTGGGGATCCGGCATTCTTTTTGTGGGCACGAAAGGCCAGCTTATCTCCAATTACGGAAATCATGCCCTGCTTCCAGAAGACAAATTCCGGGACCTTTCCCGGCCAACGCCCTTCATTCAGGATTCCAAAGGCCATCATCGGGAGTGGATCAACGCGATCAGGTCTGGAGGATCGACCACCTGTCGCTTCGACTACTCGGGGCCTCTGAGCGAAACCGTCCTCCTGGGCAATGTCGCCTTCCGCAGCGGCCAGAAGCTTGAGTGGGATCATCGGTCCATGAGGGCAACAAACTGTGCCGAAGCCGATCAATTCATCCAACATCACTACCGGGGAGACTGGAAACGCTGGTTTGAGGGGTAGAACGGGCGGGATAAACACCCTTCCGCTGCCTGATTGTAAAGCCCGCAGGCTCCCCTCATCCCGTCGTGTTCCTTCCTTGCTTCCTTCTGAAGTTGACTCAGGTGGCATCCATGCGTGGAGTTGCCCGGATGACTTTCCGCGGATTGATAGCTCTGGCCGGAACCGGGCTTACGCTCGGTGCCCCGGCGGCGGAACGTGGAGATGAGGAATTGCGCACGCTTGCCGCCGAGGCCTATCAGGCCGGCCACATCGAGACAGGTCACCTCTACCTTAATCAGATCATCTCCCAAAATCCCAGCAACATGGAGATCACGCTGGAGACCCTCGACGAGATTCTGAAGCAGTCGCGCCGGAGCGACGCCAAGCTGCGGGCCGAACAACCCAACGTCCCATTTTCGGAAAATCCGGCCGCGGAGCAGGCTGCCCGGCGACTCTGTTCACTCGAGAAGATCGGCATCGTTTCGGCCAATCAGCAGTCTTTGAAGCACGCCGCCTCCATTCTTCTCGATCACCATCTTCATCATCGGAGACTATTCGAGGCCCGAGAATTGATTGATCGATTCGCAGCAGACAACGCCCATGATCTCTTCTGGAGAATCCTGCAGGTGCGGGTCTATCACCGGCTGAATTCGACCCAGACCAGGCCTCTGTTCAATCGTCTAAAGAGCGAGATGGACCTCAACCACCCGGACCCGGAGATCCGCGAGCTATGGAAGGAGTTCGCCGCGGAATGGACTTCCAAGGAAGCATCCCTGCCCCTTTCAATACAACCGCTCTTCGAGGGAAGCCCCCTTCCTCATATGGAGCCGGACGACCCGGACCTCGAATGGGATACCGTCGCTACCCGTTCAGCCCGGATCGTTGCTCCGATCATCGACCGCTTGGCAGCCAAGGCCCTGACCGTTCCGCAGATCATGCCATGGCGCGACAAATCCGGCCTGACCGATCCGGTCCGCGCTCTCGACTTACACCTTCTCAGTCAACCGGCGGCGCATCTCGCGAACCTGCGCAAGGTCCAGGACGAACGCTACCAGCTGGAGAATTTCCGTGACAACCCGACTGATGACGAAGTCCTTTATCAGTTCCGGCGCTATCCCTGGTCCTCCGCATCTCAGGACAAGCTCCGCGAGCTCGCCAACAGGGAGTTGTTCGCCGGCCACGCTCAATCTGCATGGCGTAATTTTCAGGACCTGCTGAACCATGCTGCCGACTCCGAGACAAGGGATGCCTCACTGGTCGGAATCTGGACCGCCCGCAATGAGATCGAAACCCCGCAGAACGCGGCCCAGCTTCTCGGAGATGAAGACCCGGATCGAAAGCTGTCCTGGCTCGGCAAGCCGACCAGCGCCCTCGAGATCTGCAGAGAACTTCTGAAGAGCCGCCCCCTGCCTCCCCGTCAGCTTTCAAATTCGCCGGAAACAGCCCTTGAGGATCTCATACAGAAGGTCATCCGTATCCCTCCGAGGGCAGCCTGGAACAGCTCTGGCGGCTGGTCTCCGAACAAGATCGAGCTGACAGCTACCGCGAAAACCATTCTCGTCGGCGGGCGGGACATACTTGCCCTGTTCGATGCGGAGGATCCCGCAAAGCCGCTGTGGACGAGCTTCCAGCCCCCCTCTCCAGACGAGAACAAGACCCTGGACACCAATCATCCCGGCTTCTTCCGTCCTCGTATTTCGCAGCGAAACCTTTACACCCGCTGGGGCTTCAGCAGCCAGCCTCCGCGGGGTATTGCCGCCATCGATAGCTCGAGTGGTGCAGTAAGGTGGTCTACCGGACAGCACCAGCAGCCCCGCCTTCTCCAGATTCCCCTCGGGGATCCCGTGCCAGCCAATGGTCTTCTCTACCACCTTGAATGGAACTTTCAAAACAATGTCAATCAGGGCCGGGGAAGGGAGCTCAACCTTGTCTGCCTCGATCCGTCGCGTGGTGACACCCGATGGAAGGCTCCGATCGCGATCGCGGGGCGCGACTCTGATCTCACTGCCAGCCTCGAACAAAGTCAGCCGGAATTCGCGATATACGGAAATAGTGTGACGGTCGACGGTGGAGCCATTTACAGCAGCTCCAACAGTGGCCTCATTGCACGTTCCGACATCCGGGATGGCCGCACAGACTGGATCTATCATTACGATCCCGTTCCCCCCACCGATCGAACTGTGCTCAATCATGGATCAGCACCGATTCTGGCGGGAAATAAGGTAATATGCATGCCTAGGGACGCCCGCAGAATCTTTGCCCTGGACCGGAAAACGGGGCGGCTCCTCTGGGAGAACCCCCTCGTGCTCGGAGTGCAGATAGTCGGCAGGGTCGAAGGGCTTCTTGTCGTTCGCGGCCGCTCCCTTCTGGCTGCGATTGATCTGAGCACGGGAGAGGCGCGCTGGTATCGACCAGCCGGGGACACCATCGGACGTCTGAAACTCCTCAACCGCTCGGTTTATCTAGCGCGTCTTGACGGGTTGTCCCAGATCGATGCCATAACAGGACGTACGGTGGCAACCCGTTCCTGGCGCCTCGCCGATGAAAAACCAAGGGCCTTTGCAATCGACGGAAAGAACCTTTTCCTTGTGACCGACAAGCCTGCCGAGTCAGCAACCCGGCAATTAACGGCACCCTCAATTGACGCTGATGCGGTAAACAATGGAACCCCTGACCCCTCTTTCGTGCAGCGCTGGTCCCTTTCCCGTAACGACCCCAGGGTTTTTCTCCCTCCTCCGGGATCTCCCCTCACGGGAAGCGTTTACATTTTTTCGAGTGGTATTCTCGAGCGGATCGAGCCGGGAAACCGAGGTCGAGTTGCATGGCAACGATTCATCGATGGCGGAAACCCGCAGGTCCATCTCGTCGGGAATATTCTGCTGGCAATCGACTATTCCATTGGAAAGGCCCCTGGCCTTGTAAACCGCCTCGTAGCCTTTGAAGCGGAAACCGGCAGAACTCTTTGGGAACACGCGATCGACACACCGGTAACCTCAACCTTGAACTGTGGAGATACCCAGATATTCCACGATGCCATCGGCAAAGTTCTGGCCGTGGATCTCCGCACCGGAACCCGCGCATGGCAACGCAACTTTGGCAACGGGTTCCAGATGCGCGTGACCTTTGATGGCTCGCAGGCTCATATCTTCTTCGTCTCCCGGCTCCGCTCGGCCAGCCACGTGATCGTGGACCCTCAGAGCGGGTCCACCCTGAGCAACCGCAAGATCGCTGCCAAGACATCTGAAGATGCACGCAATGCCAAGCCCATTGCCGGCGGATACTACGAAGTAAAAATCAACCCAGTGAACGCTCGTTTCGTCCGTTTTACGGCCCTCTCCGAAATCAATGGCCGCGGGTGGGCCTCGATTGCCGAGTTGCAACTGGCGGGAGAAGATGGCGAAAATCTTCCTCGCGAAGACTGGGCCGCCACTGCTTCCAATTCCGAGACCAAGGCTCAATACGATACGGGCCCCCAGTGCGTAATCGACGATGATCCGGTGACCTGGTGGCACTCGCAATGGATCGGGGAGATTCCCCCTCATCCGCACTCGGTCGTCATTGACATGAAGACCGAGAAGCGTATCAGCGCTCTTCGCTATCTTCCCGCCGTGATCGTGAACAACAATGGATTGATCAGGGAATATGAGCTCCACGTGAGCACCGACGGCAGGAACTGGGGAAAGCCGGTCGGAGAAGGATTCATGGTCAATGAGACCCGGGTCGATCAGGTCTACGCCACTGCTAAATCCATTGTCTTCGAAAGTCGGTCCAGCCCGAACCAGCCAATGAATGTCTTTCGTTATAAGCTGGACGGAAGCCCAGCCATCAGGGTGCATAAGAACGCTAGTGTTGTCTACATGAAGGACCCATTTTTCATGATCCACGAGGGAGACCAGCTAGTAGTGCGCCACTTTGATAATCCGGAATATCGATTCGAACTTGGCCCTCATTCCCAGCTCGACCTTTCCGCCCTGTCCCTTGAAAAGAGTCTCCTTATCATGGGCAGAAAGTCTGTCATCGTCGCTGATCTCGACAAGAGACGCTTCATCATCGAACCCGGCGCCCCCGACTCCGCTCACAACAAGGTCGGGATCCTAGTCCGAAATGGAGAGCACGGACTCATCAAGATCGTCAAGGAAGGTGAGCAGCGGCAGATGGCATATCGCTTTAACCTGGAGAACGGACAGCCCGTCCCTGGATATCCGCTCGCAGTGACGGAGGATCTCATGCCTGACCAGGGCATTCCATGGTTTGACGGTCCGGTTCTCCTCCGCGATACATCCTCTGTAAGCGCTTGGACTGTTCGCGGGCAATGATAGCATCCGGGCGGCCTGCAGGTAAGGCGCTGTCATGACCTCATTTCCCCTGACGACCCGGATCGCTACCCTGACCGCCTTTCACATGGTCCTGCTGGGCGGAATGCTCCTGCACGCGGAAGGCCGCTCGTGGCGTAGCATGAATGGCAATCAGAGCTTTCGAGCGGTATTCGTCTCATCCAACGGAGTCAGCGTGGTTTTAAGGACACCTGATCGCAGAACCGTGACCGTAGCTCTCAAAAACCTTCATTCCTCCGACCGCGCCTGGGTGAGGCAACATCTGAAAAAAACCCTTCCCCCGGCAGAGGCCGGAGTTACTGGTCCGTGTTTTGATTCCCTCGCCTACGGTGACACACGGGCAACCGTCGAAAAAAAGCTCAGGGAAAGCCCGGCGGTTAGCAAGACGCTCGACGACCAGCTTATCGGACGTACCGGGTTGAATGGGATCTACCGGACTACGGTTGCGGGGGAGCAATTCAACCTGTTCTTCCAGTGGAGCGGCAATGACGAGTTGCGGGAAGTAACCCTTCGGGGAGAGAGCTCCAGCTCCCTCGATTATGACAAAGGGCTTCGTAAACGGTGGCAGAGCCTCCTCTCCAAGCTGGCTCGGAGCCATGGCTCCCCCGTGCAGGCCACCAGATATCCTCCCCGGAAGGAGCTCACCGACGGACAGCTTCTGGGCTCACATCTGTGGCATACGGAAAATGGTCACTCTATCCTCCTTTGCACCGGACAGGAAAAAGACAAATATCTGGTGGCTGTCAGGTTCTCTGCCGACAGGATCCCTCCGAACGTCCTCCCGGAGCTTCCGGCGGAAACCCCGGCAGCCCCCCCTCCGGGCCCGTGAACAGCCCGCCATTCTAGCCTTCATATGGCTTCCTGCGGGATAAGACACCGGTAAGAGTCCCCTATGGGGTCTTTACCCTTACATATTTGGTGACCCTCCCGTGGACATTCCACTCCTGTGCGTAAAGTGCCCCGGTGACATCAAAGGTACATCCATGGACTGCGATAAGATCGCCCTCATGCCAGTGCTCCGGGGCAATCCGGTTACTCGCCTTGCGCCGCGCCTTTCGTCCATCTCCCAGCCGGGAAATCAACTTGTAGTCCTTGTCGTAGAGCGAAACCCGCCCGTCAAGCTCCCCTACCGCCAGAAGATTCCCATGGATATCCGCAGCGCAGGGTCGTCCCAGCTGGTCATCAATCGTCCTGATAAAGTTACCGGCCATATCATATTGCTGCAATCGGTTATTCTGGCGGTCACTGATCAGGAGCGTCGACTTCTTTCCCCGAGAGTCGACCAAAATATTATGACAGACATCAAACTGCGCCTCCCCCTTTCCCTTGCCCCCGAAACTTTTTAGGTAGTTCCGGTCCTTGTCATAGAGGTGCACAAGCGACTTCCCGTAGCCGTCCGCGATGATGACCCTGCCGTCCGAGCTCACGTCCATGTCGGTAGGATTATATTCGCCCACGCTTTCGTACATCCCCGGCACCTGAGGGGGACCAATGATCTGCCAGGCGACGGTTCCATCGGGCTTGACTGCCACAACCCGCTTAATTCTGGGCATTGCCAGCAGCAGCAGTTCCTCCCCTGCCAAACGGCGCACTTTCATTCCATGGACCCCTTTGAACACCTTACCCCCCTTGGTTCGAATATCTCCTCGATATTTGCCATCGGGACCAATGATCTGGATCGTGTTACCAGTTGCGATGTAGACGTTTCCCTTGCTGTCCGAGGCCAGATCTCCATGCAGGTTACCCAGTCCTTTTCCCTCTGGATAACTGGGCCACCCAGGAACCGTCTTGTAGATACCATCCCCCTGACCGGTGCGGACGGGGGCCGGTTCGTCCGCCGCATGAAGGGGCAGTAGAAGAATAACAACCGGCAGAAATATGGAACAGGTCTTCATAAGGTTCAAATAACGTGTGCGTTACATTACCTCCGCATCGTGACCAACGTCGATGCCTCTTTAGCCACCACCCGGCGATGTCTCCCGGCTAACGCCTGTTCCCCGCGGCTTTCCGGCGTAACATGCCGGCTATTTCCGGCCTTCGCTTCTGGATTGTCCCGACGTCAAGGTCGAGATTGGAGCCGCGAATAATACCCTCATAGAATTGACCCAATCCGCTACTCCACTCCCCGGAAACCGTGTCGACCGCAGCTTCCTGCCGCTGATTTTTCTTGGTAAGCGATGCGCCATTGGCCAGAAGGAACTCAATCATGTCTTCCCTGCATAAAAATGCAGCCAGGTGCAGGGGAGTGTTTCCGTCCCGATTGTGATACGAGACGCTGACTTTGTGCTCCTCGACCAGAATTTTTGCGATTTCCATCCGACCATGGAAGACCGCAGTCGAGAGGGGGGTCATCCCCCCATCACCATGACGACGGGCATTCGTCGGCGCACCGGCTCGGATCCACCGACGCGCAGCCGCGAGATCCCCTCGCTCAATTGCTTCCCCGAGGGCGTCTCGTAATCTCGAGGGATCATCGGAGCGAGCCTCACGGGGATTGTCCCCGGAGCTTCCGGTATGGAAGATAAAGTCATTGCTGAAAAGCCCCCCCGGGTTCTGTACTTGGAGAAAGTGCATTCCCGGCGCTGGCAAGGTCTCCAGCTCAATCGAAATACGATCCGTCCTCAGAGTTCTCACCTTCGCGGGAACCCGTCTTCCGTCCACAATCACAGCCGCTCCGTCACGGACATGCCGGGCGCCCAGAACCATTGTCTTCTGCTCATCAGTGAGCCTCGGAAAGCGCTGCCTTCCGACCTGCGCATGAAGGGGGCCCCGGGTCCAGAGAGCCGGCTGGGGATGGTCGTAGTCATCGTTGATGCCATGTCGTCCCGTAAATGTTCCCACAAACGTTCCCGCTATCGCCGCCTTGAAGAGCTGCTCCCGGCTGATGTTGCTGCCCTCCCTGCCCGTGGCAAAGTAGGATGTTCCGTCATACTGCAATACAAGCGGGCGACTTCTCCCTTCCCTGATTTCAACGCCATCACACTGCAGGATCACACCACCTTCGCGGGCCGATACTTCAAGCGCGTCCATCAGGTCCAGAGTCATCTTCTCGCCAGCGGTCTCCCGGTTGAGGGTTACCTGCCTTGCAAAAGATCCGGAAAACCCGGTGCTGCCCTCAGTCACCATCTCCCAGACGGGATCGAACTCCTCGCGGCCCTGCCACGAAAATTGCCAGATCGCTCGCTCAGAATTCCCTCCTTCGGCAACTCGCCGGTAAAAATCAAAATCAATTATGTTCAGCCGTCCCTGCGGCAGAATCAAAAAGCGGTCATAGGCGCCCCTCCAGGTCGGGGCATCCATTCCCGATCCCGGCGTGTTAGTGCTGACAAGAAATGGCATCCGATGGCAATCGCCACAGACGTTCATCCTCCTCGACTCCTGATTGCCTACGATGTGAAATTGCCTGAACCCTTCCTCTGCTCTTTCAGTAAGCTTGTTATCAAAAGCCCTTCGCTGCGCCGGAGGATAGGTGACATTAAGAAGAAACTTCGCCATGTCGTCCCTCTCTTCTGCCGAGAGAAGCCCCTGTTTGCCCTCGTCATTTCTGGTGTCCATTCCTACCATCAGCATCGTTGTCGCAAGGCTTCCATCAATGACGTGACGCGTGGCGCTCTCCGGCTTTTCTGGATCACTGTTAGGGGCCTCATGGCTTCTGACGTTTGCACTGTTGTTTCCACCATACGGGTCTCCGGGAATACCATCCCAGTGAAAGGGAGCCGTATCACGTAAGCCACGCACTGGCATTGTGGACCTTGGCATGATCTGGTTTCCACCCGTCACAACCGGGGTCTCCAGCACCCATAGAAGCTGGTCAGTGTGGCCATCAGGGTGGCAACTGGCGCAGGAAAACGTCGCCGTCGTTGAAGCGGAAGCCTTGTTAAAGGCGATTCTTCCTCTCTTGAATTCAGGGTGGGTGGGATCCTCAAGAGCGATGATTGATTTTAGCTTCGGGTTCGACAAATCACTGAAATCAAGCACCGATACCGTATTTGCCACCGCGTTGAGCACCCATGCGCCCGTTGGGGATCCATTTTCGTCCTCAACAAGGGCAATACCTCGCGGTACGGAGTCGACCTTGACCCGCCCCAGGATGGATCCGGTAGCTGCATCCATGACGCAAACGACGTCCGATCCAGCAGCACTCACCACCAGTGTGGCGTCATTACCACTAACCTGGATCCCGTAAGGGGTCGCCAGAGCCTCACTCCGCTTAGGATGCCTGGGTGGCCGGGGCTCCAGATCATAGAACTCGGGGCTGGCCCCTGCTCCCACAGGAACCTTGGTGATTTGATTGAGAAACGCCCTGTTCCCTAGCTCAGCGAGCCCCTGCTTCCCGGTCCCCGCCCGACCGTTGATGTGATTCCGGGCATCGGCCTGCGCGATGAACACCTCCCCCTTCGAGTTGACTGCCAGACCGTATAGTAACGTTCCAAGAGTATCCACTGTTCTGACAAGGCGATCTGTCTTCGTATCAAAGACATAGAGGTCTCGGTCTGGAACACGGGGATGCTTGACGATGTCTGTCACGTGTCCAAGGGAGAGAACATTGTTGTTGGCGATCGAATGCTCATGGGCATTGAAGGTCACCAGATCTCCATCCACCTTGTAGCCACCGGAAAGCTGCGTCTTGTTATTTGATTCGAATGGAATCACGTAGAGTAACCCATCCCTCACCACGATCGCTCTGGGATCCTGTGCCGTGATCCTCAGCCTCTTCTCAACCTTGCGGGTCCGGGTATTGACCACCGCAATTCGATTTTCAGACGAGAGAGCAACATACGCTTTTTCATTACTTGCGAATGCGATCCCCACAGGTTCGTCAAACCGTGTTCCCCTTGTGCGCGAGTCAAAATCCTGGATGGTTGCTACTACGTTAAAGCGCGTTGCGCTCTCCCCTCCAAGATCAATCACGCTTACCGAATCGGACACGTGGTTGGAGA
Source organism: uncultured Roseibacillus sp. (assembly GCA_963989605.1). Classification (GTDB taxonomy): domain Bacteria; phylum Verrucomicrobiota; class Verrucomicrobiia; order Verrucomicrobiales; family Akkermansiaceae; genus Roseibacillus_B. The sequence continues at coordinate 3,496 of CAXEFH010000042.1, read as the reverse complement.
CCCACAGCTCCTGGCCGTCAGGCCGAAGGGCGAGGCTCACAGGGTCAACCCCCACCGAGATCCGCCTCACGATCTTACGACTCCGGCGATCAATTACATCAATCGTATCGGCAGGAGTATTTGCTACAAACACGTAGTCCCCGTTAATCAGAACCGGCATGGAGTGTGGACTCAGAAAGGAGGGATGCCCTACCTTGGCCGCCACGGCTGCTGCCCCAATGGCGAGATAACTCGCCAGCATCAACGCATATACCGGGACTGGGATTCTCATGATGGGTAAGAGGAATACTCGGTGATTAACTTCAGGAAGCAATCAGTTCCGCACACCTCCGTCAAACGGCGTCCTCCCGACTGCCGCCTGCTTGCCTGAGAGGCGAAGCAGGGGTTTTCCAACCTCAGGGGCTGCCAGCAGGAGAGGACTGCCCCGCAACACGTGCCTGCCTCCATGATGCAGGATCGAACAGGCCTTTGCGAGGCACGTGCTTGCAGAGGGGACTTACTTGCCCTTCCCACCAAACATTTCTTCCTTCAGCTGCCCGAGCTTCTCCATGGCATCCTCCTTGGACATCTCTCCTTTCTTCACCTCAGCCCAGATCTCTTCTTCCATGGCACGGAACTTAGCGGCTCCCTCGTTGCCTTTCCCCTTTTTCTCCCCCCCGAACATTTCTTTCTTCAGCTGCCCGAGTTTCTCCATGGCATCCTCCTTGGACATCTGCCCTTTCTTCACCTCGGCCCAGATCTCTTCCTCCATGGCGCGGTACTTGGCAGCGCCCCCATTGTTTTTCCCCTTGCCTTCCGGCGCCTTCCCTTCGGGTTTCCCCCGGACCATTTTCTGCAATCCGGCGAGCCGCTTCGCCGCAACGTCTCTGGAAACTTTCCCCGCCTTCACGGCTTCCTTGATACTTGCCTCCCTGCGCTGGTATTCCTCAACCGTGAGTCCACGGCCGCCCTCCGGCTTCTCAGCATTCTGGGCTTTCCTCATTCCCGCGAGCCGCTTGCGCGCTTCTTCCTTCGAAATCTTCCCTGATTCAACGGCCTCCCTGATTCTCTTTTCGCCCCGAGCCGGCGTGTCGGCAGACTTCTCCGGTTTCGCCGCTTCCTTGCCAGCGACCATTTGCCGCATCTGAGCAAGGCGCTTCTCTGCGGCTTCCTTGGAGACCTTTCCTGCTTCCACGGCCTCTCTGATCATTGCCTCCCCACGACGGTATTCCTCGGCACTCATCCTGCGACCACCCTCCGTTTTCTCAGAACTCTGGGCTTTCCTCGTCCCCGCGAGCCGCTTGCGCGCCTCCTCCCTTGTGATCTTACCTGATTCAACCGCCTCCCGAATTCTCTTTTCGCCACGAGCCGGCGTATCGGCAGCTCCCTCGGGTTTCTCCGCGCCCTGGGCTTTACTCATTCCTGCGAGCCGCTTGCGCGCCTCCTCCTTTGTGATCTTACCTGATTCAACCGCCTCCCGAATTCTCTTTTCGCCCCGAAGAGGCGTATCTCCCTTAAGGAGCTCAATGCCTCCCACAAGGAGGAACATTGTCACTATGGAACATGTAATGGTCTTCATAAAATCGGTTGGCTTACGGTGATACTGGGAATGGCGGACTCTCCAAACACAATCCGCAACATTTTCGAATCCGATCTAACCCGGTTGTAGGATTCACACAAGAACGAACGCTCCTGGAGACGCCATCCGTGCTGAGGATCCGGCCTGAGGAAAATTGAATCCTCCCCATCGCTCCCTCTCATCTCGGCAGGTCCGCAGATTGTCACACTGTCAGTGCAGCAACCTCCGCAGTATCCGCCTGTACATCCGCCGCCCTCCTGAGTAATTTCGTCAGAACGTTGCGACGGTCAAACTGATAGGCAAACCTGCGCGCACGCTCCGAAAGAGCCTTTCGCTCCGCATCTGACATGGACGCAACCCTGTTCAAACAATCTCGCAGGGAGTCAATGTCGCCAGCTAGATGCTCGAGGCAATTCCCTCCAGAAGCCTCCGGAATTCCCCCTGTGCTGGTGGTGATAACGGGCCCCAAGCCTCCTGCCAGCATCTTTTCCGCAACCGCAATTCCAAAAGTCTCGACAAACTCCGGACGCGGCTTACTGGGCAGACACCAAGCGTAACAGCCATACATCAGAACCCCCTTCTCTTCATCTGCAACATCATCGAGGATCTCGATCCAAGGGTCTTCGGAAGACATCTCCTGGATCTGCTCCTTCATGGGTCCATTTCCACAAATAATGAGCTTTTTCACCCCATAGAGTTCACTCTGACGGTAGGCCGCCACCAGATCGTCAACCCCCTTTGCAGGAGCTATCCGGGAAAGAAACATCACGTAGCCATCCCGCTCAAGGCCTCGTGAAGTCAGGATCTCGTCAACCTCCTCGAGATTCTCCTCGATGGATATGTAGGACACGGTATCGATCGCAGGGTAACTTATCCGCACCCTTTCCCGAAGTTGGTTTGCAAAATCCGTCCCCATCTCAGCATCCACCAACTCCCCCGATTCAATAATCATGTTCCTGGTGTATTCACTGACTGCAACCGGCAGGTCATGATCAAGATAGTTGGCGAGAACCACCTGGGCGGCGCCCGTCTGCCCGACCTCCAGGGCATTCCTCACCACATTCGTGATGTCGGACCCCACCGCTTCTCCGACGGTGTAAACGTCGGGGTCTCTCTCAAGGTTCTCAAAGGTCCGCACCGCGTTCATGACCATCTGCCCGTGCGGGACGAGGTATAGGTCCATCAACATCACCCGGCCGTGGAGCCCGTGGAGGATATCCACCAACTCCCCGCTGAGGGCGTAACCCAGACGACCATCAAGCACCTTGTAGTCTCCCACCGGGTTGGGTCGGCAGACCTTGATTCCCGCCGAATAATGGGACACCGTCTCAAGTGGCTTCAGGGGAAGGTCGCTTTCCTCAAGAATATCGATGGGGTAGGTCACAATATGGACTGATTCCAAACCCATTTCTATCCCGGCCTCGGCCAGATTACGTGCTTCGGTCGAATGGCCGCAGATAATGGGATCTGCCCGGACGACAAGCACGAGATGCGACACCTTCGTGAGGTCCCTCTGGTGGGGGGAACCTAGCCCGCCGGGCAAATGCTCAAGTGTAACGCTCATTCCTTAATCTATTTAAAAAATCCACCGCAGTTCCCGTGCCAGCTTGACGCCAAAGCGTCCGGAATCAGGTTTTCAGGACGCAAAGGAAGGAGGGCGACTCTCCTTTCCCCATGAAGAGGGGTTGGGGCCCATCTCCAGAACAAGCTCCGAGCCCCCATGGAAGTCACTTAGCCTCAGATAGGAGCGTTCCAGAGCGCGCCCGTTGAGCCACGCCTTCTGAACGTAGATATTCTCGTCCGAATTATTCTCTGCCCGAACCACAAATTCTCCTCCCTGCAATTTCATGCCAATACGTGAGAAAACCGGACTTCCGATCAGGATCTGTCTCTTATACACATCTGACGCTGCCGACGAATAGAGAGTGTAGATCTCGG
>CAXEFH010000041.1:0-17133 GCA_963989605.1 uncultured Roseibacillus sp. | reverse complement strand
CCGCCCCCTACCCCTCTCTCTTCGTCGGCCGCGTCCGCCGGGCCCACGCGCCACGCGGGGGGGTGGGTGATGCGCGTCCGCTCCGGGCGGATAAGGGTCATCTTTACGAGGGAGGAATCCGGGTGCCACTGATCGTGCGGTGGCCAGGGAAGGTGGCGGCGGGGACGGTTCGTGAGGACCCCGTCATTCTTACCGACTTTTATCCGACCCTTCTCGAGGTTGCCGGCCTGAAGACCAGGAAGCACTACCCGGGGGATGGCGAAAGCCTCCTTCCTGTATTGACTGGCGAGGCGGATTTGCAGCGGGATGCTCTCTTCTGGCACTATCCTAATTTTGCCTTTCACCGGGACAATCGGCTGGGAAGTGCCATCCGGATGGGCGACTACAAACTCATTGAGTTTTTCGACCGCAACGAGGTGGAACTCTATAATCTCAGGGAAGATCTCGGGGAAAAAAAGAACCTCGCGGGGGTTGAAGCAGGGCGCGTGGAGGAGATGCGAAAGCGCCTGAGCCGCTGGAGAGAAAAAAGTGGTGCTCGTATGCCTCGTCCGAGGGAGTGAGCGGAGGCAACCGCTGGAGGGCTGGATTGGTCCGGATGACCTTAGTGAGCATCTCTTTCCGTCAAGCCCCGGGAGAGGGCGGAGGAACCGGAGGAGGTAATTTGGAGGGGTGTAGCTTCCTGCCGTTCAGCATCGTTCCGATGAGGGTATAGCGCACGAGGTATCTGTAGGTAAGGAGCAGGAAGGCAAAGGTGACCAGACAAAGCAGGGTGAGCTTGAGGGAGCTGGGAAGGTTCCAGCTTGAGATCAGAGCCTGGAGTATCATGACAAGGGGGAGGTGGGCGAGATACATCCAGTAGGAGGCATCCGAGACGAAACGCACTCCCTTGTTTTCGCGCGAGAAGAAGCTCCGAAACAGACCGAGGAAGGCGAGGATCATCACCCATGCGAAGAGCGCCGCGCAGAGGCTGTATACGACGCGCTGCCCTCCCACGGGAACCGCCTGAAAAAGATGAATCCCATAGACCCCCAGTGGAACAGCAGCAACCAGCAGGAACGGCCACCAGCGGCCTGCCTGCTCCTCGAATTCGGGGCGACCGAAGCAGACTGCGCCGTAGCCAAAGAAGATGGTATAATAGAGCAGCTTGGGCGGCCACGGTAGAATGCCCATGGCGGTATCGGGACCAAAGGACTGGGTCATGAAATACTGGGTGCAGGCCGTCAAAGGGACCAAAGTCAGGAGCGCGACCGGAGGCCGGAGGAGCCAAGCTGGAAGTGAAGGCGTTCCAAGGGCCTTGAGCGACAGGGTGGCTAAGGCGAACCCTGCGACAAGCATGAGCAGATAGTAGAGAAACCACAGGTGGGCAGTGAGGGGATACATTGCGAGAAGCATGTAGAAGTCCTTGAGATCCCGGAGAGCAGAGGAGGATTCTTTGCTCGCCGCACCGTTTTGGCTCGTCGCACCCCTGGCGATCAGGATGGGCTCCAGTTTTTTTCTTCCAGCGAGGACTTCCCTGCGATCGACGGTGACATTGAGCATGCCGGCAATCCATTCGACGGTGCTCCAGCTCTCGCGCAAGCTATTCAGAGGAGTCTTCCCTTCCCGGGAGCGCACATTCACCTCGGCTCCCCTGTCGAGGAGAAGTTCTGCGATGTCCGTTCGGCCGAGAAAGGCGGCGGTGTGCAGCGCAGTATGGCCCCCCTCCTCGGTTTGATTCGGCGCAGCACCGAATTGAAGGAGGGTTTCCGCGCACTCTATCTGGTTATACCAGGCGGAGACCATGAGTGCACTCTGGCCTGCCTGATCGACCGCTTCAGGGTCGGCACCCTGTTCCAGTTCCTGAGTCAGCTGTGCAATATTCCCCTCGTAGAGGGCGGCCCAGAAGGTGGTCTCATGAGGCCTCACTTGAGAGCTTTTGCCCAGCTCGTCGGCGATCCATACCAGAGGGATGATAATGATTCCGCCCACAACGAGTGGCAGAAGAATGCGCTGGACGCGATGGAGAAGCAGGGAGCCAAGACCTTTCCGCTTCCACAGCATGGTAGTGAAATATCCACTGATCAGGAAAAAGAGGGGCATGCGGAACCCGTGAATGGCCTGATTAGCCCATTCATAGGCTTCATGCTGTCGCAGGTCCTGGGCAGGCCAGTAAGCATTGGAGAAAAACGAGAGAAGACCATGCATCACGATTCCAAGGAGCATGGCGGTGGCCCGCAGGGCATCGAGGTGGTGGTAACGCGGGGACCCGATCACGGCGGCATCCTTCACTGGTGTTATGTGAGAGGACAAGAAGGGAGTAGAGAATCTTCCTTAGATACCTCGTTGCGGGAGCCGTGCCGGTAAGATAGGAGATTTAAATGCTACGGTGCGTACTGATTTTTGTGGTGGGATTCTCAGTGGGCCTCTTCCGGGTGGGAGCGGAGGTCGCGAAGGACGGATACATTCGTGAGAACAATATTCCTTATCGCGACAAGAATTCTCCCGGGTGGGATGATTATATGGAGGAACGCTGTGTGCTGGATCTGTATCGGCCGGCGGGAAAAAAAGGTTTTTCCACGGTGGTATGGTTCCACGGTGGAGGGTTGCGCGGGGGAAACAAGGCGGTGCCGTGGCAGTTGCAGAAGAAGGGCATTGCGGTGGTGGCGGTGAATTACCGGCTGTTCCCGAAGGTAAAGTGTCCGGCCTATATCGAGGATGCGGCTGCCGCGATTGCGTGGACGTTCAAGAATATTCAGCGGTATGGGGGAGACCCCGGGGCTATTCATGTTTCCGGGCACTCGGCCGGGGGTTACCTCACCAGCATGGTGGGACTGGACAAAAGTTATCTTGAGGTTCACGGAATTGATGCAGATCAAATCGCTTCTCTCGTGCCCTTCAGTGGGCACACCATTACGCACTTCACTCCCCGGGAGGAGAGAGGAATTCGTGATACCCGTGCGATTGTCGACAAGTTCGCTCCTCTATTTCATGTTCGGAAGGACTCACCGCGGCTGGTACTGATCACCGGGGACCGGGAGCTTGAGTTACTGGGGCGTTATGAGGAAAACGCGTATCTCTGGCGCATGATGCAGGTGACAGGACACAAGCAGACCCAACTCCACGAGTTGGGAGGATTCGATCATGGCGGGATGGCTGCACCCGCCTTTGGGATCCTCCTTAAAGTCCTGCGGGGCAGGTAAAAGGGCGGGGCAGCACTGCATGATCCTGCAATTTAAAGGGATTGATTCAATCTGGAGGCTATTCCTTGTCGCCGATGGTTCAGGCGCTTAGCATCCCACCTGTGAAAGTTGTGAGTCACATGGGGGCCATCATGGTCTGGATGTCCTTTTTGCTTCCGTCGGTAGCCGCCGGGGTGCTTGAGCTCCGGAAGGGCGATGTCGTTGCCTTCGTGGGAGGAACAGACCTTGTAAATATCCAGAAGGAGGGACGGCTCGAGTCGGCTCTGACAATGAAGTGGAAAGAGCATGCCCCGCTCTTTCGTGATTTTGCCTGGGACGGGGACACCGTCTATCATCAGAGCGCGGAGCGGGAGAGGTGGCGGCAGGAGGCCTTCGGTAACTGGGATGACCAGCTGAAGCGTGCCGGGGCGACGGTAGTGATTGCCCAGTTCGGCAAGATGGAGTCGTTTGATGGTGAGGGACGAATCGATGACTTTGTTGAGGCCTATGGGGCTTTTCTTGACCGCGTGGGGAAGGGCAGGCGGTTGGTCCTTCTGGAACCTGCTCCGATGCAGTGGAAGGGTGCTGCGGAGCGCGCCGCTCTTCCTGCCTATGCTGCGGCTATTGCCGATCTGGCTGCGGAGCGGAAGGTTCCCTTCGTCTCTGGCGGTGGAGAAGATATGGTGGCATCGTTCATCGAGCAGCTTTCCGGCAAGCCCGAGCCGGATGGGGAAGCGTATGAGCTGATGTGCGTGACGGTTGCTGAAAAACACCGGCTCTGGTGCGAATACTGGCGACCCGCCAACTGGAAGTGCATCTTCGGTGATGATAGCAGGAGAATTTTTGCCAAGGCCGCCCACGGCTTGCCATCGATCCAGGAGGAATGGGCCAGCTACCCGGAGCTGATCGCCGAAGTCGAGAAAGCCATCCTGGCGGGAAAACCCTGGAAGGCACCGGTAGCGCCGGAATTGACAGGCTCTGGTGAGGCCGGAATCCAAAAGGAATTGGATAGTTTCGAGGTTCTCGAGGGCTTCGAGGTCAACCTTTTTGCCGACGAGTCCCACGGAGTACGCAATCCTCTCTCAGTGCGCTGGGATGCGAGTGGTCGGATGTATGTGGCCTGCTCGGATGTCTATCCTCAGATTGAAGCCGGAGTGAGGGGCTATGATCGGGTGATTGCTCTGCGCGACACCAATCACGATGGCAAGGCGGATGAGTCGACGGTTTTTGCAGAGGATCTGTTGATCCCTACGGGAATGGAGGTTGGGCCGGACCGGGTGTATATTGGTCAGGGCCCGGACTTGCTTACTCTGAGAGACACCGACGGAGACGGCGTTTCGGACGAGCGCGTGACACTCCTGACTGGATTTGGAAATGGGGACTCTCATCAGACCAGCAATTCCTTTGTCTGGAGCCCCGGAGGAGAACTCTGGTGGTGTCAGGGAGATGGGATTGAGTCCCGGGTAGAGACTCCGTTTGGAGTTTCCTCCCTGTTTCAGGCTGGAGTGTATCGGATGAGACCGCGTGAGCTGCGACTCGATCCGTTGCTGGACGATTTTATGGGTCCAGGGAATCCATGGGGAATCGCTTTTGATGACTTTGGACAATCCTTTGTCATCGATGGCGCGGGAGGGGTATCGTTCCTCACCCCGGCATCCATCCCGGCGAAGCGCCGCCTGCGACTTCCCAGAATAGGGAACCCGGGTGGATACTGTGGCATTGAGTGCCTCGGGGCGGGGAATCTGCCCGGCGACATGCAGGGGCAGTTTGTCATTGGAGACTATAAAAAAAATCAGGTCAGTCGTTTCGAAACCCGGGAGGATGGGGCCGGTTTCAAACTGGAGTGGAAAAGTCCGCTGCTACGTTCGAAGCACCGAAATTTCCGCCCCATTGATGTCAAGATGGGTCCCGATGGGGCGATCTACATCGTCGATTGGTATAATCCGATCACCTGCCATCAGGATGATTTTTATCGTCATCCCGAGAGGGATAAGACTCACGGGCGTATCTGGCGGGTTACACCCATCAGGGGTGCCGTAAAACCGCCCAGCCTTGTGGGCGCTAGCCTCGCTCGTTTATTGGAAGCACTCAGGTCTCCGGAGCGCTGGACGCGGTTGAAGGCCAAGCAGGTGCTCGCGAGCCGCCAACCGGAGGAAGTAAGGGCCGCGGTCAGGGCATGGAGTCAGGCAGCAGAGGGAAATCATGAGGGCCGGGACCTTCTTGAGGCCGTGAGCGTCCTTGAGTGGCTTGGGCGACCGGATGAGGTCGTCCTGCGCCTTCTCTTGTCATCCCCGGACCACCGTGCAAGGGCCTACGGAGTAAGAGTTCTTGGGCGTTGGAGTCAAAAGCTTGAGAATCTCCATGATCTTCTGGTGAAAGCTGCTCGTGATGTTCATCCGCTGGTGCGGATGGAAGCGGTGCTGGCGGCAGGACAATCTCCTCGCGCCGAATCGGTGCTCGTTTCTGCGGCTGCAGCCGAATCAAAGCGTGATCGCTGGATTGAGTATGCCTTCTCGCAGGCTGTACATCATAGCAAACGTTACTGGCTGCCTGCTCTGAGGACTGGACAACTGAATTTTTCTGGGGTCCGTGGAGGATTGGCAGCCGTTCTGGGGGCCTCTGATTCGCGTGGAGTGGTTGAGGAAATTCGCGAGATTCTTGATGGTGGCACTATCGGAAAAGAGGCATGGGACGGTCTCGCGTTGACGTTGGCCGCCCTCGGCGAGGAAGAGGACCTGCGTGCAATCCTGAATTCAGACGAGATCAGCCTCGCTCTTTTGCGGGCCATGATGGAACGGGAACGTCCGGGGTTTGATGTCATGCCTCCCTTGGGACGGGCCCTCTATCACCCTGACATCGCAAGACGGATTGCGGCAGTGGAACTGGCTGCCCACTGGAAAGTGAAGGAGCTTTATAAAGCTGTTATGAAATACGCGGAAGGTGAACGGGTTGATCCGGTCCTTCGAGAGGTTGCCTTGCGCTCCCTGGGCGCTCTCGGAGAAAGGAGCACCGTTGATTTTCTCAAATCCCAGGTGGGCAGCGAAAGCGAAGTTCGTCCTTCGGCACTGTTTTCGATTCTGCAGCTTGCTCCGGAGGAGGGCACCCGAATCGCCGTAAAGCTCCTGAAAGAACTGGAAGACCGGGAAACAATCATGACCATTTTCAGGGACTTCACCAGCCGGGAGGGCGGCCCCGCGTTGCTCGCGAAGGAACTCGAAGGAGCTGCCATCAAGGATGGGCAGGCAGCGCTGCTTCGTGGGGCCTGGGTTTCCACCGGACTTGTCGCGAGAGAGTTGGAAGCTGTCCTTGATCTGCTGGCTGGGGCAGGAGGAGTACAGGCGTATGATGAGGGAGTCATCAGGAACTTGGTGGCGGCAGCAAAAAAAGGGAGCGCATCGCGGGGGAGAGAGGTGTTTCATTCCTCAAAGGCAAGTTGCTCAGCCTGCCATAAGGCGGACCGTGGAGGGCAATCAGTGATTGGGCCCGACCTCAGTGCGGTAGGGAGCGGCCTTCTGCCGGATCGCGTTGTAACGGAAGTGCTCTGGCCGCGGCGACAGGTCAAGGAGGGGTATGCTCTCAGTCGGATTATTACCCGCGATGGAGATGTTCAGCAGGGTTATGTCCAGGCGAGTCGTGATGAAGAGTTGCTGCTGCTCCGTGATTTCGCGAGTAATTCGCTCCACGAAATCCCCAGGGGGAGCATCATGAAGCAGGAGGAGGTTGGGAGCCTCATGCCACCGACAGCCGGCGAGCTGGATCAACAGGAGCTGGTTGATCTCTTCGCCTATCTGTTCTCTCTCGATGGAGAGGAATAAGAACGAGGAATCAGCAAAAGCACTGATACTAAGTTAGATCGGGAGTTCATGCTTGTCATTGGAGGATTCCCAGCTTACCGCCGGATCACGCCCAATAAAAATTAAAAGAACAAATTATCCGTTCATCCCGTCTTATCTGATAGATACAAAGACATAGAAAACATGAAGCCACTAAAAAGAATGATGATAGGCCTGGCCGCAAGTGCCGTGGTGATGAGTGCGCAGGCGGCCGACCAGGTCGAACTCGAAGGTGCCTCGGTCGGAATATGGACCATGGACTTTGATGCGGCGGTCAAGCTGGCAGGGGAGAAAAATCTTCCCCTGATGTTGAATTTCACCGGTTCAGATTGGTGTGGGTGGTGCAAGTTGATGGATAAGAATGTCTTTGCCGAGGAGGTCTGGAAAACCTACGCGAAAGAGAATGTTCTCCTCGTGACCCTCGATTTTCCGCAGGACAAGTCTGTCGTTCCCGAGAAATATGTTGAGCGAAACGAGAAGCTGCAGGAGCAGTTTGGAGTAAGGGGTTACCCTACCTATGTCGTCCTTGATAACGACGGTTCCACTAAACTGGGCCAGCTTGGCGCGGGACGGGACAAGACACCCTCTACCTTCATTGAGGAATTCAAGGGAGTTATTCGCATGAGTTCCAAGGCTATCGAGGCTTTTTTAAAGGCAAATCCTGACAAGGCGGATGCCTACAAGGCGGCCATTGCGGATCTTCGGGCTGCCGAGCAAAAATTTGAGGCTTCCCAGGAGCCTCTCAACGAGTGGCTGCAGACCAGACCCAAGAGGACTGAGGAGAACACCAAGAAGTTTGAGGCCTTCAACAAGGTAATTGGAGAAGCGCAGAAGGGTGTTGCAGACGCTGAGGCTGCGATAAAGGCCTTTCACTAGGTTTCCACCAGAAATCCTGAGCTTCTCCAGATGGAGGAGCTCGTGGCAAGGGAGAGAGTTCACCGGAGACTCCGGCTGTCAGTCTCGTTCGTTTCTTTGTGCCGGGATCGTCGCCGGGGCGCGTGAAAAAAGGGTTAGCCGGGATGTGACTCTCCGTGGTCGCATGGAGAGGTGATCCGGATGGGGTCGATGGTGAAATAAAGGGCTTTCCGAGGGCCGCTTCGTACGTCTTGATCGCGTCCAGCAAACAGACACACATGAAAAAGAACGTCTTACTCCTGCCCGCCCTCGTGACCTTGATCACCCCGCTGTTGCCTGTCGCTTTGCGAGCAGCCGACAATAATAAAGTCTGGACTGATCAGAAGAAGGCCGCGGAGGAAGATCCTGATTTCAGGATTCAGGGAGAGTATGTCGCCAAGGGTACTGGTGCACAGGTCATCGCCCTGGGTAACGGTCATTTTCATGCTGTTCTCTATCCGGGAGGCCTTCCGGGTGCCGGCTGGGATGAAAAAGGCAAGAGCCTGCTGGACGGTAAGATTGATGGAGGAAAGGCGGTGTTTACCGCCGCCTCCGGCAAAAAGCGCTACATGGCCGGCGGCGGAACAGAGTTCAGTGCTACCCGCAAGTTTCCACCGGAGGGTCACAAGGACTACACGGGATCGATTTCGGGGGGATCGTTTCATCTTACAGCCAAGAGCGGAGAGAAGATGGCCCTGAAGAAAGTGGAGCGTAAAAGTCCGACCCTCGGGGCGGATGCTCCCGAGGGGGCGGTGGTGCTCTTTGATGGTAGCAATGTCGATCATTGGAAGAATGGAAAAATCACGGATGGTCTGCTGGGGGCAACAAACGCAATCAGCACGAAGCTGTTCCGCGATTGTACGATTCATGTTGAATTCCGGACGCCCTATCGTCCGCATTCACGGTCGCAAGGCCGGGGCAATAGCGGAGTCTATTATCAGGGTCGCTGGGAGACACAGGTTCTGGACTCCTTTGGTCTTGAAGGACTGATGAACGAGTGCGGGGGAATTTATTCGATCGCGGCATCCAAATTGAACATGTGCCTTCCTCCCCTGACCTGGCAGACGTATGATGTGGAATACACGCACGCAAAGTTTGACAAGGATGGGAAGCGGACTGCGTGGCCCCGGATGACCGTTAAGTTGAACGGGGTGACGGTTCATGATGACCAGGAGATGGGTAAAACCCACACCACGGCGGCTCCGGTAGGAGGTCCACTCAAGCCGGAACTCGGAGGGCCGATCTTCCTGCAGAACCACGGAAACCCGGTATTTTACCGTAATATCTGGGTTCTCCCCAAGGAGTAGGGCTCTTCTTTTCCGTGGGTCCCTCTGGGATCTAGGGATGTAGTTCGATCAGGATCTGGCACCCGACCGCCTTCGTCACGGCCTTCGCAGGCTTGCGTCCCGCCAAGGTGGATTGCAGGGCCTCCCTCAGATCATGGCTGGTGGCCTCCGGCCTGCGCTTTCCGTAGGTCGCATAGGTATTGTCGATGCGTCCCCGGTAGAGCCGGCTTCCGTCGGCAAGAAAGACGTGCGCCTCAGGAGTCACCTTTGCATCATGCCTCCTTGCAAGGACCTGTTTTGCGTCGAGGACCACAGGGCTTGTGACACCATAGGCTTTCGCATGCTCGGCAAGAGCATCCTTCTGACCGTCTGGATCGGGATGAACCTGGTAGAAACGGATCCCCTTGGGTTCAAAAGTTTCCGCCAGACGTCTCAGGGCGGGTTGATAAAAATTGGCGATTGGGCACGTGATATCCACGTAAACAAAGACGACCGCGACAGTCTTCGGCGAATTCGCAGGATTATGGACAATCCCTTCGATATCTACGATTGTCCCGATGCTGAGATCCTGTTCCGGGAGCCCTCTGGATGGATTGACGAACAGCAGCAGGGTGAGCAGAGCTAACGGGAACAATTCTTTTCGACTTCTCATGAGAGGATTCTATCGCCCACGGAAGCCCCCGAGGATTGAGTCGAGATATTTCTGCACCTCTGGTTGTTCGACTTCATCGAGGATCTTATCTCCGTCCTTATCAAATCGGCCGAAGATCCGGGAGCGCATCCGGCCGGGAACTTCGTTGTACTGAATGAGACCATCTCCGTTATCATCGTAGTTTTTCACATTGAGAAACGTCCTTGAGGCCTTCTGGATTGCCTCGGCAGCACTGGTGATAAGTTGAGCCCTTTGCGCATCCTTGATGGCCTGGATCTTGCCGTTGTTTTCGGGAACGACGATCAGAGTGACACTCCCCATTTCATCATCAGACTCCTGACCCCACGTGATACGCCGGGGAGGACTGTTGGGATTTTCGGGGTTACTTGCGGAGTTATCATAAACGAGGCGTGTCTTCAGGACCGTGCCAGCAGGCAGATCGAGAGGTTTCTCAAACTGGTAACGATCCTGCCAGTCAAGATCCCAGTCATCGATGCTCATCAAGGTTATTTCCCTGCCATCTGGCAACGATGCAGTCATGACCATGGACTTGCAGATGTAGTGGGCGTGGCCGCCTACCGAGACTGCTTTGACGGGAACCGGCAGGGTAATACTATCCTCGACGATGTAATTCTCCTCGCCTGCCGGGATATTTATTCCCTTGGTCGCTCCGAAGAATGGAGGGATCTGAATGGGCACGAGATTTACCTCGGGGGACTTATCGGCGAAGTAGAGCGCCAGCTCTGCTTCCTCAACCTCTTTTTTACCCGAGGGATGAAAGTGAGTCTGCATTACGACATCCGAACCACGGGGCAGGAACATGGCAAGGTCGCCGGGGAGCTTTGCGGGTGTCGCACCCGGAACGTGACCTCCAAGCCCGCCATTGCCGCCACCGAAGGCCGCAGCCGGGTCAGTGATGCCTCCGCCCTGCCTGAGGAAGCCCATTCCACTGATTCCCGCTTTGCCGTCCTGACCATCCATTTTCCGGGCCGCGCCGTTCGAATCGATAAAGAAAAGAGCGTGGTGGACTGCCGATTTCGCCTTAGGGCGTAGTTCCACCGCCTTGATCCACTTATCTTCCTCGAGCTGCAGCGGAAAAACAAAGGACCGGTAGATATCTCTGCCCTCTGCCGGAACCTCGAACTTCCCTTTCATCTTGATGACAAGATCGGGCTTTCCAAGATACCACCCACTGGGGTAGTCGGGAAGTTTCGGGCTCTTGGACGAATCGCCTTCGGGCATACCCTCTTCCACCCATTTGCCGAAAAGCTCAATTTCCTCGTCCGTCAGGCGCCGGTCATTGGCGTAATTCATTTTCTTGTTAACAGGCTTCCACGGTGGCATGTAGCGGTCGAGAATCACGTCGTTGATCGTGAGCGCACGTTTCCTGACATCCCGGTAGCTGATGAGATGAAAGGGTCCATTCTGCCCGGGGCGATGGCAACCAGTACAATTCTGGTGAACGAGCGGGGCGATGTGTTCGTTGAAGGTGACCTTGGCGGAGCTGGGCAACAGCGGCGCAAGGATTAGCAGGAGAGAAAAAGAGGTTCTGATCATCGATGGGGTAATGTCGGACTACCACAAAGAGACCGACACGGGAATCAAGTTTTGTTGAACTTCCTTTGGATTTTTGTGTCCGGATCCTGGGAGGCACCGCGTTACAGCGGTAAGGCTACGCTTCAAACCGACGGGATGATGGGGAGCAATAGAGACCTCTTTTACGCATTGAGCATTGAATGGAGACGGAAATTGAGGAGAATAAGGGGGTTCACCCTTACCCCTTGCATCATTGATGAGACGATGTGCTCTTGTAGCGATCGGGCTGCTCACCTTGCCGGTATTTGGCGCGGAAGGCCTTTTGGGCTATTACCGTCATCCCGCATTAAACGACGATACCATTGTATTTTATGCCGAGAGTGATCTCTGGCGGGTTCCCGTCAATGGCGGGACCGCACGGCGTCTCACAACCCATCTGGAGCGTGAACGCTTTCCATGTATCAGCCCGAACGGTGAGACTGTTGCCTTCACGGCATCCTATGATGGAACTCATGAAATCTATCTCATGCCACTTGAAGGAGGGCGCCCCAGGCGCGTCACGCACGAGGGAATCAGTGGGCGTCGTAGTCCAAGGCCCGTCTCGTGGAAGTCTGATACCGAACTGGTGTACGCTACCTGGTATTTTGCCACCCGGGATACCCACCAACTCGCCATATTGAATGTCGAAACAGGAAACAAGAGGCTCCTTCCTCTGGAGCAGGCCAGTGATGGTGGTTTTGCTGCTGACAACGAGACTCTCGTCTTCACCCGCCTGCCAAGGCAGAATAGCTTCGCAAAGCGATATCGGGGAGGACTGGTAGAAAACCTCTGGCGCTTCCGGAATGGAGATAAAGAGGCAATTCCGTTGACTCCAGATTATGACGGGACAAGCCGCGATCCCATGGTTTGGAAGGATCGAATTTACTTCAGCAGTGATCGGGATGGCACGATGAATCTGTGGTCAATGACGTTTGAGGGTAAGGGTCTCGTTCAGCATACTGTATTTGCTGGATGGGATCTCCTTTCCCCCTCGTTACATAACGGAAGGATCGTCTTCGCCAACCGGGCTGATCTATGGATCTATGACATTGAACGGGACGAAACCCGGAAGGTCGATGTCCGCCTCGCTTCCGACTTTGACCAGAAACGGGAGCGATGGATCAGCAACCCAATGTCCTATCTGAATTCCTGGTTCCTCTCTCATGACGGCAAGCAGGTTGGCCTCACGATTCGTGGCCGCGGCTATGTGCTGCCCGCGAGGTCCGGTCGGATCATACGACTCAGGCAAAATAGTGATAGTCGGACTCGAGATCTTCGTTTTCTCCCGGGAAGCAAGGATGTGATATATCTCTCGGATCGTAGTGGAGAAATGGAGTTCTGGCGAGAGCCTGCTGATGGACTGGGAGAGCCGTCTCCCATTACTTCCGGAGGGACCACCATGAGGCATGATGGCATTCCATCGCCAGATGGGAAACTTCTGGCGCATACCGATCGTGACCAGATTCTATGGATGAGGGATCTTTCCAATGGGGAAGAATGGGAGGTTGCCCGTTCTGCAGAAGGTAATGAATGGGATTACATTGATCTGACCTGGTCCTCCGATAGCCGATGGATAGCCTATGCAGATACCATGGAGAACCAGACCGAGAGGATTTTTCTCTACGACACGAAGGAGCGAAATCCCCCGAAGGCAGTGACCACCGGGCGTCTTGACAGTTACAGCCCGGCCTTCGGACCAGAAGGGAAGTGGCTCTATTTTCTCTCGGATCGTACGTTTCGCTCAGTGCAGGGTTCCCCTTGGGGTCCCCGTCAACCTGAGCCCCTTCTGGATAAGACAGCTGGGATTTATGCCCTCGACCTGCTTGGGGGGCAGCGTTCCCCGTTTGTTGCCTCAGACGAGGGCGAACCTCCGCCTCTCGGGGTAAGTGAGGATGAGAAGAAGGGAATCAACCTAGAGAGCCTTGATGGCCGACTTTTTGTATTACCGGTTGAACCGAGTAATTATCGCTACCTGGCGAGAGCCCGGGGCAATCTCTACTGTCTCTACTCGCCCCTTTCACTCAGCCGCAAATCATCACTGGTTTCCTTTCCCATTACTGCGGACTCCACCCGGCATAAGTGGACCACGGTCATGAGCGAAGTTCGCGGGTTCGAGATCTCGGGAGATGGAACAACCTGTCTTGTACGAAAAGGTGACAGCTTTTATCTCTTTCCGGCTACTGGAAAGCCACCGAGTAGTACGACGCAGACAAAGCTCAATGTCAGTGGGCTCTCTCTCAGTGTGAGCCCGGCTGAGGAGTGGGGACAAATGTTTCGTGATGCTTGGCGCATGCATCGGGATTACTTTTACGATCCAAAGATGCACCGTGTGGACTGGGATGCCATCGGTCGGAGGCATGAGGCCTTGCTCCCGCGACTCACCACACGGTGGGAGCTTGACCACCTCATCTCCCAGATGGTGGGGGAACTCTCTGCGATGCATACGGATATTTATGCGGGGGATATCCGGGATGCCACGGATGGAGCAAGCCTGGGCCACCTTGGGGCGCAACTTTCGAAAGCAGAGGAAGGGTTCAGGATTGAGCGCTTATATGAAACGGACCCTGATTACCCGGGAGAAGCGGGTCCGTTACTCAAGGCTGGTGTGTAGATCAAGGTCGTAGACGTATAAATAAAAAAAAATAGAGAACCTGCCACGCGGGTCCCGGAGATTGGGGCCTTGCTCAAGAACAAGGCGGGTCGCAAAGTGCTTCTGGAGTCCCGGAGGATCGGGGTGGGAGGCACCAGAAAATCGATTGTTACTCCTTTGACCTCGACTGGCTTCCGGAATCTCAAGACCAGTCATTGGGAATACACCCGCCGACTTGAGGTGGAAACCAAGGGTAGTGGAGAGATTGGATATTTTCACATGAGGGGGATGTCAGCCTCGAACTATGCGGAGTTCGTCAAGGGCTACTACCCGGTGTTCAATCGGAAGGGTCTTGTCATCGACATGCGGCAGAACTATGGAGGAAATATTGATAGCTGGATCTTAAGCCGACTAAGCCGAAAGCCCTGGATGTACTGGAAAACGCGAACGGGTCGTCCCTTTGCCAACATGCAGTTTGCCTTCGATGGACACATGGTGGTTCTGGTGGACGCCTATACGATTTCGGATGGGGAGGCTTTTTCTGAGGGATTCCGGCGGCTGGGACTTGGGCCTCTGATCGGCACGAAGACCTGGGGAGGAGGCATCTGGTTGCGAGGGGCGACGCGCCTCATGGACGGAGGAATGGCGCGAAGCCCGGAGACAGGGGTCTATGCCCCGGACCGGACTTGGATCATTGAGGGGACGGGGGTGATTCCTGATCTGGTTGTAGATAACCTTCCTCATGAATCCTTTGGGGGCCGTGATGCCCAACTGGAGGCCGCTCTCGCGTATCTGCAAAAGCGAATCAGGGAAGAGCCACCCTCGAGGCCTGAGGCTCCTGCGCGTCCGGACAAATCCTTTCGATATCCGGTTCGCCCCTGAGCCCCGGGGATCAGTATCTGCAGACCGGTGAAGGAGTCTGTTTCGTGGATGCTCCTGCGGAGAGAGGTGATGGCTAGAGGCGGTAGGCCTTTGCGCAGGTATCGTGCAGTATTGCATCCTGCTCACCCGGGGCGAGTTCCGAGACGAAAGCACGCACTGAATCTGCCCACCGGACGTAGGAATCAATCCGGAGGAGGCAGACAGGCCAGTCCGTTCCGAAACAGAGTCGTTCCGGACCGAACATATCGAGCGACTCCTCAAAGTAGTTCTTTAGAGTTGCCTCATCGATCTTGTCGTCGGTCACCTCGGTGGCCATCCCGCTGACCTTGACTGCAATGACATTGTCACGCTTAGCAAGCGCGGTCATGCCGCGTCGCCATTCGCTCTCAATCCGCCCATTGTGGATAATGGGCTTGGCGATGTGGTCGATGACGAAAGGCTGCTCGGGATGCTGATCAACAAATTCCACCGTTTGCGGGAGATGTCTCTGAAAGATGAGGATATCGTATATGAGCCCGTAATCATTAAGTTTTGCGATGCCACGGTTGAACTCGGAGCCAAGGATGAAACCGTCATCCGGCTCATCCTGCACCACATGGCGGACGGCCTTGAACTTACCGTGCTGGACGAGGCGCTCGAGATGGCTACTCACGTCTTTATCCGCCAGAGGAACCCAACCCACCACTCCTCGGATAAGATCGCACTCATCGGATAGTTGCAGAAGCCAGTCTGACTCCTCGATAGTCTGGCGTGCCTGAACCACAACCGTCCCGGTTACTCCAGCGGCGGCGGTGCTTTCAGTGAGCTCGGAGAGAAGGTAGTCCTGAGCAAGAACGGAGTCTTCCTCAATCCATGGATACTGGTCAGCATCATATTTCCAGAGGTGGTGGTGGGCGTCTAACATGAGGCAAAGTGACTTGGTGGAGTTGCATGGTCGCGCGATTGGTGCTCTTCTCCAAGCGTGAAGTAAGGCCTCATGGGGGCGCTGGACTTGCAATTTGTGTGACAGGTGTCTGAATCGGCTTCTGAGAAGAGTCTTCGGTGTTTACCTATGAGTGATTCGCTTCCCTGGTGTCTTGTCAGTGATATTGACGATACCCTGACGGGAGATACAGAAGCGCTGGTTGCGCTGCTGGAGTGTTCAGGTCAGGACCGGCTCTTTCGCATCGTACTCAATTCAAGCCGCCCCCTGACAAGTGTGCAGAAAACTCTGTCAGGGTTTCCGAGTAGCTTTGTTCCGAAGGATCTTGTCACCGCCATGGGTACGGAAGTGATGCTTGGAGGGGAGCCTGTTGAAGAGTGGCAGGAGCGTTTTGCAGGATGGGAACGGGGGATTGTTGATGAAATCGTTGAGGGTTTGGGGGGTGTTCCCCATGGGCAGGAGTTCCAAACGGCCTACAAGGCGAGTTTCAGGGTGGAGGGGGAAGTGCTCCAACAGCACGTCAGGGACGCTATTGCCGGCTCTGGACAACCCTCCCGGGTAATCGTTTCCGGACGGCATGACCTTGATGTGTTACCCATTGAGGGAGGGAAAGGGCAGGCGATACTCTTTGTGGCAGAGTTGCTTGGGCTGGATGTGGCACGGCAAGTGCTCGTAGCGGGTGACTCTGCAAACGATTTGGAAATGTTTGAAATATGTTGTCGGGGAATTCTGGTAGGGAATGCCCGGGCTGAGCTCCGGGAAGCTGTTCGAAAGGAGACTGCCTATCAGGCCCTTGGCCATCACGCCTCCGGGATCATGGAAGGGTTACGATATTGGGGGGTAATTCCCGGGAAGGAGCGGCCACATGAAGGTTTTTATAAGACCGGTGAATGAGCGAGAAACGCAATGACTGATCCCCAGCGACAATCAATTCTGATGATTTCGACCCACGGCTACGTGGGAGCAGAGCCTGAATTGGGAAAGCCTGACACGGGAGGGCAGGTCGTTTTTGTTTTGGAGTTAGCCAAGCGCTTTGCGCGGCTCGGATACGACGTGGACGTTGTGACGCGGCGATTTGAAGATCAACCCGAGTATGATGAGATCAACAAGAGCCTGCGCGTGTGGCGAATTCCGTATGGCGGAAGCGAATTCATCCGCAAGGAAGACATGCACGAATCCATTCTGGATTTTGTTAATAACTTTCTCTCGGAAGTGCGCCGTAAGAACCGGAGCTATGACGTCGTCAACAGTCATTACTGGGATGCGGGTCTGTCTCTTATACACATCTGACGCAGCCGACGAATAGAGAGGTGTAGCTCTCGCTGGTCGCCGTATCATTAA
>CAXEFH010000040.1:0-17214 GCA_963989605.1 uncultured Roseibacillus sp. | reverse complement strand
ATGATGAGGAGGGCAGATTGAGGGACGTGGCCCGGGAGCTGGCGCCAGAGAGTAAGTCCGAGAAGCCGCAGAAGCGGCGGGAGGTTTCCTGGGGCAACCCGGGAAGGGGATGGTCGTGGGAGAGGTAACGACGGCAGATGCGAAAGAACTCATCTTCCTCGCTGGCACGCAGGATCTCATGGTCGAATCCCGGATCGAGCCCCTGGGTAATGTAGGCGAGATAGCGCTTCATTTTCTGAACCTGCCTGTCACCCCGGTAGGCCTTGATCTGTTCGCGGGCGGTCTCCTCCCAGAGTTGTGTAATGTAGGAGAGAAGGTCCTTTCCGGTTGGGTGGGGGCTCTTTCCGCCCCCGAAGGTGGACCGCAACTGGTCGAAGATCCAGGGATTGCGGATCGCTCCCCGGCCCAGCATGAGGCCTGCTGCCCCGGTCTGGGCCTCTACTGCCCGGGCGGTGTCCACATCGACGATATTTCCATTGGCGATCACGGGACAGGAAAGGGTTTCGACCGCCTTACGGATGCAGCCCGGGTGGACCGGAGTCTGGTAGCGCTCCCTCACCGTTCGCCCATGAATAGCAAGGGCATCGATCTGGTGCCGCTGAAATACTTGCAACAAGGTGTCAAACTCATCGGGCGTTTCGTAGCCTACCCGGGTCTTGACAGTGAAGCGCCCCCTGATGGTCTGGCGTAGTTCCCCGAGAATACGGTCTACCTTTGCGGGTTTGCGTAGCAGTCCGCCCCCGGCATCCTTGCGGCAAACCACCGGGGCAGGGCATCCAAGGTTGAGATCAATTCCGGCCACCGGGTGCTCTTCCAGTTCCTGGGCGCTGCGCAGTAACGAGGGAATATCCTGGCCGATCATCTGGGCAAAGACGGGCTTGCCAGTCGGGTTTTCATCGATACTGCGCAGGATGTAGGGTTTCAGCCGCGAGTTCGCATAAACCCGGAAATACTCTGTGACGTAGACGTCGGGACCGCCGAATCGTTCCATGACCCGCATAAAAGGCAGGTCGGTCACGTCCTGCATGGGAGCGAGGGAAAACAGGGGGCGATGTTCTGGAAGGAATTCCTGCATGAAGCGATTCCATTGAATAGGATATCGGCGCGATTGAGGAGGGTAGAGTGCTGGATCTTCGGCCGGGGGCCTTCTAAGGTTCCTTGTGCTGCGGATAATTATCATGGCCGCCCTGGTCATTTCCAACCCGGTCTGGGCGGAGCTTCCGGACATTTCGACGGTGAAGCCGGACCTCGCCGTGCCGGACCTGAGTGAGAAGCCGCCCGGTGCAGGGAGGCGGGTGAAGGCCGTTCTGCCCGGCTACGAGGGAACTGGGGTCTACCACCTACTCTATCTCCCCTCGGACTGGCTCCCGGGGCGGCGTTACCCGGTGCTGGTGGAGTATGCTGGCAATGGTCCCTATCGGGATCGAAACCGGGACGTCAGTAGTGGTCGAGTGGAGGGAAGCCGCATGGGCTATGGAATCTCGGGGGGAGAGCGCTACATCTGGTTGTGCTTGCCATATCTCGATGGGGAGGGAAGGGCCAACGTTCGCCGGTGGTGGGGGAGCAAACCGGAGCATGATCCGCAGCCCACAGTCAACTACTGTCGTCAGGCGGTGAAGCACATCTGTTCCGAGTTTGGTGGTGACCAGGAGCGCCTGGTGCTCTGTGGGTTTTCGCGGGGCGCGATTGCCTGCAACTTTATCGGGCTTCATGACGACCAGGTTGCCAGCCTCTGGAAGGCTTTCGTTCCCTACAGCCACTATGACGGAGTCCGCAGGTGGGGGTATCCCGGTTCGGATCGTGCCGCAGCTCTTGGGCGGTTGCGGCGGCTTGGACCCAGACCGCAATTCGTGTGTTCGGAAGGGAGCCAGTTCAAGGAGACGGCCAGATTCCTCGCTGAGGCCGGGGTGAAGGGAAATTTCACCTTCCGTGGCACCGGGTTTCGTAATCACAGTGACGCCTGGCTTCTGAGGCCCTCTCCGGTGCGGAGGGAATTGAGAAGCTGGCTGGCCAGAGTCCTGAAGTAGGGGGTCAGAAACAATATGCCCGCTTCAGAATGGAATCGAGGGGTTGTGCTTCGACACGAAGCCTAGATTGAGCCTAAGGAGATGAGGAACATAACGTGGGTCAGCACGGCATAAACAAGAGACATTGGCAGAGTGATCTTCGTACTTGTGAGCAGACCGCTGTGACCCTTTTTGGATAATACTGTGCCAATGAGCAGGAGCGCCAACGAGGTAAAAAATGGAGCCCAGAAAAACAGCTCATAGGCATCCACCTGAATGCAATTACCACTGACGTTAATGTAGCAATATCGGCCGGTCCAAGGCGGGATTGCCGCAATGATTGGGATAAGTATTCCAATCAGAAGTCCAGGTGGTGTCTTTAGTCCGTATTCGGCCATGGAGTCGGAGATTTTCGCAGGAGTATTACTTCTTGGTGAAGTCCGGGTTTTCGCGTGGAAGCTTGGCCCCGGTTTCCTTGAGGCGCTTGATAAGGAGGGTGTCGAGTTCGCTGACTCTCTTGGGCATATCGGCGGCAAGATTCCTTGCCTCCCCGAGGTCCTCCTTCAGATCATAGAGCTCAAAAGGGCCGCCCCAGAACTTGATGAGCTTATGATCGCCCTGCCGAATGATGCTGTATGGGCCCGGGGCATGCCGATAGTGAGGAAAATGCCAGAGGAGTTCGTCCCGATTGAGCTTGGTTATTCCCCCGGACTCAAGGTGAGTCATCAGGGAGAGCCCGTCGATGGCCCGGTCACCAGGGAGCTTGGCTCCCGCTGCTTCCACGACCGTGGGGAAGATGTCGATTGAGCATACCGGTAGGTCGCTGATTTTTCCGGCGGGGATTCTTCCGGGCCAGCGCGCGAGGAAGGGCACCCGAATCCCTCCCTCGTAGGCGTAGCCTTTGCCACTCCGCAGGGGAGCGTTGTCGGTTGGCGAGCCATTGCGGTCCAGGCCGCCGTTGTCACTGGTAAAGATGATCAGGGTGTTCCCGTCGATATCGAGTTCCTTGAGCGTGGCCAGGATTTGCCGGGTGGAATCGTCAATGGATTCGACCATGGCCGCATACTTGGCGTTATTCGGTTTCTGGTCGCGCTGGTATCTGGCAGCGACCTCGGCAAGGGCCTGGATCGGGGTATGGACTGCGTAGTGGCCAACCATCAGGAAGAAGGGTTTCTTTTCCTTGTGCCATCCTCGGATGAGGGCCTCTGCCTCATCAGCTTCGCGGTGAGTGAGGTATTCACCCTTCTTGCGGCCGGGCAGATTGTGGATCCCCTGCCGGAGGGTCTCGTGCCGGCCCCTGGGCTGGTTATAGGGGTCGAAGTAGCTGGGAGGTTGCCCGTAGTCGCAGCCACCCTTGTTTTCGTCATACCCTTGCCCGGGTGGAAACCACGCGGGATCGCCAAGGTGCCACTTGCCGATGTAGCCACTGCGGTAGCCCTGCTCTTTCAGTATCTCAGCAATGGAAATTTCCTCGTGCTCCATCCAATAAGGATTCGGGGGACAAAGGAACTGGCGATTCTTACCGCCAACGTATTGCGTTGGATTTTGGTCTGGGGTGCCGATGCGGCCTCTTTGGAAACGGGACCGGATCCAGTCAGTTACTCCTATCCTGTGGGGGTATCGGCCGGTTTGGAGAGCGGCGCGCGTCGGGGAGCACACGGCGCAGGCCGCGTAGCCGTTGGTGAAGCGCACGCCTTCGGTAGCAAGGCGGTCGATGGCAGGGGTGCGGTAGTAGTCACTTCCCTGGCAGGACAGGTCCATCCAACCCATGTCATCGACGAGGATCACTATCAGGTTGGGATGATCGGCAGCCCTCAGGGGGAGCGAGAGGGCTGAGACGATGAGAAGGAGAGCGAAAAATGATTTCATGGCTTGATTGTATCGGGTTTGGCTGGAGTGGACAGTTAAGCTCGCTGGCGCCGAGGTTGCAATGAGTGGTTGTCAGCGGTTACTTGGGGCGAAATGCTGCCGTAGGCTTCATTCGTGAGGCCCTGATAGCGGGGTAAAGGCCACTGACCGTGCCGACAACAGTTGCAAAGACGATAGTGAAAATCACCGTCTCGGTGGCAATTTCAATTTGAATCGCGCTCCCGATGGAAGGGAAGAGATAGAGGCCTTGGCGCGCGACGAAGGCGAGGATGATCCCCAGGCTCCCTCCCGCGACTCCGAGCAGGGCCGCCTCAAGCAGAATCGAAGGCAACGAGAAGAAAGACTCCTCGCAATTATGGTAAAGGATCGGCTGCCGTTCTGTTTCCGTCAAAGGCTGCCATTGTGCGATCTAATACGTGTGGCATTCCGCACACATCGTCTTCAAAATCTCCCACGACGCCTTGCGGTTCTCCACCCTGCTCAATAGGGTCCGGATATGAAATTTAATGGCCTTCTGACTGCCTTTTTTTCCTTATGTCTGCCCGCTCTTGAGGCTCAGGTCTCGGATGTCGCACAGCTTAAACTTGAGGGCGCGGTTGCTTTCACGGAGGGGCCGGCGTGGCATCCCTCTGGAAATGTCTATTTCACCGACATTGCAAATAACCGTATCATGCGCCGTGACCCTTCGGGGGTTATGCATGTCTTCCGTATTCCCTCGGGGCGGGCGAATGGGCTTCTCTTTGATCATGAGGGAAACTTGATGGCCTGCGAGGGCGGTGGGGAGGGGGGGAATCGCCGCGTGACGCGAACCGGCAAGGATGGGACGATCATGGTCCTTGCCAGTCACTACGAGGGGAAAAGACTCAATTCTCCCAATGATCTTGCGGTGGATTCCAGAGGGCGGATCTACTTCACGGATCCCCGCTATGGTAACCGGGATGACGTAGAACAGTTTGACGAGCAGGGACGGGAAATTGAAGGAGTCTACCGGATTGATGCTCCCGGGAAACTTTCTCGAATCATCACCCATGAAGTGCATCGACCCAACGGCATCCTGATCTCTGCAGATGATAAGTTCCTTTTCGTGGCGGATAACGTGAACGATGGCCCCGCTGAGGGACTCGGCGGAAACCGTAAACTTTGGCGTTTCGACCTCCGGGCAGACGGCTCGGTGGTTCCTGCCAGCCGTAAACTTCTCTTCGACTGGGGTAGTGATCGTGGTCCCGATGGTCTGGCCTTGGATTCAATGGGCCGTATCTATGCGACCGCAGGCTTTAATTTTCCCAAGCCCCCGGTAGAAACCAGCATTAAATACGGCGCCGGGGTGTATGTCTTCTCCCCTGAGGGACCGCTTCTGCAGACTATCCCGGTCCCAGCGGATATGGTGACTAACTGCACTTTTGGGGGGAAGGATCTCCGAACGCTTTATGTAACAGCCGGGCACAAGCTCTGGAGTATCCCGGTGAAAGACCCGGGGCATCTCGCATGGCCGAGGGAGTAATAGGATGCCTTGAAGGGGAATGAACAGACGGAGCTCTTGGATGACCCTTCATTGTCGCTTCAGTGCACGATGGTAACCCTTGTGCCGACCGGAGCTTTTTCGAAGAGGCTCCGGGCCATTTCACGCGGCATCCGAACACAGCCGTGAGAGGCAGGGGAACCAGGATTTGGGATTGGTCCAACATGCATCCCGATGCCTGAGCCAGTCAGGCGCATCCAGTAAGGCATCGGGCACCCGACGAATTTCCCGCCTCTGGGCACCGCATGGCGCCGGGTATCCGCATCGGCGACCTTGAGATTGCCGTCGGCATCGTAGATCCGGCCGTAGAGAGTTGAGCGCTTGGCCACTACCTTTTCGGAAATCGTGAAGGATCCTGTTGGGGTGGAGTGTCCTTCTTTGCCGGTTGCCACCCTGGACTGCCCAACTTTTTCCTCCCCGCGGTAGAAGTAGGCGGTCTGCTCACTCAGATCGATGGTAACTCGCAGGGGAATGCTGGCGGTTCTATCTGACCAGTAGGAGTAGCGAGCCTGTTGTTTCCCGGTAGAAAAGCTCTTGCCGTTGACCACGTCGGTTTTCACGAGCGAGGTGCGATGGGTCGAACTGGAGCAGGAGGAAAGAAAGGCCAGAATTGCCAGAGTGGTTATGAACAGTGCTGTTTTCATCGAGAAAGCTGGGGGTTCGGGTGGTGAGAGGACAGTGGGGTCTCTGCTCTCCTCACCGGGAAATCCCCCCCTCGTTTCCAAATTTTTTCAAGCTGGTCGGAAAAGCCTCCTTTTCGTCCCGAATTCTCGTCATTTGAAAAACAGGGGCTACGCTGCCCGGGACCATGGACCCTGCCCAGACCCCAGAGACGCTACTCCTTCGGGACCTCGATGAGTGGGAGGACGACCTTCTCAGGCGTTATCCCGAGCATGAGAATGAGGATCGGGAATTTCGTGCCTACGACGCAGAGGCGCGGCCCGGCGTTCGGGAATTCTATCGTCTCAACCATCAGAACCAGACCATGGATTTCGTGCAGCAGAAGCGAGCGGAATACCTCCCTCTCGACAAGCGACAGATGACCGTATGGGAGGCGCTGGAATTTCTTAATACCCTGGTCGACGACAGTGATCCGGATATCGACCTGCCTCAGATTGAGCACCTCATGCAAACGGCCGAGGCGATCCGTCATGATGGACAACCCCGCTGGTTCATCCTAACCGGGCTGATCCACGATCTGGGGAAGATCCTCTGTCTCTTTGGAGAGCCTCAGTGGGCTGTTGTGGGTGACACCTTTCCCCTTGGGTGCCGTTTTTCAGAGAAAATCGTGTACCACGAATATTTCTCGGAGAATCCGGATTCACGGCGTCCGGAGTATTCAACCCCTCTTGGGATTTATGAGGAGGGGTGTGGCCTTGGCCGCGTAATCATGTCCTGGGGTCACGACGAATATCTCTATCATGTAGTCAAAAATCACCTCCCTGAGGAAGCCCTTTATATGATTCGCTATCATTCCTGTTACCCGCTTCACAAGGAGGGGGAATACCAGTATCTCATGAGTGACCATGATCGCGCGATGTTCAGGTGGGTTGATGCCTTCAACCCATATGATTTGTATACCAAGTGCAGCAAGCGGGTGGACGTTGCCGCTCTGCGGCCCTTCTACGAGGATCTGATCGAGGAGTATCTTCCAGGGAAACTCGCGTGGTAGATGTTCGAGAAGCTCCTCTCGCGGATTCGTCATGCAGAGATTTCACCCGGTATGGCGGCGGGGTCACTTTAAGTCGTGACTAGGCCGGGAGGCTCTTGGCCAGAAAACGGATGAAGTTACCGTGCAGGATCTTGTCGATGTCCTCAGAGGCGTAGCCCCGTTTCTCAAGCAGGTCTCCCAGATGCTGCAGGGCGGAAATGGACTGAACGTCCTGAGGGGTCTGTTCCATTCCAAATGCGCCATCGAGGTCGGATCCGATCCCTGCATGATCAGCATTTCCGGCTAGCTGGCAGATATGATCCGTGTGGTCCAGCAGATGCTCAAGCCGTAACCCGGCTTCCCGGGGAGTGGTGATTCCCCTCTGCCAACCCGTCACCATCATCCACGCATCGAGGGCTCCTCCGATCACCGCGCCTCTGTCGATCAGTCGAATTATCTGCTCGTCTGAGATCTGTCTGGGATCGTCTACAATGGCGCGACAGTTCGAGTGGCTAGCCCATACCGGTCCGGTGTAGAGGTCGAGCGCATCATGGAAGGCCTCATCGCACAGATGCGAGGCATCGAGAATCATGCCGAGCCGGTCCATCTCGCGCAGCAATTCGCGCCCTTGTCCAGGAAGGGGCCCTTTCTGGTCATGACCCGGGGCGTAGCGACCCAATCCGTAGTGGGCGGGGCCCAGAGCTCTCAGGCCCTGCTCCCAGGACTGTTCCAGATGACTTGGCGTTCGGATGGAATCCGCCCCCTCCAAGCTCAGGACGTAGCCGATCGAGCCATCTGTTCTTCCCTCCCTCCACCGTTCCACAGCCCGTCGCAGCGAGGCTTGGTTATCAATTTTCTCTAGTTCCCCCAGCTCCTCCATGGCGTGATACCATGCGAGCTGTCCCTGCGTCTGGCCCCAGGCGATCTCGGGAGAGTTCCATCCCGATGCTGCCGCTCCCGGCTTCATGCAGCCGCCGAGGAGGGTTGCCACACAAAGGCCAATTCCCCCCCGTCGCATTTCCGGGAAGCACACGACTCCAGCGCCGCGGCCGCCAAGGTCATTGAGACCCTTTTCCTCTTCCCGGATTTCATCGAGTTCCCTTCGCAGATCCCGGTTATAATCGATGGCACAAAGCGAAAGATCGAGATGGGCGTCGAAAATGAGTTTCATTGCGAGGCTGTTAAACCGTCAACTTTCGGTTGCGAGCGGTTACCTTCCAGCTCTCGCCGGTCACGGCCCCATCGCGTACGAGAATAGCTTCCTCATGGAGCGCGACCGTGGGACAGATGTGGTGAGGCACGCCGAGGAGAGTATCGCCGACCGCGTAGCTCTCCTTCTCTGCGATCTCGAGCACAAGATGTTCCTCGCTGTGGCCCACGACTCTTGCAGACTCCAGCCCCGGCAGATGGACCCGGCCGTCGAGGGGACCCTCCGAAGCAATGGCCTTGTGCCCGAGGTCGAGGCAAAGACGATTGGTTCCTGGTTTGCTGACGATACGAGTGAGAACCATTGCTGCGGTCTCGAAGGGGAGATCCGGAAAGGCACTTCCGTAGCCGTGGTCCCAGAACAGGACAGTTCCCGGACTGCAGTGCCAGCCCCGGTCCCCGGCGTGAAATCCGAAAGTGGGAGACCCTCCTCCAACCACCTCCCCAACTGCGATTCCGTGCTCTGCGAGAGAATCAAGCACTACCTCCACGGAAGCCATTGCCGCTGACCACTCTCCCCTTCGCGAGGGCACTTTAGAGTGACGTATATGACCATCGTAGACATGGACTCCGGCAAAATGTAGTCCGGAGGTCGTTGAGGCGGTCTTTGCCAGCTCGAGCGCTTTGCTCACCGAGCTCGTACCCGTGCGGGTCATTCCGCAATCCCAGTCGACAAACACTCCCAGCTCCACGTTCGCAGCAATGCAGAGTGTGCTGATTGCTGGAAAATCAATGGTGCTGTCCGCGATGAAAGCCATTCGCGCATCCGGATAGGATCTGGCTAACTTGACGAGTCGATCCCGATTAGGCCCGACCACCGGGTAGGCCAGAAGGACGTCCCTGACCCCAGCTGCGAGGCACATATCCAACTCCGCGATTGTTGAAGCCTTGAAGCGGGTGATCCCTGCTGTCATCTGGAGCCGCACTACCGCGTCCATCTTGTGGGTCTTGACGTGGGGCCGCAGTCGTTGTGCCCCTCCACACAATTTGACCATGTGGTCGATATTGGCCTGCACCTGCTCGGGCCAAACCAGCAGGGCGGGCGAAGAAACATTTTCGAGGTGACTCACCCCCCGCGCGGAGAGCGCCTTCATTCGGGATAGGTCTCCACGATCATCTCGATCTCAACGGCAATTCCTCCGGGGAGCGTGTTGGAAGGCAGAGCGCTTCGGGCCCCCACGCCATTGTCCATTCCGAAGACGTCGGCAAACAGTTCACTGCACCCGTTGATGACCTTGGGCTGATCAAGAAAGTCGTTCGCAGAATTCACAAATCCAAGCGTTTTAACCACCCGCTTGACTCGGTCGAGGCTGCCGAGAGCACTACGAAGGGTGGAAAGCATGGCAAGTCCGGTCTGGCGGGCAGCATCATAACCATCCTGCAGGCCCATATTCTCCCCGATCCTGCCTGTCACCAGAGTGCCGTCGGGTCTCAGGGGGCCATGACCGGAGAGATAGGCAAGATGGCCATCAAAGACGATCGGCTTATAGACGCCCATCGGCTTTGGAGCGTTGGGCAATTCGAGATTCAGTTCCTTGATTTTTTCTTCAGCGCTCATTCTTGAGGGCGCAGGTTAGCAATTGAGATAAGGTGCGCGACTCGAAATTCATGAGCGGCTGGCGATCAGACACCAAAGTAACGCTCCACGATTTCCCTGTCTGGCTTGCGGCCGGTGAAGCTGATGACGACAATGAACAGCAGATTAGCCACGGAGGCCCAGATGAACGGATGGATTTGCAGGGGGCTGAAGGCACTGAACTCTCCATTCACTTTCCACCCGATGAGATAGAGAAGCAGCATCAGGAGCCCCCCGATCATCATCCCGGCCACCGCTGCACGGGCCGTCATTCTCCGCCAGTAGAGTGCAAGAACGACCGGGACAAGAAAACACGCTCCTAAACCACCCGAGGCGAAAACAATCAGGGTCTGGAGAAATTCGGGAGGATTCAGGACAAAGATGACAGCTAAAATGCCGACACACAGGGTTGTCATGTAGCTCAGCCTTGCGAGCGTTTTTTCCGGGACCTCCCGCTTTGAATTCTGCTGGTAAATATCCCGGACCACCCCGGAGGAAACAAGGAGAAGAAAGCTGTCCACGCTCGACATAACGGCGGCAAAGGGAGCGGCTACCAGGATTCCTGCCAGCCACGGAATTCCGGCGTTGCTGGTCACGAGGCTTGCGATCTCAGGCATGATCCGGTCCGGGTCAATCTCCATGCCGGGCAGGAGAACCCGTGCACTCGTAAAGATGAAGATGAGAGGAAGGTAGATGAGGGTAAAGAACACGCCCACGAAGAGAACTGATCGCCGTAGCACTACCGTGTTCCGGAAAGCCATCTGCCGTATCATGTAACTGGGCTGGCCTGCCCCCGAAAAATTCCAGAAGGCGAAGAAGCTTAGCGCCAGCATCACCGGCAGAAAACCCTCCGGCTTGGTCCGGTGCGGCCCAGGGGCGGTCAGGTAGACGCCCGCCTGTCCAGCCCCATGCTCGTACGGTTCACGCTCTATGATCCGGGCAATGACATCCCGTCTTACTTCACCGGCAAGCCGCTCTGATTCGTCAGTGGAAGTCACAATCAGGACTTCGAGCGGCGCCATCGTTTGTGAGATGATTCCGGCTTCTCTGACTCTCACGATTTCTCCTTTCTCCGAGGCAAGCCACGTTCCCTTCGGGATAGAGCTTCCCTTGCTTTGCGGGGTGCCAAGGAAGATTGCGGTTCCAAATTCAGGAGGCGTCTGCTTTTGCAGCTGGCGGGTCGCATTGTCGAGGCCGCCTACCTGAGAAAGAGTAAGGCCCAGCAGGATCAGGACTCCGACCAGCATGACAAGACCCTGCATGACGTCGGTCCAGACCACTGCCCGGAATCCTCCATAAGCCGTGTAGGCAATTACCGCGAGCGCGAAAAAACACAGGCATACCAGATAATCCCCATCCGTGCTGCCGATCCAGAACCAACCCTCAATGGTCCGCTCAACAGCCGTCACCAACGTCTGGTAGAGGGGAATGTCCCCAAACAGCGAAGCCATGATGGCGGCCCCCGCCTTGAACTGGGCGAGGATGTAGAAGAAGGTGAAGAGCACCACCAGAACCGTGGCAACATTACCAACTCCGTTATTGCAAAAGCGCTTCCGGAGGAGCTCTGGAATGGTAATTGCTCCCGCTATTCGGCCTACCTGGTTGATGCGCTTTGCGATGAGGCTGAGGGCTACCAGGGGAACGACCATATAGCCGCAGATCCACCATGCCAGTGACCAGCCATGCGTGTAGATCAGAGCTGGGAATCCCATGAAACTTCCGCCACTGGCCGCCGTGGCTGCGTAGGTCAGGGCAAAGGCCCACATCCCAAGGTTGCGCCCTCCCAGATAATATTCCCCCACGAAAGACTTCCCCTTCCGGGATTGTCCGGCCAGCCAGGCAATGATGAAAACCACTCCCATGTAACCAAGGAAGCAAATCAGGGCCGAACTCGAGCTGCCCGTTTCGGTAGCGGCCAGATAAGGGCTTCTCATGGCAGCTCAGGGCCGGAATCCGCCGAAGGGGCACTCCTGTCCGGGTCCAGGGGTGTGTCCTTCATCCCGAATATCGAGAACCAGAAGGTGAAGCCGCAGGCGGCAATCCATGGCAGCACCACTCCGAAGAAGGCCCAGCGAGGCATCCCGTAGAGGGTCTCCACAGTCTTGCCAGCCTCCAGACGGCCCGCGAGGCCGCATACCAGCCCGGTCCACGAAAGAAACGCCAGCCAGGCTACTAGGATAACAACCGTCTCGCGGCTTGTCTGGCGGAAGGAAGCACCCAGTCGCCTGTTGCGGGTTTCATCTGGCATCGGCCTATTCCGGCCTTCCTCCGGTGTCGGGCTTCTCGCCTTTAATGAGTCTCACTGCCTGACGGGCAAGGCGTCGGCCGAAAAGATCGTAGCCCTCCTTCGTGTAGTGGAGATCGTTCCATTTCCGGCCATCCCGTTCCTTGTCATTGGTGTCATCCGTGTCGGCCCATGCCCCTCGTGGGTCATCGTTAGCCACCTTGACCTGCGCATCGCGCACCGCATTCCACTGGTCATGATTGAGGTGGTCACAAAGGCGGCCGATCACGAAGTTCATCGTCGGAATTCCGAGGTCTGTTCGCAGGCTCGTAATGAGGGTCCTCATGCTTTCCTCGTAAGCCGCGGCAAGCCCCGTCTTGGCATCCCGCTCACCCTGCATCCATAGAAAGGTGACGCTATTGAACTTCCCCTCGGCGATCTTCGACCTGGCCTGTTTGAGGACGATGTCATAAAATTCCGACGGGTCCCTGAACTGTTGCCCAAGCTTGTGCCTGCGGGCGATTTGGTCCCACGTTTTCACCCACTTCCGGATGGGTTGTCCTCCGCGGGCGTATTTGACGTGTTGAATATCCGCGCCGGGGAGCAGCTTGTTCAATTCCGGAAGGACGGAGGTCTTCTCATTCAGGCCCTGCATGTTGCTCTGGCCCGACAGAATGAAGAGATGGCGCTCTTCAGCCACGGCCATGCAGGAGATCAGCGCGGCCGCCACTACGACGAAGGCGTTTGGTAGGTTCATAGTTCCTTGCTAAAGGACTGCCTGCATCTTGTCAGGGGGAATCTTCCGCGTGCAGGGCCTCACGCTTGCCCTGTCTCCGTTACTTCCCTAGATCTTTGGTGCCCTCATCTCGACCGTGGCCCTAACTATCCATCCATCATGTCTCTCTGCATTCCTCTCACCACCATTGCCACACTGCTGATAACAGCATTTTCACTTCCTGCCGCTACGGCACCTGATCGTAAAATAGATCTTCTGGCCGACCCTTCCTTCCAGAACTGGATTTTTCACCTGAGTGAGAAAAACTCTGTCAGCACCAGGAGGGAGGAGGTTGCGGTCATCAACAAAGGAGTACTTCAGGTAACTGGAAAGGGATTTGGCTACTTCCGGACGAGGGAGGCCTACCGCGATTATCACCTCGTCCTTGAATACAAATGGGGGCAGAAGACCTGGTCGAAGCGTGCCGATCGCGCGCGTGATTGCGGGTTATTGCTGCACAGCCACGGCCCTGACGGTTCCTTCGGGGGTGCCTGGATCTCCTGTATTCAAGCCCAGATGCTGGAAGGTTCGATGGGGGATATCAATGTTCTCCGGGGCAAGACGAAGGAAGGCAAACTGATCCCCACCAGCCTGACCTGTGAGGTCGAGAAGACCACCGGGGGCCACCGTTGGAAAAAAGGAGGCACACCTGTCACCTTCCCTCCAACAGGAAAATCTGTGGCCAGCATCCGGTGGAAGGACCGGGATCCGGACTGGAAGGACGTGAAGGGGTTTCGCGGCCGCCGGGATGTCGACAACCCGGTGGGGGAATGGAACCGCATGGAAGTCATCTGCGACGGCACGTCCTATCGGATCCTGCTCAATGGGATTCTCGTGAACGAAGGCCGAGAGGCGAGCCCGGCGGCCGGGTTTATCGGGATCCAGAACGAGTGGGCCGAATGCTTCATCCGCCGCCTGGAGCTCTGGCCCACCGGAGGGTTTGAGCAAACCCCCGGCAAGGCGTCCACCGATTCAGATCCTGATATCCGCCCCGCCCCTTAGCGTCGCATCATTTCTCGCCACTCCCTGTCGGAAGATGTCTGTTCCGGAAACTATCGAGATCATCAACTGCCACACGGAGGGAGAAGTGGGTGATGTTATCGTGGGTGGGGTCGATCCTCCTCCGGGGAAGACCCTCTGGGAACAGCGTGACTTCCTTGAGCGTGACCGGTCACTCCGCGACTTCGTCCTCAATGAACCGAGGGGTGGGCTTTTTCGCCACGTCAATCTTCTTGTCCCGGCCCACCACCCTGAAGCCGACATGGGGTTTCTCATCATGGAGCCTGCCGACACCCCGCCAATGTCCGGGTCCAACTCCATCTGTGTTGCGACAGTCCTGCTGGAACAGGGAATTCTTCCGATGCAGGAGCCGGAGACTCAGATCGTTCTGGAGGCACCCGGGGGCTTGGTCCGGGTTCGCGCTCGTTGTCGCCAAGGCCGGGTCGAACGGGTTACCATTACCAATGTGCCTTCCTTTGCCGCTCAGCTGCAGGTGCCGCTTGAAGTGCCGGGGCTGGGAACGCTCGAAGTGGATACAGCCTACGGCGGGGACAGCTTCGTGATCGCTGATTCGGAGACCCTTGGGCTCCGGCTGGAACCCGGTGAGGCGAGAGAGCTCACGGAACTGGGGATGAGAATAGTCACTGCTGCAAACGAGCAGCTAGGGTTTCATCACCCGGGTAACCCTGGGTGGCAGCATCTCTCGTTCTGTCAATTTGCCGGGCCGCTGCTCAGGGAGGGTCATATCCTGAAAGGTTCCAACGCCGTCGCGATCCGGCCTGGTAAAATCGACCGCTGCCCAACTGGGACG
Organism: uncultured Roseibacillus sp.; assembly: GCA_963989605.1. Taxonomy (GTDB): domain Bacteria; phylum Verrucomicrobiota; class Verrucomicrobiia; order Verrucomicrobiales; family Akkermansiaceae; genus Roseibacillus_B. The sequence goes on along the minus strand of CAXEFH010000040.1, from coordinate 2,578 downwards.
GGCTGCTCAGCCCGCATGGCCGTCCTCCACCGGAAGGGACTCATGACCTTGCAGGACACCTATTGCGCCCGCTCCCTGATCGGGTCGGAATTTCTTTGCACCATTGATGCGGTCTCGACCGTAGGTGATATCCCCGCCATTTTACCAACGATCTCAGGCCGGGCGTGGATCACTGGAACGACAACTCATACCCTTCAGACAGATGATCCATGGCCTGGAGGTTACAGGCTCTCGGATACATGGCCGGGTGCCTGAGGGAGGCTCCCAGGGGTTTTACTGACGGGCTGCGAGGTCCCTTAATCGGTTCCTCCGGGACGAATACGTGGCCGTTGCGGAGGCTGGCCCGGACGGCGATCTCCTCGTGGGGGCCCTCCTCGGCGGCCAGATGGAGGTCCACGGCGCTCACCGGCGTCTGGCCCAGCGCCCCGGCCTCCGCGGCCTCCCCGGTGGTCGATTACTCCATCTCCGTCACGATCTTCCCCGTAAGGCATTCCATTCTCAAAATGGACCCTCGCGCGGCGACCTTCGGCAACATGCTCACTGTAAACCTTACGCTTTTCCGTTTCAGCGAAGGAGGTGTTGGCCTCGAGAAGAGCCTTCTTGAAATCCTCTGGTTTCGCGTCAACCGGGAGTTGATCTACAACGGTTCCAGTTTGGCCGAAGGCATCTGCCCGGATAACGAAAATTCCAGTTGATCCCCGTTCTCCTTTGACGGCGCTTCGCCATTTTGAGTCGGACTTTTCATCGGCGAAGTCCGCGTGGAATTTCCCAACGATCTCCTTGTCGCTCATCAAGCCCCGCAGTCCCCTGCGAATTCCCTCCCGGTCTTCCTTGGCTGCAACCACGAAAACCAGCAGCCGCTGGTCTCCGGAGGCAACATTGAGTCCTTGGCGAAAACTGTGAAAATCCTGCACCAGTGCTCCTTCCCCGGAGCCCCTGGGCCGGAATTTTTTCGCGACCTCGTTCATCGCCTCCACCACGCCGCTTTCCCTGCGCCCCCTTCCGGGTCCCCGGTTTCCCCGTCCCTGACGTAGACCCTGAGAGGGGCTCCGCCCCGTTCCGGAAAGCCTTGTTTCCCCATCTGGGGCAAGCAGGCAGAAGGCAGTGTTTTCGAAGCGGCCGTCAAGGAAAGACCTAACCATTTTCTGATGCTCTTCACTTTCGTAGGACTCCAGGCGGACGCACACAAATGATCGGGAAGCCTCAATGAATTCTTTTTGCGAGAACAAACTGTTCTGCGTGGCGGTGTAACCTGGTCAGAATACGCCCGAGATCCCGCTGCAGGTCGCCGCCGCAGCCATGAAAAAGATGGGACGGTTTGATCGCTCTGCCTCTTCGAGGGCGGTCTCCCATGTCGTATACCAGGCCACCCCGGCTTCCCCGACAGGTTGCGGGCTCGCTCCAAGGTCGTCAGGCCGAGGGCCCTGGGCGAGGCTGAGTCCTGCCGCAAGGATGGAGATCCATAATACATGTGCTGCCTTCATGGAGGAATAAACGGTCACGAACCCTTTTAGTTGCGCAGGATTCCTATGCAATACCAACTCCGAGGGCATCTCCATGAAATGACTTCGGCAGTTTCCCCTTGAAATCAGGCCTCTCCAACGCCTGACTTCGGGAATCATGCCTTCACAGTCTCCATCCGTCATATCGTCGCGACGCCGTTTTCTACGGGGGGTGACCGCGGCCGGCTCCCTTGGTTTTCCCGCCATCGTGAGCGCTAAATCTCCCAACGCAAAACTAGATGTCGCAGTGATTGGCTGCGGGGGGCGAGGAGGGCACAACATGCGAACGGTTGGAAATACGGAGAACATTGTGGCTCTGGTTGATGTCAACGACCGTAATCTCCGAGCCGCAGCCTCCCGCTTCCAGAAGGCAAAAACTTTTCACGATTTCCGCGAATTCTATGAGCGGCCCGGCAACTATGACGCTGTGATTGTGAGTACAACGGAGCACACCCACGCCTTCGCCACCCTTCCGGCCCTTCGGGCTGGTAAGCATGTTTATTGTGAGAAGCCACTTACGCGCGATGTCCATGAGGCCCGTCTCGTCACCGAAACTGCCCGCAAAGCGGGGGTTGCTACCCAGCAGCAGGGTGCACTTATGCGAGAGGTGCGCGGGTCCTGGGAGCGGGGCCGAGGGGCAAGTGATGAGGAGCAGAGCAGTGAAGGCATCGTTGTCAATGAACTCCGAGGGGTCCGCCATGTGATTCAGGAAGGCGCGCGCGCCCGGGAGCCGTCCGGCCAGAAGATGCGACAAGGTAGAGTGTGTGGGTATTTGACCTTGGGGTATGTTCGAGTCGTTCGGGTTCAGGGGCGTGCGAACCACCTGGTGGTGCACATAGTGTCCTTCGCTATTCAAGAATTGCGCAAGCAGGGAAGGCAGGCGGAAGGTGTGGGCGGGCTCGGGGCGTTGAGCACGCAGGGCCCTGTCGTTGCGGGGGGCAGGGCGACCGTCGTCTTGCATCTCGCCGGTCGCAACATTGGCAGCTTCAACCGCCGCCTGCGGGGGCAGGTGGTGTTCTGGCCATCCTGAGAATGGATTGTTGCGTTCGTTGTCATTGGCAGAGCCAGGCTTGAGG
>CAXEFH010000039.1:0-17303 GCA_963989605.1 uncultured Roseibacillus sp. | reverse complement strand
TTTTCAAGCAGAAGACGGCATACGAGATTTCTGCCTGTCTCGTGGGCTCGGAGATGTGTATAAGAGACAGGCTACTTCCCGGATCGTATTGACCACCTTTGCTGTCCTGACTATCACCACGACCGCAATGGCGGAGATTGCCGTTAAAGAGGGTGAGAAAATCGCTTTCCTTGGAGATTCCATCACTCAGGCGGGAGCTCGTCCCAATGGCTATGTCCGACTAGCCATTCAGGGTCTTGAGTCCGCCGGAGTAAGCACCTCAGCCATTCCGGCAGGCATCAGTGGCCATAAGTCCAATCAGATGCTTGCCCGGCTTGAAAGGGACGTCCTGAGCAAGAAGCCCGACTGGATGACCCTCAGTTGTGGAGTCAATGACGTCTGGCACGGAAAACGCGGAGTCAGCCTCACTGACTACAAGGTCAACATAACCAAGATTGTGGACCAGTGCCAGGACGCCGGCGTGAAGGTGGTGATCCTCACTTCCACAATGATCGGAGAAGACAAGGATAACCCAAACAACAAGAAGCTTGCGACCTACAATGGTTTCCTCAGAGAACTCGCAAAAGAAAAGAAATGTCTTCTCGCTGACTTGAACACCGACATGCAGTCCATCATTGAGACAAGCAGCGACAAGAAGAACGGCAAACTTCTCACTTCAGATGGCGTGCACATGAATCCCGACGGCAACAAGATGATGGCTGTCGGCGTGCTGAGGGCCTTCGGGTTGAATGCCGAGCAGGTCAAGGCAGCGCAGGCAGCGTGGTGAAAAGTGGACCTGCATCCGACCGTCACGCTCCTTCAGTAGAGCACTTGAGACATGGTCTCATTAACAATAAGAGAACTCCCGAATTATCTCTTGGAGTTGTTTGGGCACGGCTTATCGTTCGCGCATAATCCATCAGAAACATGCAAGGAGACGAACAGGTAATCGAAGCGCTTAACGCAGGACTCACGATCGAACTAACAGCCATCAACCTCTACTTCATCAGTTCCAAGATGTGCAAGGACTGGGGACTCGAGTCCCTCGCGAAACACTTCTACGATGAGTCGATTGAAGAAATGAAACATGCCGAGGAAGTTATTGATCGGGTCCTCTTCCTCGGCGGGACCCCGGAAATCGCGCGCTACCACGATATCAAAGTAGGGTCGACTCCACGCGAACATATCGAGAACAGCTACGAGCTGGAGAAGAAGGGTGTTGCCACCTACAATGAGGCTGTATCCCTTGCGATCGACAAGCACGACGCAGGAAGCCGTGACCTCATGGAACGCATGGTTGTGGAATCAGAGGAAAGTATCGACTGGGCTGAGTCACAATTCGACCTCATCGGCATGGTCGGTCTGGAGCAATATCTGGCTCAGCAGATGAAAGCTGCCGCATGAACCCTTGCCCCGCACCCGCTGGAAGAGAACGCGCCTCCGGTGCCTCCGAAGAAAGGGAGTACCGGTAGTGATGCAAATAGACGGCTGAGAACGCTCTTCATGCAGGAGTCGGACGCTGAGTTCACCCTGCGAGGTAGCCCTGAATGAGATCCGGGACGGCCTGACCACTCGGCTCCCGGCCAAAATTGGGCAAGCATACTGACTATCCCATCAGCTTGCGATCAAGGGAGCGAAATTGAATGGCTTCCAGAAGATGTTCGGACAAGAGACGCTCTGAACCCCCTAGATCAGCAACCGTGCGAGCGACTTTCAGAATTCTGTCGTAGGCCCGGGCCGAGAGGCCCAGGCGAGTCATCGCCTGTTCCATGAGATGGCTTGACTCCGGATCCATCTCACAGAAACAACGAACCTCTTCCGGGCTCATCTCTGAATTGACCCGCGTTCCGGGTGACTCACTGAACCGGTTCCGCTGTTGCTCCCGACACTCTCTTACCCGCTGGCGCACCTTGGAGGACTTTTCTGCCGGCACCCTTGACGAGAGTTGCTTGAAATCCACCAGAGGAACTTCGACATGAAGGTCCATGCGATCAAGCAAGGGGCCGGATATCTTGTGCCGGTATTGCTCCACCTGCCGGAGCGAACACGAGCAACTCCGGGAAGGGTCACCAAAATATCCACAGGGGCATGGATTCAAAGAACCAACGAGCAGCACCTTGCTGGGAAAGGTCAGGGTTCCCGCTGCCCGGGAAATCGTCACCGCTCCATCCTCCAATGGCTGGCGCAGAACCTCCAATGTCTGTCGGCGAAACTCTGGCAGCTCATCCAGGAACAGAACCCCATTATGGGCCAGCGAAATCTCCCCCGGGCCCGGGTTACTTCCTCCACCAAGTAATCCCGCGTTCGAGATCGTATGGTGGGGGCTGCGGAAAGGCCGGCTTCGGAGAAGGCCTGCCCCGGGAACGAGTTGTCCCGCTATGGAATGCACCCGGGTTACCTCAATCGACTCTGTCTCAGTCATCCCCGGCAGGATTGTGGGAATTCGCTTTGCCAGCATGGATTTCCCTGTTCCTGGCGGACCTACCATCAGGAGGTTGTGCGATCCCGCGGCTGCAATTTCCAGAGCCCGCTTAACATGCTTCTGACCCTGCACTTCTGCAAGATCGACCGAATAGGAATCTTTCCCGGCATGCAGTAAGGACCCCGTAACAGCAGGTTCCAGCATCTTCTCCCCACGGAGAAAATCCCACGCCTGACGCAGGCCACTCACTCCGAAGACCTCTATCCCGGTCACCGCGGCTGCCTCGGATGCGTTTTCAGAGGGCACCAGAAGCCTCTTCCTTCCTCGGCTCTTTGCCTCGATCGCAGCCGAGAGAATTCCTTTTACGGGACGAACTGAACCATCAAGGGCAAGCTCCCCGATAATCTGACAATCCTCAGCACGGCTCAGAGTGACCCCCTCCGCACAGGCCACTACCGCGAGCGCGATCGGCAAGTCAAACGAGGGCCCCTCTTTCTTCAAGTCAGCCGGCGCAAGATTCACCGTGATCGCCCCATCATCCTTTGGCAACGCAGAGGCGCAGACCGCAGAGGTGACCCGTTCTGCGGATTCCCTTACGGCAGCATCCGGGAGTCCTACGATGGTCATCCGCGGTATGCCCCGTCCCGGAGAGCTTACCTCCACTTCAACCTCGACCGCCTCTACACCCCTCAGGCCCGCACTATGCAATTTCGTGATCATGTCGCCCTTAATGATGTTCAAAAGAACACTTACCACGGCTGTAGAACTACCTCCAGCCCAGAAATCCCGACCACGGCCGAGCCCCGAAAGATATAAAAAAGAGGGGTTTAGCCGAAAATAATACAATCTGACCGAAGGATGTGACTTCCGCTACTAGCCCATTTCGGGTAGTTTTCGATTTGAAATATCGTTGGGCACAACTCCGTTTACTTCAGAGGGTTTGATCCAAAGTTAACGCCGACCAGATAAGCCCGACACTTCCCTCTCAAACCAATGTGCTCCTCTCGCCTGAAGCGAATCCTCTGGGCCGCTCTTGCACTGGTAGGCCCCGGTATCCTTTCGGAGGCCGCCCCCTCCAAGCCTCTTTCACTAAGCGAGGTTCTTCAGGCCGCGGCGAAAATCGATCAACTGCTCGAGGCAGATCTCCGGACGAGGAAATTACAACCACTTCCCATCGTTGCCGAAGACACCTTCGTTCGACGCAGTTATCTCAATATTGTCGGCCGCATCCCAACCGCGATGGAAGCATCCCGGTTTCTTGACGATAAGACGCCCGACAAGCGAACTCGCCTCATCGAGCATCTCGTCTCGTCGCCCGGCTACGATAGTTCGGCCTTCAATTATTTTGCTGACCTCCTCCGCCTGCAGACAGGTGAGGAACAATATGGACTTGGGTGGCACGTCTGGCTCCGAAACTCACTGGCTTCCGACAAACCGTGGAACAAAATCGTTCACGAAATGCTCTCAGCGGAGGGGCATGCTTCTAAGAATCCTGCCGTGGGATATTACCTCCGCGACCGCGGCATGCTTCTCGATAACGTCAGCAACACGGTGCAGGTTTTTCTCGGTCATCAAATCGGCTGCGCTCAGTGCCATGATCATCCCTTCGACTCGTGGACCCAGATGGAATACTATGAGATGGCGGCCTTCAGCGGCGGCATCGCGTATCGAAGCGATGAGGCCCGTCAGCTGGTTAACAAGGTGGCCGAGCACTCAAGGAATAATCATCCCGGCATGAACCGGGCTCTCAAATCGAAGAAGAAAGCTACGCGGGCAAAAGCCCGAGGCAGCCTACTGAGGCGAATCAACGGCGAGATGCGCTATCTCCTGCGCTATTTCAACCGGAATGAAATCGCGGAATCCAAGAGTCAGCAGCTCAAGCTCCCGGACGATTACCAGTATAAGGACGGCGAGCCAGGTGAAGCTGTCAAGCCGGCCACCCTTTTTGGTGCACAGGCTTCCGACGTGAATCCTGAGGACCGGAGAAAAGTCTTTGCGGACTGGGTGACCGGCGGGGATAACCCCTATTTTGCCAAGGTCATTGCGAACAGGCTCTGGCGCCGGACCTTCGGGCATGGACTGGTGGACCCGGTTGATGACTGGAATGAAAAGCTGAAGGGTTCCCACCCGGAAGTTCTCACCTACATCGAGAAGGTTATGAAGGGTGTGGGCTATCGTACCCGGGACTTTGAGCGCATTCTTTATCACACGAAACTCTTCCAGCGCCAGGTATCGCCGGTCGAATCGACCCCCGGAACCGATTATCACTTTGTGGGTCCCCAGCTCAGGAGAATGTCTGCCGAGGAACTCTACGATTCCTTTACCGTCCTTTCCTTCGGTAATACTGACGACAACATAAATACGGGCCTCGAATACAAATGGAAGACTTACCAGAGTGACGTTGACGCCCTCCTGAACCTCTCTGCTAGTAAGCTTATTGAATCCAGCAGGGACGCCAAGGAAATGGATGACCAGCGGCGGGTTTACCAGAGAAAGAACCGCGAGATCCAGATTGCCATCAATAAGGCCAAAGCAGCGGGAAATACCCGGGAAGAGCAGCGCCTCAAGCGACAGCAAAGGCAGCTCCGGGAGAACGGTAGAAAAATGCAGGAAGGCATGGTTGGGATGAGCGCGGTGACAAATCGCAGCTCCAGAGGCAGTCGAGCCGAAATCAACATGCGAGCTTCTGAACATCCCAGCCCTTTCCGTGCCGGATCCATGGTCCGCCAGTTCGGTGGCTCCGACCGTAATAGTCCGGAGGCGGCCCATACTGATGCGACAATACCACAGGCTCTGACACTCCTGAACGGTCAGGTTGCAGCCAGCACTGAAAGTCGACGCTCAAAGGTCTTTGAGGCGCTCGCTGAGATCACCAATCCCGAACAGCGCCTGGACTACCTCTTCCTCGCCTTTTATTCCAGCCGCCCCTCTGCAGCGGAGAAAAAGGAACTCCTGCCCCTCGCCGAGGACAGGGAAGATATCTTCATGCTCGCCCGTGCGATGCTGACCTCAAAGCGTTACCTGTTCGTGCAATAAGCCTTCCGGCCGGAATTTCCTGTTTTCCCGATACCCATCATGCCTGATTTCAACAAACTCGACGAGGTGACCAGGAGGTCCTTCATGGCAACTGCCGCCCGGAGTTGCCTAGGAGTCACTATCGCAGGAAGTGCGGCCGAGCTGTTTTCCCCGTCCGCTCTTGCGGCTGATCCCGCCACCATCGCTAGCGGAGGAGGCAGGGCCAAAAGTGTGATCTACCTGTTCATGTCCGGTGGCATGACTCACCTCGACACCTTCGACCCCAAGCCTGACGCTCCGGATGAATTCCGGGGACCAACAGAAACGATCAAAACGAAGGCAGATGGCCTCAGACTGGGACACTACATGTCCAACCTTGCCGGCCAGGCGGACAAGATCGCTCTCGTGAACTCCATGACCTCCACACAGGGAGCCCACGGTCCGGGAAAATACTTCATGCGTACCAGTTATACGCAGCGAGCTTCGCTCGTTCACCCGTCTAACGGGGCATGGATAACGAGGTTGAAACAACGAGCCAACGAGAGCCTGCCTTCCTTCGTCACTGTCGGATCCGGAAACGGCCACCCGGCAGCCGGTTTTTTTGAGCCTCAGTATGCCCCTCTTCCTGTCGGGGATGCTACCTCTGGACTGCAAAATGTCCGCCGTCTTCGGCAGGTAAGCGAGACCCAGTTCAATAAACAACTCGCCCTGCGGCAACTCCTCGATAAGCAGTTCGACGCGCAGTTTCACAAGGGTCAGAAAAACGTTCGAGCCTACAACCAAGTATTTGAGGAAGCAGTCAAGCTGATGGAAAGCAAGGATCTCGAAGCCTTCGATCTTAAAAAGGAGACTTCCAAGGTCCACTCGGCCTACGGTGATCATAACTTTGCCAAGGGCGTCCTGCTAGCGAGGCGACTCGTCGAAAGAGGGGTGCGCTTTGTCGATGTTGAGTTCGGCGGCTTTGACTGGCACAATGACAATTTCGATCAGTGCGAACAGAAACTTCCCGTTCTCGACCAGGCGTTATCTGCCCTGCTCAAGGATCTTGAAGGAAAAGGTCTGCTGGAGAGCACGCTTGTGGTTGTAGCCACCGAATTCGGCCGAACGCCCAAGATTGTGCAGGCTCGCTCAGGACGGAACCACTTCCCCAAGGCCTTTTCCTATCTCCTCGCAGGCGGAGGTATTAAAGGCGGCCAAGTCTACGGAAAAACTGACAAGACAGGTGAAAATGTCATCCAGAATCCGGTCAGCGGTCCAGACTTCAACGCCACTATTGGTTTTGCAATGGGCGTTCCACATGACCTGACCCTCATGTCTCCGAATCGACGGCCCTTCAAGCTGGGGGCACGGGAGGGCGCACCGCTCACCAACCTGTTCGGATAATGAAAGCCGGAGAACTGGAATGTTCTCACACCACCATCCACAGTAGGGATGCGATCCCCAGTCCCACGAGGGAGATTACCGTTAGCAGGGTAGTCCACGTGAGGAGTGTCTCGCGCTCGGTCATGTGGAAATACCGATTCACGATCCAGAAGCCACTATCATTAACATGGCCGAATCCGGTCGCACCGGCCGCAATGGCTATGGTTACCAGCGCAAGCTGCGAGGTCGAATAGTCCCCGGCTGCCAGAAAAGGGCTGATCAGGGCTGCGCCCGTCACCATCGCCACCGTAGCAGAGCCCTGTGCAATCCGGATGATTGTCGTCAGTATCCACGCGAGGATCAGGGGGCCGAAACCCGATCTCTGTAAAATATCCGCGAGGGCGTCGCCAACCTTGGTTGTGATCAGCATCTGCTTGTATACTCCTCCTGCCCCCGTCACCAGAATGATGATCCCCGCAGGTCCGAGGGCCTTGGTAGCCACTTCCATGAGAGCATTCCCTCTTACGCCACGGCGCATAGCCAGGACATAGATCGCGATGCAGGTCCCGATCAGGAGCGCGATTATGGGATGCCCTAAGAAAAGAACTAACTGGGCGGGAAACGAAGACTGTCCCTTCAGTTCGCCGAGAGCCGTGTCAAAGGAGCTCTTTTTTCCCATACCATCGGTTAAGGCCCTTCCCTCTTCTGTTGTCAGAAAATCCGGAACCCGTGCCGCGATGGATCCTTCGACAAAGGACGCAATGACAATGATGAGGACTGGCCCTCCAAGGACAGCGAGGATTGTGAATACGGAGGGAAGGCCAATGGTCTGGACCGGTTCGTCTTCCGGCTCATCAGCCATCGGGGGTGGCTGAATATGAAACTTCTCTCCCAGAAGACGGCACAAGGGAATCGTGATTAAGGCCGTAGGAAGTCCCACCACGATCCCCCAGAGAATCGCATATCCGAGTGGAACCTGGAGTGCAAATGCCACAAACGTAGGTCCTGGGGTCGGAGGAACAAAGGCGTGAGTCACAGCCATCCCCGCCAGTAATGGCAGAGCAAAGACAAGGACCGACTTACCGCTCCTCCGAGCCAGCGCGTAAATGATAGGGGCGAGAATCACCACCCCTACATCCAGAAAGACTGGAATGGAGATGAGGAATCCGGTTAGCAACATGGCCCAATTGGCACGGCGCTCCCCAAAAGTCTTCAGCATTCCGTTGGCAAGACTCTGGGCTCCCCCGGAGTGCTCGATCATCTGCCCAAAAATCGCCCCCAATCCGATGATCGTAGCGATAAAGCCCAAGGCTCCTCCCATGCCGTCCTTGATGGTATCCCCGACCTCAATGAGCTCCATCGTTCCAGAGGCAATGCCCACGAAAATGGCCGCCAGCAACAAGCTGACGAACGCCTGGATCCTGAAGGCGAGAATCAGGACGAGAATGAGAACTATCGAAAGAACGAGCACCGAAACGAGTCGAAAAGTCTCGTGAGATGCTTCTCCACTGGCCTGGGCAAGATAGGTAAGAGCGTTGAATCCCATGTTGAGGAGCAGGGTGTGAGCAAATCAGGCTCGACCTCAAGAGGGAAAGTCGCCAACCCGGCACGTTTTCCTCAAACTCAGGAACAGTTCGGTGTCCTCGGGAGCATCCAGCACCACCCCCGGTATCCGGGTATCCGTAAAGAAAGGTGCTGACAAAAGCAGCTACGGCTGTGGCAGCAGAATGGTCTTGGAATACTGGTAAGAGTTCTTGGAAAGGAACTTTTCCAGAGCAGACCCGGTAAAATTGTTTCCTCTCCTCAATTGGGCAATACCAGCATCGGTCAGGACCGTGATGCTCAGATCCACCGAGGAAATACGACCCCTGCTGAAGTCAACGTCCTGATCATCATCTACCACGATACCATTGCCCGTAAAACTGAAGGTCTCGGCAGCCTCCCCACCCGCTGTCTTGATAATTGGGACCCGCTCTATCTTGGTCACCAGTCTGCCTCCCACCAACTCGGTATACTCCACCGTGAAGACCACACTGACTTCGAAGATATTCTCACAGACGAAGTTATCCTGTTCACCGAGCTCGGCGTCATAACGCCTGAACTTCGTATCAAGATCCTTCGGATTGACTGGGTCCTGCTCCAGAAGGAACTCATAGGTCTCATCAGGATCAACCAATTTGCGATAGAGGGCAAAGACACTGAATCGATCGTCGTAGGCGTCCGTTATCGGGTCCTTGTAGAGAAGTTTGTAGCTCAGGCCCGTAACATCACCTCCCTTGTCGCTCCTTCCCTCCACGTCTCCATCATAGCGATCAGTCGCCGCAGAAAACATCAGGATCCGGGCCGCATTCGGACTCTCATTATCATTCGGTCCGGGATCATCCGGATCGGTTTCCGTATAGAGCCACTCGAAATTAGTCCCTGTTCGAACAACCATCGCTTCAAAATCCCGGCTCATCTGCTCGAGCGAAGCCTTCGCCTGTCTCGACGCCCTGACCTTGTTCCGGCTGATTCTCCATCCGTCCAGCGCCACTGCGGTCACGGAAACAAGCAGGGTGAGAAGAATAACCGTGATTGCCATCGCCACCATCAACTCCGCCAGAGTGAAGCCTCGCCCGCGGCGCATCTGAGGAAGAGGGGTGAACATCGGTAAGGAAGCAGAGGTTTGAAATTAGCGTCGGACTCCGAGATTGCGCGAAAACAGGGGCTTACCCAGGAGATCCGGGTCGCCATCCTCGTTATCATCTATGAGGTCGAGGTTCTCAATATAATCAAAACGATTACTTTTCAGGGCGTAGAAATCTGCGGTGTAAGCGATCACAGCACCGGGATAATCCTCCACATCATCGATCGGATCGTGGCTATGCATGTTCTTTATCTGGGCATGGGTTCCCGGGACAAGCACAGGATCCTGCGCCCCATCATAAATCATCTGAGTCATCTTGACGAGATAGACCCGGCCCTCTACCCGGTCCAGGTCTTCACGGAGATCGGCGTCTGCATCCCCTTTCCGACGCACCGCCGGCTGGAGAATAAAGTCCCGTCCCGACTGCCCTCCGTCGGCAAGGCCATATGGTTCGAGAGAGGCATCCTCCCTGATTCGCTTGGGGTCCGCCCGGTAGTTATAAAGGAAGACCGCCTTCTCTGACTTACCGGAATCCTGAATCCAGTCGAACGCCTTGTGAAAAGCATTCTGGTAGGCCTCGTCAGGTCCCTCCCTGAGTGAACTCAGCTCCCTCTCAAGGGAATTGGTCAGACGGCCTGCTTCCTGCGCGCTCAATGCCCGCCGTATTCCAGCCGAAGCGGGCCCGAAGACCGCAAGGAAAGTGGTGAGAAGAACTGCGACTACTCCAATCGCAATAACGGTCTCCATGAGCGTAAACCCATGGCGATTGCGGACACGTGAGTCGGAAAACACAATCTTCATCGAGCGAGATCAATCTGTTCAGGACTTCTGAAAATCGAAGTTCGGCCATTCCGCCATACCACGAAGCCAACCTTGTTATTCTTCACGAGCTTCGGTTCTTCCACATTGCGAGGCCGCGTTCCGCTGATCAGGACCACTGCCGCGCCGGGCTCCAGACCATCATTGTCGCTGTCGACACAAACCCCCTCGGCGTTGAACTCAAAATAATAGCACTCCTTGAAGGAATCGGCCCCATTCGATCCGCTGCCCGGAAGATCGATCCTCATGGTCCCCGCTTTGCCCACTCCGATTGAATCAGATACCCTCTCACTCTCCTCCGGGCTGAAATAGACTCCCGAAGGAAGCTTTGTTCCGCGGGTGATCACTTCCCATCCTGCTCCCTGCACATCGCCTTCACGATTCGTGCTCTCCACGGCTACGCACATGTAGGACAGGTAACGCTCCCGATCATCCAGTTCCTCATCGTTAAGCTCCTTATGGATCAGAAGCCTCGCCCTGGTGCCACGGCCTACAGCGGCACTACGAGCTTCGTCAAAGAGAGACTCCGTGACGGAGAGCGCCGTTGTGGTAGCCTGTCCGCGGTCGATATTCTGGATTCCAACCGCAGCGACCGACAAGAGGATGGCAATGACCATCATGACGGCCATGATCTCAACCAAGGTAAATCCTGCCCTTTGGACTGAAGGATTCAAATCGCTCCTTTGTGGTGTCTGGTTCGTGTGCACGGAGAGTTCAGCCCTTACGAGGGCCGGGCTTCACCATAGGAGTTTCCATGACCATGGCAAGAAATTGTAAGCACATTGTAATCTCACGCTCGGCCGGGGAGGCCTTGGAGCGGTAAGTCCCTGTTTTCGTGGGATATTCTACGAATTTTTCATCTTTGCCCCACTCCCCGATGCCGCAGAATCACCCATTTATTCTGGTTCGACCCAAAATATCCTGAGTTGCGGACTGGAGATCCTGCCGAATAAAGTGTCTTGTTCTTCCGTTATATACTCATGAACCGTCTTCTTCTTCCCGGGATCTTCCTGCTTGGCACCGCTCTTATGAGCTCGTGCGTGTATGATCCTTACGCCTCCTCTTATCGCGGGCACAATCACAGCCACTACCACGGCGGCTACCACCACGGCTTTTTCAGCGATTATTATATTGGGGTTCACAACAATTATTATCGCTACCGGCATACAAGGTGTTCGCACTGCAGCCACTACCCGTGCAGTGGTGGGCACCGGACGAGCTACCGGACTTACTACCGCGACTACAAGAAGCCGCTCCATGCAAGCACTCGCTCCCCTTATGATCAGGGTAACAGCACCGGGAGCGATCGTAGAATGGGAGACTACGGCAAACCATATAGTGGTTCCATAAAGGAAGCGCCTCGCTCCTATCGTCCCGAATCTCGCATGCCTCTCTCCTCCTCTGACAGCAAGATTCCCCGGGGCGCGTCCGCCGCGAACCTCAAGCAGCCACCTATCTCATCCCGCTCTCTCAACTCCCCCAAGCTGACTCCGAAAGCTTATCCTCCGAGCCAGTCTCGGCCCTCCAAGTTCTCCTCAGATTCTCGGCCTTCTCACAACCGGCCCGATAGAACATCACGTTCCGCGCCCTCCTCCAGTTCTAAAACCTCCTCGAAGACGCAGGAGGCACCTTCAAAGAAAGACTGACAAGGGTACGGTTAGCTTCGTGATTCTCATGATCCGATGGTGCCTCCCTCCCGCCTTTTGCGGTCGCGGCGCAAATCGTCCAGGCTGACTGGTCTGCCCATCAGGCGGCGGACGGAAAGGAGGCCTGCCAGTCCCCCACCAAGATGGCAGGGATGGCTGACCATGAAAAAGACGTTACCCGCGCCTTCGCCCCTCACCAGCCAGTCTCCTGCGGCAGCCAGGATGGGCACACCCACACCCGGTGTGAGAAGAAACAGGAGCAAAGCGGAAAGCATGATCCCTCGGCCGAGATTCTTGCCCGAGATCATCAGCGGCCACATTCGGGAATCCGGTGACAAACTGACAAACGCCATGAGGAGGGCCATCATTCCCCCAGATGATCCCACAAGGGGTGGATAAGGGGGCGTCATTCCGGTGCCGAGTGGCTGGGCTGGAAACAGCAGAACGTGAAGCACACCACCTCCTAAGACTCCCCCGAGGTAAATAGCCCCGCTTCGACGGCCTCCGAGGATTCTGGTAACGCGACCCCCAATCGCATAAATGACGATCCCATTCAAAATCAGGTGAAGCCATGATCCATGAAGAAAAGCATAGGTGACCAGCTGCCACCCCTTGCCTGCAAGAATCCCCGGACGGCGGAGCCCGAACACACCATAGAAGCCCGTCTCCTCAATGTTCTCTGGCCCCCCGAGGACCTCGGCCAACCCGTGAGCCACTAACAGGGCACCCGTGAGGGCTGTCAGCCAGTCCACTCCAGGTCGGTGAAGGTTAAGCCGAGAGGGAAAGAAGTGACGCTTCATGGGCTGGTAGCGCAGCCTGGGGTGCCATTTTTGGGGACCCCGGAACTAGCTTTCTCCCTTGGCACGAGGTTCTCCCCGCACGCGATCCGCACCAGGGCTCGTCACAAAGGGCCCTCCCTCAAGAGGGGCAACCCCACTGAAAGCGACATCTGGCATTTCACTGGGCTTACCGGCAAGCGGAAATTCTTTCCGTAGGGGGTGATAAGGATAGCCCTCCCACATCAGGATCCGCTTGAGGTTCGGATGTCCCTTGAAGCGCAAACCCATCATGTCATAGACCTCACGCTCGTGCCAATTGGCGGTTTTCCAAAGGTGAACTGAACTAGCAATTTCCTCCCCCTCGGACACCGCAGCCTTTACCCGGAGATGCTTCCGATCATCCATGGTGGCAAGCTCGTAAACGATTTCGAAACGAGGATCATCACCCATGTTATCCACGCTGCTGACATCGAGAAGCAGTTCGTATCCCAGCACATCGCGGCAATGAGCAAGGATTTCCCCAAGGGCCTCCAGCTTTACGACCACAGTGTATTCCCCTCGAAATTCCCGCATCTCACGAATCTTGGTCCGACCGAATTGCTTTCGCAAGTTACTCGAATCTGACCTCTGTTTACCCGCCTTTTTCGCCTTGGGACTCATAAAGTGGCTTCCTTGATACCAGCGATCTGGTCCTTAATGGGCGTTTCCTTTTCAATAATCCGCTGGAGTTTCATCAAGCCCTCAAGGAGGGCCTCCGGGCGGGGCGGACAACCGGAGATATACACATCAACAGGCAGGAGTTGGTCGATCCCCTGCAGGACTGCATAGCTCCGATACATTCCTCCACTGGACGCGCATGCTCCCATTGCAATGCACCATTTTGGCTCAGGCATCTGTTCCCAGATCCGTCGAACGGCCAGCGCCATCTTGTAGGTCACAGTGCCTGACACGATCATGACGTCGGCCTGACGGGGAGAGAACCTCATCACTTCGGCTCCAAACCGCGAGATATCAAAGCGGGCCGCACCGGTAGCCATGAGCTCAATGGCACAGCAGGCCAGACCCATGGGCATGGGCCACAGTGAATTCTTGCGCATCCAGTTAATGGCCGAATCCAGACGCGTGAAGATGATGTTGCCCTCAACCTTCGAGTCGTAGGCAGCATGTGACAGCACCTTGCCAATGTTCTCAGTAGCCACGAATTACAGGATACCGCCCCTTTTCGCCTACTCAAGACTAGCTTGTGAAATTTTTCACAAAGTCTCGTTCCAATCTCTGGAAGCGCTCGATTTTGAGGGGCTCAGGGGGTATACCGCCCCGTGCTTCTTTTCTCCAATGGCTCCCCAACCACAAATCTCAGCGACGAAGACCTGTCAGCGGGGCTAACCTCCGCTCTCTCGCAACTGGGCGAGAGGAGAAAGGTCCTGCTCGTGCCCCCCGACTTTTCTCGATTCTACAGCAAGGCTGGGCCCTTGGCCTGTGCCGCGGCCTCCTTCTACCAGGACAACCTCTCCGATGTCCTCCCAGCCCTTGGGACCCACTTTCCCATGACCGATGACCAGATCGAGCGGATGTATCCGACTGTCCCCCGGGACCGGATCAGGCCGCACCGGTGGAGAGAGGACGTAGTCACCATCGGGGAAGTCTCAGCCGATGTCGTCTCCCGGGCGACCGAGGGAGTCTGGAAGCGCCCATGGCCCGCGCAGCTGAACAAACTCGTGTGGGAGGGTGGCCACGATCTGATCCTCTCGATCGGACAGGCCGTTCCCCACGAGGTGATTGGCGTCGCGAACGGAAACAAGAACCTCTTCGTGGGAACCGGAGGGGAAGCCGGCATCAACGAGAGCCACTATATCGGATCCATCTACGGCACCGAACGGATGATGGGAAGAGCCGATACCTGCCTTCGCCGGATCCTGAACCATGCAGAGGATACCTTCTGCGGGCATCTTCCGATTCTCTATGCCCAGACCGTTATTGAGGCCGACACCAGTGGGAATCTTGTGACCCGCGGCCTTTTCGTCGGAGACCGTGAGGCATTCGAGGCGGCGGCGGAACTTGCCGTGGAAGTGAACTTCAATCACCTCGATGAAGAACTCAGCAAGGTCGTGGTCTTCATGGACCCGGACGAGTTCCACAGCACCTGGATTGGCAACAAGGGGATTTACCGGACCCGAATGGCGATTGCTGACGGAGGGGAACTCGTGATTCTTGCACCGGGTGTCCGTACTTTCGGAGAGGACCCCGAAATCGATCGCATGATCCGCAAGTACGGCTACCGCAGCAGCGCGGAGGTGATTGATTTTGTGGAAGAAAACGACGATCTGAGGGGTAACCTTGGAGCGGCAGCTCATCTCATTCATGGCTCACCCGAAGGCCGTTTCACGGTTACCTACTGTCCGGGCCACCTCACCCGTAGGCAGATTGAGGATGTAGGCTACCACTACGCGGACATCGGGCAGATGATGGAGCGCTACCAGCCTGAAGGTCGGAGTGATGGGTGGCATACCACCGCGGATGGCGAGGAATTCTACTTCATCGGAAACCCCGCGATGGGACTCTGGGCCGCAAGGAGTCGCCTCGAGTAGGACAAATTATCAATTCCTCATGTGTAGGGTTAAGGAGGCAGAGCGCCGCTTTCGGACTCCAGCCGTGCTACCCGGGCAAGATACTCAACATTCCCATCCATTCCCGTGATGGGGGAATCCATACAGTTGATCCACTCGCTCTGCAGCTCCTGTTGAACAAAGTCCCGGATTTTTTGGACGGCCTTCTCACGAAGATCGGGCTCGCGAACGACCCCCCCTTTTCCTACTTCACCCTTGGAGAGTTCAAACTGCGGCTTGATGAGACAGATCACTTCCCCTTGTGGCTTGAGAACCTCCATTGCAGCTGGCAGCACCTTGATCAGCGAAATAAAGGAAAGGTCCATCACCACCAAATCTACCTTTTCTCCGATGTCGGACTCGGTGAGGTAGCGCCCGTTGAACTGTTCCTTCACAACTACCCGGGTATCATTTCGCAATTTCCAAGCTAGTTGATTAGTGCCCACGTCAACCGCATGGACCCGTTTCGCACCATGTTGCAGAAGGCAGTCGGTGAAGCCTCCGGTAGAAGCGCCCAGATCGAGGCAGGTCCATCCCGCGGGATCAACCCCGAAGGATTTGAGAGCACCCTCCAGTTTCAAGCCTCCACGACCCACATATCGAGGCCTCTGAAGAACAATAAGCTCTTCCTCGGCCCCAACGAGAGTCGATGGCTTGGAGACGCGTTCCGTCCCACGCATAACCTCCCCGGCCATGATCAGGCGTTTGGCCTGCTCACGGGAGTCACATAAACCCCGCGCTACGAGGACAAAATCCGCTCTTTCCCCCCGGGCCATTTTCTTTTTCTCAATGTTCCCCGACCGCCTGACTTGAGTTGACCGCATCAATGAGCTGCCGGAGCCTGCCGAAATCACGCCGGCGGTGGTGGAAAACCAGACGGGTAAGGCCGGAAAGCTCCTCCTCGTCGCCCTCTTCGTCTAGGGCTTCCTGTTGAGTCATCCGGCCTTCCTTCACCAGATCTGAGAAATCTGCCTCAAGAGCGGTCAGCGAACCATCGCTCAGCGGCGCATTCAGACGCAGAACGATCTTCTCGCCGACGTAGCGGTAGGAATGAAAGTTTCGATAGAATTGGACCACCTCGGCAACCGCCTCCTCCACGTTGTCGGTAACGCGAAACAGATAGTGGTCGTTCTCCGAGATCATTCCCAGTCGGGCGAGATGCTCATCAACGAACTGCTTCCAGAACTTCCAGTAAGTCCCACCGGGTGCATCGAGGAGAACGATGGGGTAAATTGAGGCCTTGCCAGTCTGGATCAGGGTCAGGGCCTCGAAAACTTCATCCATGGTCCCAAACCCCCCTGGAAGACCGATGGCGGCATCAGCTTCCTTTACGAATGACAGCTTCCGGGTGAAGAAATAATTGAAATTAATCAGCTTCGAATCCCCCTCAATAAATTCATTGGCCGACGCTTCAAAGGGCAGAGCAATATTGAGGCCGAAGCTATCTTTTCGTCCCGCTCCCTCATTCCCGGCAGCCATGATTCCCGGACCGGCTCCGGTGATTGTCATGAACCCCTCCTCCTTCATTCGTCGCGAGAATTCGACTGCGGTCTGGTAAGCCGGCTCCTCGGGCCTCGTCCGGGCAGAACCGAAGACGCTGACCTTGCGCTGGGCGCGGTATGGATGAAACACCTCGCTCGCTTCCCGCATCTCCTTCAGGGCACGATTCATCAGCTTGAAGTCACCCTCCGCGACCGCCCCTCCACAGGCAATTCGCACCCCGGTGATCATCATTTCTGCGAGGAGGCAGTGATTGCCGTCTCTACTGATGCCCTTCGCCAACTCCAGGATCTCCGCATCCAGGCCCTTGTTGCCGGTGGATCCCACGTAAGAGCAGGAAACAGCAGGAATCAACAGCCCTCATGGTGCCCCAGGAGGCCATTCTGGGGCCCGATCTGGGCTCCCAAAAGCAGGGGTTGGGGTGCCCTTGAGGGCAGTGGGGAGCTGCTTGGGTGCCCGCCCTCCGGCTTTATTATTGTCTTCCAGCAGCAGTGGTTCTGGCTTGATTATGGGGTTTCTGTTGATGTTCCATCTGGTTTGCGTCTAAAG
>CAXEFH010000038.1:0-17433 GCA_963989605.1 uncultured Roseibacillus sp. | reverse complement strand
TTTTTCAAGCAGAAGACGGCATACGAGATTTCTGCCTGTCTCGTGGGCTCGGAGATGTGTATAAGAGACAGACCCTAGAGAAGCCTGAAACATGGAATGCAATTCTCAAGGCCATGATCGATGTTCGCGAAGCCCATGGGTGGGAATAAGAAACTCTCCCCTGGGAAAACCGAATCTTAAATACTACTCACACCATGAGCGCAAAAAAACCACTGAACATCGGCCTTGTCGGATACGGCTTCATGGGCCGGACACATAGTAACGGCTACAAGAGGGTGAATGACTTCTTCCCCGACGTCGAATATCGCCCGGTCCTCAAAGCTATCTGCGCGCGGAACAAAGAACGCGCCAACGAATTCGCTTCGCAATGGGGCTTTGAATCCGTGGAAACCGACTGGCAGGCCCTGATTGCCCGTGATGACATCGATGCCATTGATATCTGCACACCCAATGACACCCACGCGGCAATCGCGATCGCCGCGGCGGAAGCAGGCAAGATGGTCCTCTGTGAGAAACCTCTTGCGCGCACCACGGAGGAAAGTTTGCCCATGGTTGAGGCGGTAGAGAAGGCCGGGGTTGCCAATACCGTCTGGTATAACTATCGGAGGGTTCCAGCTGTCACTCTTGCCAAGCAGATCATTGATTCCGGGAAGCTTGGTAAGATTTTTCACTACCGGGCCAACTTCCTCCAGGACTGGACCATTAGCGAAGAACTTCCCCAGGGAGGAGAGGGCCTGTGGCGCCTTGATGCGGCGGCTGCCGGATCGGGAGTGACCGGCGACTTGCTTGCTCATTGTATCGACACTGCGATCTGGCTCAACGGGAGCATCAGTGATGTCTCCGCGGTAACCGAAACCTTTATCAAGGAACGCGTTCACACCGCGACCGGGGAGAAACAGGCGGTTACCATCGACGATGCCTGCCTCTTCCACTGCCACTTTGCCAACGGGTCCCTTGGTCTCTTTGAGTCGACCCGTTACGCCCGGGGACACAAGGCCCTCTACACGCTCGAAATCAACGGCGAAAATGCGTCCATCCGGTGGGATCTTCACGATCTCAATCGCCTCGAGTATTTCGATCACTCTGACGAGGGCATGGTCAGAGGCTGGCGCAGCATCCATATCAGTGATGGTGACCACCCCTATCTCGACAAATGGTGGGTTCCTGGTCTCTGTATCGGCTACGAACACACCTTCGTTCATCAGGTTGCGGATTTCCTCGCCTCGCTCAGCAGTGGCGAACCCTGCAATCCTACTTTCCGGGATGCCCTCGAAACCGCGAAAGTATGCGATGCTGTCCTCGCCTCGGCCGCCGAGCGCAGCTGGAAGGACGTCTAGGGCCAACCGGAGGCGGCTCCCGACATTTCCAAAGCCTTTCCTGCTCCGACAGGAAAGGCTTTTTCTTATTCCGGAGCCGTTTTCATTACCCGATAAAAAAATTTCGACTCCTCCCTGTAAAGGTGTCACACCATGGCCCAACCACCACCAGCAATCACATGCTCCAGCAAGGTATTCTTAATCCTCACGTTTTAGATCTCATCGCACGCATTCGACACACCAACACCCTGGTGATCTGCGACTGGGCCTTTCCCTACTGGAAGGAAATAGAGACCGTTGATCTTGCGCTCTCTCGGGGCATTCCCAACGTCCTTGATGTGCTCAATCTCCTTCAACCGAATTTTAAGGTTGGTCACATCTGGCAGGCCGAGGAATTCCTCGGGACAAACCCTCAGGAGACAGTGGAGGCTTTTAACCAGTGTTTCGCCTCTTTCTCGGAAGCCGAGGTAACCCGCGAACCGCACCTCGACTTCAAAAGCAGAGTCCCGAATGCAATAGGCTTGATCCGCACCGGGGATCCCACGGCCTACGGCAATGTCATTATTGAGTCAGTATAGCAGGGTATCGCTGCCTAATTCGTCTCGACAGCTACCTCCTCCTTGCTATCGCGACCTTCAATTCACAACCATGAAAGCTATCGAATTTACCCAACCCGAGGTCATCACCATGATCGACATACCCGATCCCCCGGCCCCGGGCCCCGGGGAAGCACTTGTGCGTACGCACCGGATGGGCATCTGCGGAACTGATCTCTCGGGTTACCTCGGCAAGATGCCCTTCTTTTCCTACCCCCGTATTCCCGGGCATGAGCTGGGGTTGGAGGTCCTCGCACTGGGCGATGGTGTGACTCACCTTCAGGTTGGCGACAAGTGCTCCCTCGAACCCTATGTCAATGATCCCTCCACGGCGACGAGCACCAAGGGAAACAGCAATTGCTGCCCCGGAGTTCAAGTCCTCGGGGTTCACTCAGACGGCGGCCTGCGGCCCCATTGGCTCTGCCCTGCGCGCAAGCTACACCCGGGTAATAACCTTTCCTATGATCAGCTGGCGTTGGTCGAGACCCTTGCCATTGGCTATCACTCTGTCATTCGGTCTAATCCTCAGCCAAAAGAAACGGTTCTGGTGATTGGAGCCGGACCAATCGGTCTGGCCGCTCTCGAGTTCCTACGCCTTCACGATCTCAAGATAATCGTGATGGACATGGTGGAAAGCCGTCTGGAATTCTGCCGTAATCATCTCGGGATAGAGCATACCATTCCCTTCAGCCCGGACGGGAGTCATCTCTCCGAGCTGAAAGAGATCACCGGTGGAGAACTTGCCGAGATCGTAATCGATGCCACCGGAAGCGTTGGTTCCATGTCCACCTGTTTCGAATATGCTGCCTTCACGGGCCGCGTTATATACGTGGGCATCACTACGGAGAACCTCTCCTTCCCGCATGCCCCCATATTTCATCGCCGGGAGTTGACGCTTCTCGCCAGCAGAAATGCCCTTCCAGATGATTTCGGAAAGATTATCACGCTGATCGCAGATGGAGAGATCAACACTGACATCTGGATTACCGATCGCCTCTCTTTCGAGGATGTCCCAACCGGTTTTGCGGCCTTTACCGACACCAGTCGGGGAACTGTCAAGGCCTTGATCGAGCTCCCTTGAACTCCGACAAACCGATGCCCCGCAAGAATATCTGCGAGATTCTCCCGATTTAACTAACTTTGCGGGGCACGAACTCCTACGAGCACTGCCATGTTCTTCAAGCTACTCACGATCTTCATCCTCATCCCGATCGTGGAAATATTCCTCCTCCTTCGAATCGGGAGCAAGATAGGGTTTGAAGCCACCTTGGTGATCATTCTCCTGACCGCCTTTATCGGTACGATACTGACCAGAAGCCAGGGGACCAAGGCTCTCTTGAGCTTCCGAAACGCCCTTGCTGAGGGTAAAATTCCACATCGAGAGGCCCTTGATGGCATGCTGATCCTCCTGGCGGGAACTGTTCTTCTGACGCCCGGATTTCTTACCGATGCTGCTGGATTTCTCCTGCTTTGTCCGCCCGCCCGTATCCTCATACGCGAACGGTTGAGTAGCTACCTCGGAAGGCGCATTCAGATCATGCCCCCTTCTCCGGACCAGCGCCCCTCAGAAAAGCGGGCGAATGATGACGACTACATCGACATTTGAAACACTGCTCGCGGGCATTGGATAGGGACCAGGAAAAAGATCGACGCCGGCGAAGATTTGCCGCAATCGCCGCTGCTAGGCTTGCAACTTGCCATCCTAACCCGGAAGCTCACGACATGTGGAAGGGACGCTTCACACAGCAAACTGCTGATTTAGTACAACGTTATGGCGAGTCCATCTCCTATGACTGGCGCCTTTTCCCGTATGACATCGCGGGCTCCATCGCCCACGCCCGGGCTCAAATGCATGCGGGCCTGCTAACAGACGAAGAATTTTCCCAGATCGAAAGCGGTCTGCATGAGATAAAGAGCGAAATTGAAGCAGGTAAATTCGAGTTCTCAATCGAACTTGAGGACATTCACATGAATATCGAGGCTGCCCTGACCCGGAAAATAGGAGCAGCGGGATCCAAACTACACACCGCTCGCAGCCGGAACGACCAGGTTGCCACGGACACCCGGCTCTACTGCCGCTCCTCCATTGACTCTCTCCTCTCATTGAGTGCCGACCTCCAGAGAGCTCTGCTGCTTCAGGCCGAGAAGCACGCGGCCACTATCCTGCCTGGCTACACGCATCTCCAGCGCGGCCAACCTGTGACCGCGGGTCATCATCTCCTCGCCTATGTCGAGATGCTGGAAAGAGACAAGCAACGCCTCACTGATTGCAGGAAGCGCCTGAACGTCTGCCCCCTTGGGTCCGGCGCCCTGGCAGGTTCGACAATCAATCTGGATCGGAGTGCGATCGCGCAGGAGCTGGGATTCGAAGGAATCTCAACGAACTCAATGGATGCGATCGCAGACCGGGATTATGTTGCTGAGATGCTCTTTGTTCTCTCCCTCCTTGGCACACATCTCTCGCGCTTCAGCGAAGACATCATTCTCTGGTGCAGTGCGGAATTTGGATTTGCCACCCTGAGCGACAGCCACACGACTGGATCATCTCTGATGCCACAGAAAAAGAATCCTGATGTCTGCGAACTGACCCGTGGCAGAGCTGGACGACTGGTGGGGAATCTCGTCGCCCTTCTGACAGCGCTCAAGGGTTTGCCACTCACATACAACCGTGACCTGCAGGAGGACAAGGAACCCCTTTTCGACTCTATAGAGACGCTCACCCTCGCACTCGAGGTCAACGCCGCAATGGTTTCCTCAATGGACATGCATATCGAGAATTGCCGGAAGGCCGCTGCTGATCCCTTACTACTCGCTACAGACCTTGCCGATTACCTCGTGGGTAAAGGTGTTCCATTCCGTAATGCACACGAGCTTGTGGGTCAGGCAGTAGCCGCCGCAGAGGAACAAGGCACCACGCTAGATCTGCTGGACCTCAGCCTTATTTCTGGGGAGTTTGGAGCTGATACAAACAAGGTCTTTGACCTTGATGTCGCATTGCAAGCCCGGTCCAACCCGGGATCTCCCTCGCCTGCGAATGTGCTGGGTGAGGTTGAGAGATGGAAAACTGCACTCGCTTGAGACTCCCCACTATTTCGACCCGCTCCTG
Organism: uncultured Roseibacillus sp.; assembly: GCA_963989605.1. Classification (GTDB taxonomy): domain Bacteria; phylum Verrucomicrobiota; class Verrucomicrobiia; order Verrucomicrobiales; family Akkermansiaceae; genus Roseibacillus_B. The sequence continues at coordinate 12,415 of CAXEFH010000038.1, read as the reverse complement.
AAGGCTTTTTCGGCCTTCGTCACGAAGTCTCTTGGAGTCCCGGGTCGAGCATAGGGCCATAACAGATTACCAGAAACAAACAGGGATCCGTCTCATCCATCGGGCCCCATCATATTCAAATGTCTGATTGCAAGACCGTTACAAGGGAACCATAAGCACTATGGCCAGTTCACGCCGATCCTAAGCGCATCACGAGCGAATCCAAAGCACTTGAATACCTGCGACATATCGCTAAAACCAGAAGACGATAATTCGACGGGGCAGCGGGAGAACACAAGGGCGCACAAGGCGCTCTCAGAGGCTGAACCGGTGACTCCGATCACTTTACTATTTCTTCCCTTCCCGCTTAAAAATGAAGCCCTCTTTTACCGCCGGCAAAGTTCTGGTTCTGCTATTCGCGCTATCGATGACTTTCCTTTTGAACGGCTGCGGCAGCGCAGACGTGGGCGGGGGGATGCCGATAGCTTCCTCGCCAAGCGCGTATAATCCCGGGTATGGCCCTTTCGACCGAAATGGCAATTACGTCGAGGCCTGGGCAGACAAGCCAGCGAGACAGCAGAAATGGGCACCGCAGCTTGTTGTTGCCAATACCCCGAGGCCGAAGAAAGTCGAGAAAGTCACCGCAGTCCGGCCCAAGGAAAAGAAACCAGTGATCAAACCACTTCCCCCGGTGGCCTCCGTGACGGAGTCCAAGCCGAGGCCGCCTGCAGCATTAACCCCTCAACCCCCCAGTCCTAAACCCTCCACGGCAGCTACCAAGCCGACACCGGTAATCCGCCATACGGTAGTAAAGGGTGATACTCTCTACTCTCTGAGTCGCCGCTACGGCACTTCTGTGGGAGCAATTCAGCGAGCCAATGGGATCAGCGGCACTCTGATCAGGATCGGGCAGCGACTCCGTATGCCCTGATAACAGTTGGTCGGTAGTCAGGAAGCTGATGTCCGCCCTGCCAAAGATCCTGTCTTGCCTTTCAGGCCCGCGACCAGAAAAGCGATACCGATCACATACATGAAAATGGAGTAAAACTGGCCTTTGGTCAGAGCATCCTGAATGACCCAGGCGGAGTCAGGTTCACGGAAATGTTCGGCAACAATCCGGAACGTCGCATAGAGAATAAAGAATCCTCCTGTAATGATGCCGTGACCCATCTGAGGCAGTCGCAACCGCAGAAGCAATAGGATCGCAAAGAGGGACAAGCCCTCGAGCAAGGCTTGATAGAGCTGGGAAGGGTGGCGAACCTGGATATAACCCGCAATGGCCTCAATGATCGCCGGATCTGCCCGTCCAGCCTCTAGAACGCCCTCGAGCAACTGGCCCTGCCCAGTAGACGGACTGACCAGATAATTGTCCCAGAGACCGTCCAGGCGGTCCGGATCAACCTCAACCGCATCCTTCATGGCGGCGTGAAATTCTTCTTCTCGCCCCAGCAGTTCCTTTGGGAACTTCATTCCCACAGATGCACTCGTTACCCTCCCATAAAGCTCCCCATTGATAAAGTTGGCGAGACGGCCAAAAAAGATCCCAAGGGGAGCAAAAATGACCAGGCCATCCCCTAATCCGGTCCACGAGCACTTCGCCCGGCGAGCATAGAAATAAGTAAAAATCGTCAGGCCCAGAATCCCTCCGTGACTGGACATGCCCCCCTTCCATACCTGGAAAATAACGAGGGGGTTTTCCAGAACGGAGCCAAGACCGCTCTCGGGAATCATGTAGAATGCGACATAACCGAGCCTCCCACCGAGAAAGACCCCGAAGAGAGCCGCGTAGGCAATGAAATCCGCAACCTTTTCAGGCCCTACGACCCAGAGGCGCTTTTGAGCCAGCCATCGTAACCCATAGTAACCGGCGATGAAGCCGGCGAGGTAAGCGAGGCCATACCAGCGTAAAGCGAACGTCTCCGAAAGCTCGACGAGCTCGGGTTTGAGATTATGTACCCAGACTCCAAGCACTTGCATCCCTTCTGAGGCACTCATGAACTGGGAAGGAAAAGCCGGCATTCCATTCAATTTGCGGTGAGAGCCTAGAGATATTCCACAAGAGAGGAAACCCTCGGAGAGCTCAACCTGCCAACAAGAGCTACACTTAGATCTACCATGGCTTGGTAATCCGCAATGTCGATGATGCTGTTATGTGAATGTATGTAGCGGGCAGGCACTCCGAGAACCACACAGGGCACACCCTCTCCCGCCAGATGTATTTCTCCGGCATCCGTTCCGCCGCCCCGGCGCACAGCGAGCTGGAACGGAATATTTTCCTCCTCCGCTGTTTTTATCGCAAGATCAGCAAGTCTGGGATTCATGACCGCTGTGGGGTCATGCATTCGGATCTGAACTCCGGCCTTTAAGATCGCCTGCGACTCATCCGCATGAAACCCGGGAGTGTCATCGGCAGGAGTACCCTCAAGGATGATCGCGACATCGGGTTTCGCAAGGCTCGCGAGGGTCTTCGCGCCCCGCAGTCCCAATTCCTCCTGAACGCTGCCAGCAAGCAGAACCCGGTTCCTCCTTTCAATGGTTCTTAACCTCTGACCCGCCTCCACCACGGCGCACATCCCAACCCGGTTGTCGAAGGCCTTGGCGAGAAAACGGCCCCCGCGGGCCAGTGGTTCAAAATCGGTTCTTGGGACGATCGGATCTCCAAGCTGAATTCCCATCTCCAGAACCTCATCCCTTGAGGCAGCCCCAATGTCGACAAACATGCTTTCGAGAGGCATCACCTTCCCACGTTCCGCCTTTGGAAGAAAATGTGGTGGCTTGGATCCGACAACCCCCGTGATCTTCTTTCCTCCTCTGGTTTTTATCACCAACTGCTGCGCGAGGACGACATGGGGCCACCAACCTCCTCCTGCATTCATCCTGAGAAATCCCCCGTAAGTAACGGATTGCACACGGAACCCTACTTCGTCCATGTGAGCCTCGAGCAGGACCCGCGGACCCTCCCCTCCCATGTCACATAGGACCGAGCCCGTCCTGTCAGTGGAGAAATCACCTGCCGCTTCAAGTTCCTCGACAAACAAGGCGCGAATTTCACCCTCGAATCCAGGGGGGCCATGGGCTTCAGTGAACTGCCTCAGCAGAGTCTCGGACTTTGTTGCCATGGACGAACAGTAGAAGGCCGTACCGGCCACGGAAGGGAAAAGTGATCTGCGGCCCGGACAGAGTAATTCTCAACCATACATTTTCGCCTTTTTTCGTGGACTTGCACTTTTGCGGAGTCTCTTTTCCCTCTGTTCCCTGAGGCAAGGCCCCGGTTCACTATCTTACTGGCTTTCAACCGGGCATCACTCACCAATCCAACGCTATCGCTTAGCCATGAACCCCGATCCACAGGTCGCTGATCTTCACGTAGTCCGGAATGTTCCACTGCCATCTCCGACCTTCGTCTTGTCAGAAATTCCCCGTGACGACGGGCAGGCAGCGTTCGTTGCTCAAAGCCGGGAAACAATCAGGAACATCCTTCAAGGACGGGATAAGCGCCTTCTGGTTATCGTCGGACCGTGTTCTATCCATGACACCCGGGCAGGCCTCGACTATGCCGAACGATTCAAAACGCTCGCCCACGAGCTCCAGGAGCGCCTTTACCTTGTCATGCGGGTCTATTTTGAAAAGCCCCGTACTACAGTAGGCTGGAAGGGACTCATCATGGACCCGGATCTTGATGGAACCGATAACATCCCACGAGGCCTTACAATTGCCCGTGAGTTCCTCCGAGAAGTGATTTCTCTCGAGATCCCCACCGCCACCGAACTTTTGGATCCGATCACTCCTCAATATATTGCTGACCTGATCAGCTGGTCGGCCATCGGGGCCCGAACCAGCGAAAGTCAAACGCACCGGCAGATGGCCTCAGGTCTTTCGATGCCTATCGGTTTCAAAAATACGATCAGCGGCGACCTTCATGCTGCAATTAACGCGATCGGAGCAGCCAACAAGCCTCAGACATTTCTTGGAGTTTCAGCGGAAGGCATTGCCTCCGCGGTCTCAACTTCAGGCAACCCCAACTGCCACGTGATTCTACGCGGAGGTGAGAAAGGCCCCAACTACGACCAGGAGAGCGTCCGTTCTGCCCTTGCGCGAATCGAGAAGTCTGGACTTTATCCCTCTCTGATGATCGATGCCTCACACGCCAACTGCGCAAAGAATCATGAGGAAATGCCAGCCGTTTTCGAAGACATTGTGCGCCAGAGAGCCGAGGGCAATCGTGGAATCGTCGGGGCCATGCTGGAGAGTAACTTGCTTGGGGGAAACCAGTCATTCCCCGTCCCACTTGAGGACCTGACTTACGGTCAATCCATCACCGACAAGTGTATCGACTGGGCAACTACTGAAAGACTTCTTCGCTCTGCAGGGACCGCCCTTCTGGACAACGAAGGATTCTAACCACCCTCCCGCTTGGATCTCGGCTGCGGGGCGATTGCCTCCGAAGTAACCGTACCAACGTGAGCAAAGAAGTCTATCAGCGCCTCACGGCTGTTCGGTTGAAGAAGCCTCGGATTGCATTCGGGGTTCTGGGCGAGGGCCCGCAGGCGCATGAGCTTCTTTCCACCCGACTGGGCATCGTAGGAGTTGAATATAATAGAGTAACGCTGCCCCGGCGCGAGAGGCTCCGGCTTTCGCAGACACCTCAGTTCCCGAACGAAGCTCCTTCTGCCGATTTCACCCTTGGCGGCCTCCGCTCTTGCTACTTTTAAGTCAAATCCGAAAAGAGCCCGGTCACCACCCGCCTGCAGCGATTCGTTGACTACCCCAACCAATTCTTCCTGGTTGAGATCCAGCACCAACAACCGATTATCATAGGGTAGAATTTTCCATGCGTCTGCCATGGTCTTCTTGCCGGGTTGGAATACCCCTCCTCCAAAGGTCCCGTGGAACACACCATCAGGCTCAATTCCCTCCTTTCCTGCGGCATGAATTGCTGCAGATGAAATCAGTCCCTGCAGCGAGCTTGGCATTCCCGGCTCTGCTCTTTTCCCGGATAATTCGACGTCCAAATCCCCGATCTCACCCGCAAGATATCCCTCGGCATCTTCCAGATCCTCAGAGGCTGCCGCGATCACAAGAGGATCTTCAGGGATGCGCTCATCCATCAGGATAGACTGGGCCCTTTTCTCCACAATGTGACGACTCTCCAAATCAAAGGAAAGGTCCACCCTCCCACAGTGGATCCCAAAATAATCCGCCTGGGTGTAAAGTGTTCCGTTCACAAACCGGCTGGGATGATCTCGATGGGTATGTCCAGCTAGATAAACGTCAGGACCATCCTCAAGCTCGAGTAACGCCTGAACAGGATTGGCAAAGTCGTCGACTTCCCGGAGACCCATATGACCACAAACGACTACCGCATCCACCTTCGCTTCCTCGCGCAGGTACCTGACACTTGCTCGAAGAGCGTCGGCCGGGGCCGTAGCTTCAAATCCACTCAACAGCTCCGGCCGCAGCCAGTAGGAAAGACCCGGAGTTGTCAAACCAACCAACCCGATGCGAAATCCTCCGACATTTTTTACCACGTGAGGCATGATCCTTGATAGCGGATGGGCAGGATCATCAAGGGTTCCTGCCCTCCTCCCCTCAATTTTGAGATTTCCGGCCAGCACGGGCATCGCCGACCGGCTCACTGCATCAAGAACAACCTCGGGACCCCAGTCAAATTCATGATTCCCTATCACCCATGCATCATATTGTAATTTATTGAAGAGATCGATCATGAGGCGCCCTCGCGTCATCCATCCAACGGCTGTTCCCTGATAGACGTCTCCGATGTCAACAAGGAGAGAGTGAGGGCTACTTCTTCGCCACTCCCGAATCTGTGCCGCACATCGGGCGAGTCCCCCCACATTCGCTATCCCCCCATAGGTCTGGGTTGGGCGAATATGACCATGCAGGTCGGTGGTATGAAAGATCGAGATCGTCCGTATCGACCTGGACTCCTCGCGTCCCCGGGCTACCTGAGGAAGGAGAAGCGAGGTGCCCGCCAAAGATGAATCCCGCAACAGTGTCCGCCGATCATAACCTCCCATCGATCCAACGGGATACATGAGTTCCCATTGAAATGCAACCCACGGCACCACTCAACACTCGTCAAGCTCGCTGAAACCTTCTCCGCTCAGCCATCGTCCCTCCCAGTCAAAATACTCCAATGCAGCGAACTGTTTTTTGTAATCATAACAACTGGGCTCCATCGTCGCATAACCAATGTAATGAAATTTCATGTCGTGCCCCCTCGCAAACTCGAGCTCTGACAGCAGGGTATAGATCCCCAACCGCCTCCGGGAAAATTCCGGAGCGAATGCAGCATAAATACTGGAGCAGGACTTGCGACCAAGCGCCATGAAGCTAACCGCGATCAATTGGTCTTTGAGATACACGCTAAGCTGCTGGTAGCTACAGGGATACTCTGCAGGCCCACTACCGAGAAAATCCTCGAGAGTCTCCGGAACATTTTCCTCAAAGCGAAGCTTATGCAGGTTAAAGAGGTTCTCTTCGGCACAGCCCGGATTCGCCGCCGTGAACACGGTCCTCAAGTCCGCATTTTTTCTATGAGTTCGCCTCTGGCTCCTTGAGTGCCTGAACGATCCTACCCGGATCCTCAAGGGAATCTGTCTTTTGAGATATGCTCCATCAGTCATGAGGCTCGCTCTGAAAAAGTCAGCTCCGAAATGACGCCAGCCAGCCGACCATAATTCATCCATCCCTTCCGGGGTAACGCTTCGCAGTCTCCTGCTCTCGGCCACCAGTGGCCATGCCCCCGAGAGTAGATGATAAATCTGCTGCGACATCCGGTAAGGCTCCCGTAATCAAATAGCCTGCTCCCTGGTTCCTGAATCCGACACCTTCCCGAGAGAGCATCTCGACACCAGATCCAGAATCACTCCCTGCTCTTCAAGCGATCTCACTGCTAAGGTAGGATTGCAGTCTGAGAGCTCTTGAAGCGCATATCCACCCGTCGCCACGGCGATTGTCGAGGCTCCGATGACACGACCGCAGGAAATATCACGCGGGGTATCACCAACTACAACCACCTGCCCGGGATGGAACCTGGCTTGATGCACCCTCTCAGCCTCAGCCAGAGCTTCTGGACCGAGCTTGTCACGATCTGGATGTTCATCCCCAAAGGCACCGAAGGAAAAGTAGTCTGCCAATCCGAACCGCTCCAACTTGATCCAGGCTCCAGCCTCAACATTTCCAGTAAGCAGTCCCAGAGTGGCCCCAGCCTCTTTCAACGTATCCAGTAAATCGCAAACACCCGGAAGAATCCCCGCCTCTGGATTCACCTCCTCCAATCGCTCCCGGAGTCGCCTCAGATAGGCCGCGTAAAGCCGCTCGACACTCCCGGGATTGACCTCCGCACCCATCGCGGGCAGGAGTTTCCTCGCAAGGGCCGCATCGGTGGCTCCACGGACATCCAACTCCGGAACCGGAATCTGGTCACCGTAAAGATCCACAGTGGCACGCCGAATTGCCCCTACACCAGCATCACCCGCATCAATAAGTGTCCCATCTATATCAAACAGGAGCAGGCATCCTTCCATCTCTTCAAAAACGTAGCCCCGAACTCTATCTTGAGTCGTCTTCGTTCTCATCTGAATCACTCTCTTCCTGACCCTCGACATCCGAATCCTCTGCTAAAGGATCTTCATCCTCAGTATCGTCCTCATCATAGTCATCCTCCTCGATAAGGTCTCCATGACTCAGCTTGAACTTTCGCTCTCGCTGTCCCTCTGGAAGAGGCGAGAGGACCATGACTACATTCCTCCCGACCAACTTGGGCTCCTGGTCGACGTTACCCATCGTCTTAAGGTCTCCCTTGACCCTCTCCAACTTCTCAAATCCAAGCTCTCTGTGAGCATTCTCCCGCCCCCTGAACTGTAACTGCACACGGACTTTGTGCCCCTCGTCGAGGAAGGACTCAATTCTCCCAAGCTTGATATTGTAATCATGCTGCTCGGTCCGGACCCGGAATTTCACTTCCTTGAGTCGGGTCACAGACTTGCTCTTACTCGTCTTTTTGAGCTTGGACTGCTCATACTTCCACTTTCCGTAGTCGACGACCCGGCAAACCGGTGGATCCGCATTTGATGCAACCTCAACAAGATCCAACCCGATGGCCTTGGCTTTCTGCACTGCCTCCCGGGTATCCATAACCCCAAGCTGCTCACCCTTGCCCGATACCACTCTTACCCTTGGCGCCCTGATCCGTTCATTCACCCGGGTCATGTCCCGGCGCGGGCGGAACCTCTTCTTCTTTTTCTTAGCGATAGTACCTGTTGTATGTTGTTGAGGGGGCGGAGGTCATCCGCAAAGAGGAACGCCACGGCGCTCTGCCAAGTTTAGCTGAATTTTCCGCTGCATCATTGGAAGCAACAAATTTCATTTCCACTCATAGCGAGCGGTTTCGAATTTCTTCGCATACTTGGTCGACAAAGTCATTGAGAGTCATGGACCCGAGATCTTCACGATCCCGGTGACGCACGCTTACACTTTGTGACTCTTCTTCACGTGCGCCAGTGACGAGCATATAGGGTATGCGATCGAGCCTCGCAAGACGAATCTTGGCCCCTACCTTGTCATCGGAGACATCGCTGAACGCCCTGACTCCTGCATCCTTGAGCTTTTGTGCAACCGTATCCGCATAGCCATTATGCTTTTCAGAGATAGAGAGGACTCGGACCTGTTCCGGGGCGAGCCATACCGGAAACTTCCCTTCGAAATGCTCAATGAGAAGCCCTACGAAGCGCTCGAGGGAACCAAAAGGTGCCCGATGAATCATAACTGGCCGGTGCGGCTTGTTATCAGACCCGGTATAGTTGAGATCAAAACGCTCCGGCAAACTGTAATCCACCTGAACTGTTCCAAGCTGCCATTCCCGCCCAATGACGTCTTTGACAACAAAGTCGATCTTGGGGCCGTAAAAGGCAGCCTCCCCAGGCTCTTCGATATAATCGACCCCAAGGGTCTCGACCGCTTCGCGAAGAGCGTCCTCTGCTTTGTTCCAGTTTGCCGGATCTCCAACATACTTGGAGGAATCTGGATCACGCAACGAGAGACGCACCGCATATTCATTCATCCCCAAGGTTGAAAGAACCGTCTTCACGAGACCAAGGCATCCCTGGATCTCATCCCCCAATTGCTCCGGCGTACAGAAAATGTGGGCATCATCCTGAGTAAAGCTGCGCACCCGCGTCAATCCTCCGAGTTCGCCCGATTGCTCCCAGCGGTAGACTGTTCCGAATTCCGCCAAACGCACCGGAAGATCTCGGTAGGAATGGTGCTCGCTCGAATAGATCTTAATGTGATGAGGACAATTCATCGGATTCAAAAGGAATCCCTCAATTTCACCTGTGGAAATTGAATCCAATAGTTCGGAGCACTTGGTTCCGTTCTCGGCCAGATGCTTGATCGCTTCTCGCTCCACGATCGGCGGGAATTGACTGTCCTCGTAATAAGGGAAATGCCCTGAGGTGCGGTAGAGATCGAGTTTCCCGATGTGTGGCGTGAAGACCTGATAGTATCCCTGCCTGTCTAATTCGCCAGTGATGAAATCCTGAAGTTGACGCCGGATGATTCCACCTTTGGGCATCCACAATGGAAGCCCCTGTCCCACCGACTCATCGAAGGCGAAGAGGCCCAACTCACGCCCCAACCGGCGGTGATCGCGTTTCTTCGCCTCCTCCAAATGCTCTAGGTGCTCATCGAGGAGCGTCCGGTTCTTGAAGCAAGTGCCATAAACCCGTTGGAGTGATTGGTTATGCTTGTCCCCTTTGTAAAAGGCGCTCGCGACCGACATGATCTTAAAGGCCTTGCAATTTCCTGTACGTCCAACATGCGGACCCGCACAGAGGTCCCAGAAATCACCGTTCTTATAGATTGAGATTTCCTCGTCCTCGGGAATGTCATTCAGAAGGTCAACCTTGAAGACCGACTCAACATCTCGCTCGGCTACGGATGCAAGGCGCCCGGACTTAGCCAGAGCGGTCGCTTCATCGCGGCTCACCACCATTCGCTCAAACGGCACATTTTCCTTCACCACCTTTTTCATTTCGGCCTCGATGTCCTCGTAGTCATCAGGCGTGATCCGGTGCTCCAGATCAAAGTCGTAATAGAAGCCCCCTTCTACAGGCGGACCAGCAGCAAACTGAGCCTCAGGCCAAATCCGCGAGATTGCGGTGGCAAGAACATGAGCACAGGAGTGCCGAAGCCGGTCCAAATCTGACATTTGGTGGCGCTCCTCAAGGGTCTTTCGCTCTTTCTCGTCAACCATCGCGCTAAGTTTTGGCCCTCCGAACTGAAGTTGCAAGTTGAACTACGGACTTAAGGAAGCCATGCCCGAGATAGAATTTCGTTACACAGAAGCTCCCGGCTCCTGTCTGAGATGGAATAGGCTCCATTTAGCGACGAGACCCTCGTTCGATCCCATAGATCCATCAAAAGACCGCTCGTGTTAGCGGGAGTAAAGCTCGACGATCAACTGGACGTTCACCAGAGGATCGATGTCTTCGACTTCTGGGAGGCGCGCAACGGTGCCCTCCATGGCTTCCTTGTCGAGAGCCACCCATTCCTTCAAGGCTACTGCCTGAGTGAGATCCATCATCCGGAGCCCGAGCTGCTGGGAGGATGGCTTGGGGCCGATCTTGATCTTATCCCCGGGCTTGCAATGATAGCTGGGCACATCCAGCTTCTTTCCGTTAACGAGGACATGTCCATGTCCGACAAGCTGGCGGGCTGCCTGCCGGCTGTTTCCGAAACCTAGACGAAAACAAACGTTATCGAGGCGGGTCTCGAGCAATTGAAGCATGATGTCCCCGGTAACACCCCTCCGACGCGCAGCTTCCTCGTAACAACGCCGAAACTGCTTCTCCAGAACTCCATACTGGAACTTGAGTTTCTGCTTTTCTCCGAGCGCGATCGCATAATCGGATTTCTTCCTGCGACCGGCCCGCAACCCATGCTGTCCGGGCGGGTAATTACGGCGCTCAAGAGCGCGGGATGAGCCGAATAACGGCACCAGAAAGCGGCGGCTGATTCTGTCCTTTGGACCTGTGTAGCGTGCCATGAGAAGATAGTTTTGAAGATTCGTCGCTTGAGATTCCCTATACCCTGCGAGCCTTTTTTGGCCGGCACCCGTTGTGTGGAATGGGCGTTACATCGTTGATGGCCGAAACATCAATGCCGATAGCCTGCACGGCGCGGACCGCAGATTCGCGTCCCGCCCCGGGCCCCTTGACCCTGACTTCAGCTTCTTTCAGACCGTGGCCCATGGCCTGACGGCATGCGTCCTGGGAAACCACCTGCGCAGCATACGCAGTGCTCTTTCTCGATCCCTTGAAGCCCATCTTGCCAGCGCTTGACCATCCAATGGTATTACCGCTGCTGTCAGTGATCGTTACCATGGTGTTGTTGAAGGTGGCCGCAATATGAATGATCCCCTTTGAGATATTCTTGCTCGACTTAGCCTTGTGAATCTTGATCGCGTCAGCAGCCTCCTCGCCCATGATCTCGGCGAAGATATCCCTTTTCTCATCCTTCTTCTTGTCTTCCCCGTGCGCTTCTTCCCCCGAGGCATTGTCGTTCCCCTCGTCCTTTGCTGCTTCATCCTCTGCCGGTGACTCGCCACCCTCCTCGGCGTCACCAGACGGCGCTTCCTCCTCCGCCGCCTCTGCCGCCGGGGCCTCTGCTGCAGTCTCCTCGACTACAGCACTTTCCTTTTCCGGCTCTTCCTCCGGAGTCTCAGTGGTTTTGTTCTCTTCCTCAGCCATGTTGGGTCTCAGCAAATTTTAAAATCGTGCGGCACTACCTATTTTTTAACGCTTACCGTTTTCTTGCGACCCTTCCTCGTGCGCGAGTTTGTCCTCGTCCGTTGTCCACGAACCGGAAGACCGCGCTTGTGCCGTTGTCCACGGTAACAATTGATCGAGGTGAGGCGCTTCAATGCTGCCTGCTTTTCACGCCGAAGATCGCCCTCGATCGCAATACCCTGACTTTGGATCACCTGGGCGATCTTCACCAACTGATCCTCAAGCAACTCACCGGTGCGCAGGTTCCCATCAACCCCGGCCTGCTCGAGGATCCTCAGGGAACTGGCGGCGCCAATCCCATAGATGTAACAAAGAGAGGCTTCGATTCGCTTCTCGTTGGGTATTTCAATTCCAAAAATTCGTGCCATGTAGTGAAAAGGCTTTGTGACCGCATCATTGGCCCTGACGCGAAAGGGGCGAGCTATTTAGCAGAGTTGCCCTTGCTGGCAAGCGGAAATCCTCAATTTTACAGGGGTCAACGCTCCCAGCACTGACCCCAGAGGCTGAACGAGCAGACCTCAGGGCCCGGTTCTTGCTCAGTAATACCCCAAATCTGTCTCTTATACACATCTCCGAGCCCACGAGACAGGCAGAAATCTCGTATGCCGTCTTCTGCTTGAAAA
>CAXEFH010000037.1:0-18289 GCA_963989605.1 uncultured Roseibacillus sp. | reverse complement strand
TTTTTCAAGCAGAAGACGGCATACGAGATTTCTGCCTGTCTCGTGGGCTCGGAGATGTGTATAAGAGACAGAGATACCGCGATGGCTGGGAACGAGTGGCATGAGGAGCGCAAGACCGCGTTGATTGACCGTTTTGAGGATCCGAGCGGAGACTTGCTCGAGCGCATGTGGGATGTGGAGTGGAAAAAGAACCTTGCTGATGCCGCGCTGGCGCGGGTCAAGGGGCAGGTGTCTCCAAAACAGTACCAGATTTTTGATTACTACGTCGTAAAGCAATGGGACGCCAAGAAAGTACAGGGTCATCTAGGGGTTAGCATGGCTCAGGTCTACCTGGCGAAGCACCGGGTGGGCACTGTCTTGAAACGGGAGTTGGCCAAACTGGAAAAGCATGCAAAACAGTAAGGTTCGCCCACAGCCCACGATCCCGGATCATGAGGTTCTAAGAAAAATAGGCGGTGGCGCCTATGGTGAGGTATGGCTTGCCCGGGGAGTAACGGGTGCGCTTCGGGCAGTGAAGGCGGTCTGGCACAATGATTTTGAAGATCAGCGTGGTTTCGAGAGAGAGTTTGAGGGAATCCTGAAATATGAGCCGATCTCCAGAGATCATCCCGGGCTCGTCCATATCCTCCATGTCGGACGGGCGGAGGTTGAAGAGGAGCCATTCTATTATTACGTGATGGAGTTAGGGGATGATGTTGCCACGAGTCGTGACATTAATCCGGTGGAGTATGAACCACGCACGCTGAGAAGCGATATGAAGGAGGCCCGGGGGAAGGGACTGGCGGTAGAGGATTGTATTACCTGTGGCCGAACACTGGCAGAAGCACTTCAGCATCTCCACGAGAATGGCCTCGCTCACCGGGATGTGAAGCCCTCCAATGTCATCTTTGTCGATGGCAAAGCCAAGCTGGCTGACATCGGTCTGGTGGCCCTGCGGGGACAGCAGACATTTGTTGGCACTGAGGGATTCGTTCCTCCAGAAGGACCGGGTTCTGCTCAGGCCGATGTCTACAGTCTCGGAAAAGTGCTCTACGAAATGGCAACCGGGAAGGATCGTCTGGATTTTCCCGAATTGCCGGAGGAGCTGCCTGAGGGGGTAAAGCTGAAGAGGTGGCGGGCGCTGAATTCGGTGATCTGCGATATTTGTGAACCGAGAATCTCAAGGAGAAAGATCAGGAGAGCAGCGGATCTGGGGCATGAACTCTACCGGCTTGAGCAGGGTCGTTCGCGACCATTCAAGAGACGCATTGGTCTTATGAGTGGGGTGCTTGCAGCTTGCGCCGCAGTGGTTGGCCTTGGGCAGATGATTGGTCTCAAGCCCATTCAGATGGCTTCTGAATCGGGATCGCTGGAACCTCCCCCACTACAGATGAGGAGTGTAACAATTCTAAGCGACCCCCCGGGTGCTACCGTCTACAGTGAGGACGGCGAAATTCTCGGGCTCACTCCTCTCGATCCGATGGATTACCCTGAGGGGAGCAACCTTACCTTTACCCTCAGGTTGAAGGGCTATCGGCCGCAAACCGTAACGGAAAGCGTCAGTGAGAAAGGAGCGGTGATTGGGCCGAGTCTCGTGGAATTCAATCCTCCTCGGAAACTCGAGCCGTGGGTCGATGTCTTTGGAACTACGTATCAGCCGGAGGAAGATTATCATATCAGCCAGTATTACGTGACCGCGGAGTCTTGGGACTACTTCCAGCAATCAACTGACACGAAAACGGGCGTGATTCAAACCCTTGTTGAAAACGGAATTGAAAGTGAGGTTGTCCTCGTCAATGAGAGGGAGGCTCGTGACTATGTAAAGTGGCTTGAGGAACAGTGCAGGGACACGCATCTCGAAGAAGATCAGTGGCTGGAGTTCAAGTTGGACAGGCGGGCTTTTCTTGGGGGGAGTAGCTCGGAGGAACCGAAGAAAAGGAGGATACACCCCTTCCATGCTGTAGTGCGAACCACGGCCTATGCCTACCTGAGGCTTACAAGTAAGCCTGCCGGTGCTGAGGTTTATGTTCAGAGAACATATAAGGGGCAGGTTTACTCACAAAACCTTGGGCAGACACCCCTGATTGGAACTGACGGGGAAGAGCGAGGAGTGCAGGTGGAGCTGAACCCAAAGGGACAGGGTGCGCTGAAGCTCATAGTCGAACTTCCAAGATTCCGCCGTTACGAGCGACCTCTTACCCTGCGGATGGATCAGGTCACGGATGAGATCGTCGTGACGCTTCAGCGAGAGAACCTGTTTGATTATCCACGGGAACCGCTCGAGAACAGCCTGGGCATGCAGTTCATTCCGGTTCAGGAGGGTCTGGAGTTGCTCGCGAGCATCTGGGAGACGCGGCAAGGCGATTTTGATGCTTTCCTGGAAAGCATGATTGAGAAAATTCCGCTTCCCAGGCGAATTGATAAAAGCCCAGAAGCGGATTACGCGCGTTTTATCAATGAGTGGACTGGGAAGTTCAGCCCGCCCCTTCCACCCGATTTTGCGGACGATGGAGCATACGGTCCTGATCACCCCATCGTGAATGTAACAAGAGAGGATGCGGAGCTCTTTTGCCAGTGGCTGACTCTTCGAGAACGGAAGGAGGGCGCAATCGGGGGCGGGCACCATTATCGTCTACCGACTGATGCGGAGTGGAGTATTTTCGTGGGGCTCGGTGATGAGATAGGGGAGTGGCCCATGGACAAGCACGGGCAGGCCGAGCGATATTTTTGGGGTCCACAGATGCCCCCGCCAGTGAGCGGGGGAAATTTTGCAGATATAAGCCTCGCCAGTCTCAGTTCGCGCGAGGCGGATGGACATATTCTTGGTTACGAGGATGGTGCTGCTTTCACGTCTCCGGTGGGAAGCTATGCCGGAAGGCCAGTGGGGACACACAGGATGTATGATCTTGAGGGAAATGTACTGGAGTGGGTTGCGAGCGATTACAGTGCCTTCGGCCAGTATGACGTCGCCCGTGGAGCCTGTTGGAAAAGCTTTGATGCCAATCACCTTAAAGCCTCAGTGAGGCAGCCAGTACGCAAACCGTCCCAGAGCCGTGGGAGCATAGATACCTCTGGGCTGTATGGCTTCCGGGTCGTCCTTGCCAAAGTGCCAGTGATCGTAGACAACGAAGAGGAAGCCGAGAATCCAACCGAAAAACCAACAGAGGAATGATAGAGATCGCGATCGATTACGAGGGAAAGCTCCGATGTTCAGCAACTCACGGTCCCTCGGGCAAGGTCCTCTCCACGGATGCACCGGTGGATAACAACGGACTCGGTGAGGCCTTTTCGCCGACTGATCTTGTCGCCACAGCTCTTGGCACGTGTATGGCGACCGTGATGGGGATCGTCGCCGAACGAAAGGAGATCTCGCTCAAAGGGATGAAGGTTAGCGTAGGGAAGCATATGTCTGAGGACGCTCCGCGGAGGATCTCCCGATTGGATATCGATATTCACATGCCTGTCGCCGGCGATCATCCAGGACGCCAACTGCTGGAAAGTGCGGCCCTCGGATGTCCGGTGCATCATAGCATTCATCCGGAAATCGAGGTGGTGATGAATTGGTACTGGGCGTAGGGCGAGCCTCGGAAGGCGAGAGCATACTCCAAAGTGACAGAGGGCTCCTCGGGAGAGGGGGCTGAGGGCCAGCGCCGCGCCGTTGAGGCTGAATTTCCGTCATGCGGTGGTTTTCCTATTGCATTTGTAACAAATTATCCCAGAATTATTAACATAACCTACTTGATCAAGTAACTAATGTTTAAGCTTCCGAGTGATGCGCCTTTTGACGGGCCGCAACGCGAGATTCTCTCAGGATTCCTGGGAGGATGTAGCTCGGAGCAGCGTTCTTGGCTCGGGAAGCTCCTTAGCCCTGCCCGCAATGGGTCCGCGTCGGGCCCCAAGGCCGATCTGCTTGTGCTTTATGGAACGGAATCCGGCAACTCGGAGGATCTAGCCGCCCGGAGCGCGAAGCTTGCCAAGGCAAGAGGTTTCAAGGTTTCGATGAAGAATATGTCTGAGTCGGTGCCGGAAGATCTAACTCGAGCGGGGTGCCTGCTCGTTGTGGTGAGCACCTGGGGAGAAGGTGATCCCCCAGAGAGTGCCGAGGATTTCCATAGCTCCCTGATGGCAGGCGGGCTCGACCTTAGCGCGGTCAAGTATTCCGTCTGCGCCCTCGGAGACACGAGCTACGAGCATTTTTGCCAAGTCGGTAAGGAAGTAGATGAGCAACTCGAAGTGCTCGGAGCTCAGAGGGTAGCTCCCCGGGTGGATTGTGATGTGGACTTTGAGGATTCCTATGGGCAATGGGTGGAGAGAGCCCTGGAGGGACTTGGTGGATCGGTCACAGGGTCTTCAGACTCCGGGAGTGCTTCCGCTGCGGTCATTACCGAGGACTATGGAAAGAAAAATCCTTTCCCTGCTGAGCTCCTCGACAAGGTGTTATTGAACGCCTCCGGCTCGGCGAAGGAGACATGGCATCTGGAGCTGAGTCTTGAAGGTTCGGGCCTCAGTTACGAGGTTGGGGATTCTTTGGCGGTGGTCCCAAAAAATGCGGATGACGTGGTTCAATCGTTTCTTGAAGCCGTCAATTTGACTGGGGAAGAGAAGGTGACGACTCGCTCCTCTAGCGAGAAAGTCCTGCGAGAAGCCCTGAGAGAAGATTACGATATTACGGCTCTTTCTCGGAAGGTTGCGACCGCATGGCAGAAACATTGCGGCTCCCCGCAGCTGGAAACCTTGCTTGATGAGGAGAACCGGGAGCAGTTCAAAGATTGGAGTTGGGGGCGGCAGATTGTTGATCTTCTAAGGGATTTCCCGGCGGCGAGGACAAATGGCCAGCAGTTGGTTGATATCCTGAGGGGACTGCCCGCTCGCCTCTACTCGATTTCTTCCAGTCCCCGGGAGCATGAGGGGGAGGTTCATCTTACGGTAGCCGCAGTACGGTATGAGGGACATGGTTTCTCGAGGAAAGGGGTAGCTTCGACCTGCCTTGCTGATCTGGTGTCAGAAGGGGACACGATCCCTGTTTATGTGACTCCAAACAAGCGATTCAGGCTTCCTGAGGATCATAGCCGGCCCGTCATCATGGTCGGGCCGGGGACCGGAGTCGCTCCTTTCCGTGCTTTTGTGGAGGATCGGTCGACCCGGCCGGAGAGTGGGCCAAGCTGGCTGATATTTGGCGATCAGTGCTTTACCTATGATTTTCTTTATCAGCTCGAATGGCAGGATCACCTCAAGTCCGGAGCGTTGACTCGTCTTGATGTCGCGTTTTCCCGGGATCAGCCGGAAAAGATCTATGTGCAGGACCGCATCAGGGAAAAGGGGCGAGAGATATGGGAATGGTTGGAAAATGGAGCTCACTTCTATGTCTGCGGGGACGCCTCTAGGATGGCTCCGGACGTTCATGGAGCACTCCTGGAGGTAGTGGAATCATGCGGAGGACGAACTGCCGAGGAGGCGGATACCTATCTCGGCGAGTTGAAGAAGAGCGGACGATATCAACGAGATGTTTATTAATTCCAGACTTCAGGAACATGAGTACGGCAGACCGTAAACTAGCTGCGAATGAAGGTATCAAGGACCGTAGTAATTACCTGAGGGGAACAATCGCGGAAGGGCTTGCGGATCTTTCCACCGGTGGAATTTCTGCAGACGATCAACAATTGCTCAAGTTTCATGGATCATATCAGCAGGACGACCGGGATACCCGGGCTGCCCGGCGTAAGCACAAGCTGGAGAAGGCTTTTTCGTTTATGATCCGGATCCGGGTTCCCGGAGGGGTGTCGACTCCGGAGCAATGGATTGAGGTAGACCGCATGGCGACGGAGTATGCCAACGACACCATAAAACTCACCACGCGGCAGGCTTACCAGCTCCATGGAATCATAAAGAGCAACCTGAAGCGGACAATCCGGGAAATCAATGAAACCGCACTCGATACCATTGCTGCCTGTGGCGATGTGAATCGGAATGTGATGTGTAATGCGAATCCCGATGTCTCGGCGCTTCACGCCGACATACTGGAGGTATCAAAAGAGCTCAGTGATCACCTTACTCCCGCTACCGGGGCGTATCACGAAATATGGCTCGATGGAGAAAAAGTGGAGTCGAGCATGCAACAGGAGGAGCCTATTTACGGAAAACACTACTTACCTCGAAAATTCAAGATCGCGGTTGCAATACCACCCAACAACGACGTCGACGTCTTTGCCAATGATCTCGCCTTTATAGCGATTACCGGGAAGAATGGCCTTGAAGGATTCAATGTGGCGGTAGGAGGAGGGATGGGCATGACCCATGGCCAGGAGGAGACTTATCCAAGGGTCGCGGATGTGATTGGATTTGTATCGACTGAAAAGGTTGTGGATGTGGCAGAGAAAATCGTGCTCGTCCAGCGGGACCATGGTGACCGGCATGAGCGCAAGCACGCCCGGCTTAAATATACTGTCGACGATCATGGAGTGGATGGTTTTCGTGATCTCGTTGAGGAGCGTCTAGGCTACAGACTGGAGCAGGAGCGTCCCTACGAGTTTACCGAGAATGGCGACCGTTATGGATGGTCGAAAAATGAAGATGGCAGTGCAAACTATACATTTTACGTCCCAGGAGGACGGGTTTGCGATACTGCCGAAGCCCGCTGGAGAAGCGGGTTTCTCGCGATTGCCAGAATGCTGGAGGGTGAGTTCCGTCTGACGGGAAACCAGAATCTCGTCGTGGCGAAGATTTCCAGGGAACAGCGTCCGGAGGTGGAAAAATTAATAGCAGAATATGGGCTGGATACTCACGAGCGCCACACTGGGTTGCGACTGCACTCCCTTGCCTGTGTCGCCTTGCCGACATGTGGCCTCGCTCTGGCAGAGGCAGAACGGCATCTTCCTGATCTAGTTGCCGAACTCGAAGAGGTTATTGAAGAGTGTGGACTCAGGCATGACGCAATAACTATTCGAATGACTGGATGTCCCAATGGTTGCGCGAGGCCATACATAGCAGAGATCGCTTTTGTAGGACGGGCTCCTGGCAAATATAATGTCTACCTAGGGGGAGGGTTCTCGGGGCAGAGGCTCAGTAAACTATATCGTCCGAGTGTGAAGACTGAGGGCATTAGAGATCTTCTTGAGCCTGTCATTCGGGATTACGCTGGTAACCGGGAGGAGAAGGAGAGTTTCGGAGATTTTGTCATTCGGAAAGCCTACGTGAAGGCGACGACCAACGGGTTGGACTTTCATCAGGACATTGCAAGCGAGGACCAATGAACCTGCCACGGATCATGAGAGCGGAACAACAATCTAAGAAAGGAATTGATAGCGAAATGGTCTCTCTCAATGCGGAGCTCCTTTCTCTTGAGGCCGGAGAGCGGATCGAGTTTCTTGCGGAGATATTTACTGGGCGAATTGTGGCAACCACGAGCTTTGGCTTGCAGTCGGCGGTGATGTTGAAGCTGCTCAGAGACCATGCGCCGAGCATACCGGTCATCTTTATAGACACGGGATATCTGTTTCCTGATACGTATCGCTATGCCGCCCTTCTCGAAGAGGAACTGGATTTCAGAGCACATGTATATATTCCGCGGGTGACCGCGGCCCGTCAGGAGGCTCTCCATGGAAAACAATGGGAGGATGATCCGGAAGGTATGAATAACTATGCCCGAGTGCACAAGGTTGAGCCAATGAACCGGGCCCTGCAGGATCTGGGTGCGGATGCCTGGATCAGCGGCCTTCGGCGTGAGCAGTCGAGGGGTCGTTCACGGCGTGAGATCGCCGAATTACAGGCAAGAACCCTCAAGGCTTATCCGATTATTGATTGGAATGATGAGAGGGTAGAAAATTTTATCAAGAGTAACGGCTTGCCGCAGCATCCTTTGGCATCGGCAGGTTATGTTACGATGGGAGACTGGCATTCAACCAGTCCCGGTAGCACAAGCTCGAGGGAGTCGACGCGGTTCAAGGGCGAGAGATTTGAATGTGGTCTGCATCTCGAATCGGGCCAGCAGGATTTTCAGATATAATTCATTGAAGCGGGACAACATGAGAGATAGGTGTCCCGTCGAGAAAAACCAAAACCAATAGAATAATGAACGTAATTTCGGGAAACATGGTCGATATGGTCGGGAATACCCCGATGGTGAAACTGAATGGCATAGCCGACGGCTGTAAGGCTGAGGTCGTCATCAAATCGGAAGGATATAATCCGCTGCTCAGTGTGAAGGACCGCATAGGCAAGTCCATGATTGAGGCAGCGGAGGCGGCGGGGCTCATCAAGCCCGAAGGCACAATAATTGAGCCTACCTCCGGCAACACCGGAATTGCCCTTGCCTTTGTCGCGAGGTCAAAAGGCTACCGGTGTGTTCTGACCATGCCTGAGACGATGTCTATTGAGCGTCGAGTGCTGTTGAAAATGCTGGGGGCGGAGATTGTGCTTACCCCGGGACCCAAGGGAATGGGAGGTGCGATTGCCAAAGCCAAGCAGCTTCTTGAAGCGGATCCGGATGCTTTTGGTCCCAGTCAGTTCGACAATCCCGCCAACCCTGAGGCTCACCGCAAAACCACGGCCGAAGAGATCTGGCGTGATACCGGTGGTGACATCGATGTGTTTGTCTCGGGCGTTGGAACAGGTGGAACGATTACGGGCGTCTCCGAGGTAATCAAGTCCCGCCGAGACCTGCATACGGTAGCAGTGGAGCCCTCTGCCAGTCCGGTGCTTTCCGGGGGTGACCCGGGACCACATAAGATTCAGGGAATCGGTGCCGGGTTTGTTCCCGGAAACCTCAACACCGATATCGTGGATGAGGTTGTGCAGGTCTCCAATGAAGATGCCTTCGAAACTGCTCAGCAGCTCTGCCTGCTTGAGGGATTTCCTGCTGGAATTTCGAGCGGCGCAACAATTTGTGCTGCGCTGCAGGTCGCGAAGCGTGACGAGATGGCCGGAAAGAGGGTGGTCGTAATTGCGGCCAGTACGACGGAGCGCTACCTCAGCACTCCTCTGGCGGAGAGTGTGAGGGAAGAGGTGGCAGCTTTGCCAGTCTCGGAGATATAGATATCAGATGAAATACATCGGCTCGCCAGCCTCCGAGGCCATTGATTCCAGGGTGATGCTACCCAATCGTTCATCCACTATTTTGGCCAGACCGTGCCACACCTCACTAACGGCGGCTCCGGATGCCCCGGAACTATTTCCCGGGTTAGCGAGAAGTCCTGGTTCTGCGGCCTGGACGACTTCGCGGAGTAAAATTCCGGCGGGTGCCCGCGGCAACAAATATCCTCCTGCCTTGCCCCTTCGGCTGTCAACCAGACCGGATCGCTTCAGATCATTGAGGATCTGCACCAGAAAGCTGGCCGAAATATCTTCCTGCTGGGCAATGTCCTCAAGCTTCACCACCGTGCTTCCATCATAATGTCTGGCAAGGCAGACTAACGCCCTGCAGGCATACTCCAGTTTCTGGGAAACCTTCACCGATAAAACGTAAGCATATGTCCAATACCGGCACCAGTCCACAATCTGCAGATTCCCCGGAAGAGGCGGAAAGGAGGGTGAAACTTCTCTGGAAGGAGCTACGGGTCCGCGCGGAGGAAGTCGCTGCCGAGGAACCAGGTCTCAATGCCCTTCTCAAGGAGGTGATTCTGGATCAGGAATGTCTTTCCTCTGCTCTTGGAATACGACTGGCCCGGAAGCTTGCCCGTCAGGATTCCCCGATTGAGAATCTGGTTCCACTGCTCACGGGCTTGCTCCGAGGCAATCCGAGTCTGGTCCAAAGTGCGACCTATGATCTGGAGGCGATCAAGGAGCGGGATCCGGCATGCACATCGACTCTTGAACCCCTTATCTACTACAAGGGCTTCTTCGCTATTACCACTTACCGAATCGCGAATCAGCTCTGGCATGATTCACGTCGCGCCATGGCTCTCTATCTTCAGAGCCTCGCAAGTGAGGTTTTCAGTGTTGATATCCACCCTGCAGCTACCATCGGATCGGGAATCCTCCTCGACCACGCGACGAGTTTCGTGGTGGGAGAAACGGCGGTCATAGAGGATAATGTTTCCATTCTACATGAAGTGACCCTCGGAGGTACAGGTAATGAAGTCGGAGCAAGACACCCGACAGTCCGCTCCGGAGTTCTGATCGGGGCTGGTGCCAAGATCCTTGGTCCGGTTGAGATCGGGGCTGGTGCCAAGATCGGTGCAGGAAGCGTTGTGCTCGGGGATGTTCCCCCTCGCACCACCGTAGCAGGTGTACCTGCGGAAATCGTCGGAGCCAGCAGGGAGAAAAGTCCGGCCTTCGCGATGAACCAGAGTCTTGAAGTGGATGAGAGTCTGAAATCCTCGGGGTTATGAGAACCTGAACGAGGATTCGGAGGGTCTCACTTTCTCCTTTTTGCCCTTTCAAAGCGCGAGGAGCGATCCGTCTGTCTGGAACGGCCCGGGAGAGGGGGCTCTACGGAGGACGATGATTGATTACTTGAGGGCTCCCTCGCATCCAGTTCGGAAGGCTCCGCCAAATCTGCTTCTCGAGTGGCAGTGGGTTCTGGAGGACGTTCTTCTCGTCTGTCTCTGCGGGCGATTGCCTTCCTCCGCCTTCGTGATTTTCTGGTCGCTGCTCCCGCCGGAACGAGAACAGGGATTCGCCAGCCCATCCGTGTGATGAGCGCATCAAGCAGGACCGTGAACAGTAAGATGAGAAGGAGTGGAATCCGGACCGTGGTTGAGGAAGTTGAGGGCGGACGGATCCACGCCTGCGACAGATCGACTAGTTCCCGACCGCCACTCAGTCGTGCCACTTCCCTGAGTTCGGAAAGGCGTTCGGGCTCAAAGGCCCATTCCGCTGAATTGGCTACTGCAACCGGACCAAATGGAAGTGCGTGGGACCCAGCCTGAACAGCTCCGCGTATAACCTGTCCTTCAGCAAGCTCGCGGGTTATTGAAAAATGCCCGGGTGCAACTCGTTTCCACGCGACTTCGTAGGGCTCTCCGCCCCCTTGGCCCTCGACCAGTTTTATCCGGGGAGGATTTTCTGCCAGACGCTGGTTCCAGTCCTCACCCTCATAGAGCAGGTCTACCGTAAGTCGTGTTCCCTCGAGTCGATGTCGTATTCCGAGACCCGGCGGGGTTTCCGATCCCATGAGCCAACGCGTGATCGTTTGGACAAAATCTCCATAGTTGTTCCAGGAGCGGATTTTTTCGGAATACTCCCCACCAAGGGGAAAAGAAACAGCCATGCATCGTCCGAGACCCCGTCGCCAGTGTGCGACCAGAGGTCCCAGATAATCGTCATCGGCGACAAGGGAAGTTGTGGCCAGTTCCTTGGAGTAAGACAGGTTGTAGCCGTCGACCTCAGGCAGGAAATCAAATGTCTTGGGCGATATTTCCGCCCATTGCCCGGTGGCGACAGTTGCTACCGGTTCCTTGATGAAGGATGAACGTGCTACGGTAACTGTTTCCTGAGCAAATATCTGCGGAATCTCGAGAGGCTGGTTGGTGAAAAACATCCGGCCGTTCCCAAGAGTTGCAATTGCTTCGAGAAGTGCGGCATCCGAATCTGCCCTTGTTCCCAGTCCAATCACCGAGACGGTCCCTTCATTTTCCGTGATCTCCTGAAGAAGCTGGTGATAGTTGCCGGGTTCCTCAGAGTCCGCAGCATCAGAAAAAAGAATGATGTGGCGCGTCCCAAGTTCAGTCTTTTTGAGTTCATCCCAGGCAGCCTTGAGTCCCCGGTAGACGTAAATTCCTCCTCCCCGTGACTTCACCCTGCGCGCGGCCGTCATCCATTGGGTCTTCTTGTTTCCTACTTCGGTGAGCCGAATGATACTGTGAGCCTCGCTGTCAACGGCGTGAATCGAGATCTGGTCCCGGGACCCGAGCAGGTCTATCGCCTTGGCTGCTCCCGTGTTGGCAAGTTGCATCTTGGTGACCTGGTTTCCGCCCTGATCCACGGTCATGCCCATTGATCCGGACCTGTCCATTACGATTGCCATGGCCACTGCAAGCTTGCGGTGCTCATTCTTCAGCTCCATGGAGACCGGTAGAAGTGGGTCGATAGATGATTCGAAATACCCGCCCGAACCAAAGGATTGCTTCCCTCCAGCCATGAGAAAGCCACCACCCTGTTCATGAACGAAGAAGTGCAGGGCAGCCAGAAAGTCCCCCGGAATTTCAAATGCGGGGACATTGTTAAATACCACCGCACGAGTTCCCGACAGTTGTCCCACATTAAGTTGCAGGGGCTCATTTATAATCTCTACCGTAAAGCCCTGCTGGGAGAGAGCCCCGATGAGGGGATCATCCCTATACTTGGTCACGAGGAGAACCCGTGGCCCCCCGGTTACTTCAATCCAGCGCTCGGCCTTGTTATTTCCTGGGTGAGCATCTTCCGGGGGAGTAATGTGAGCACTATATCTGTAAGACCCGACTTCTGGCAGACGGTCGGTGAACTCGACCTTTCCTACGCCCCCGTCGAGAGTAACCATGATGTTCTCGCCGATGAGATTTCCGTTCCTCATGATCTGCATGGGAACTGTAATGTCATTGAATCCACGTACTGTGATTCCGAGGACAAATGGTTCTTGTGCCTGGACACGCATCGGGGTCCGGATTGCCGCGATACGGAAATCCTCATTCGTTTCTTCACGAATGAGGCGGAAATCCAATGGAATCCCTCGGGCCTTCAATTTGGCCGCAGCCGCGACGAGAGGTTCGGTGGCATAGCCATCGGTAAAGGCAAGAATTCTGCTGGGACGATCATCGTCTGCCAACGCGAGCACGTTTTGAATAGCGAGGTTCGTGCGGGTGAGATTTCGTTTCCCGGTGAAAACAGCAGAGTCGCCGCGACCCTGCTCCAGCACTTCAGCCGCGTAATCCACGAAGGTGAGCTGGTCTTTTCGAGAGGGCTTTGCCTTCCGAAGGAGTTCACGCCATTCCGGAAGTCCTGTGTCGACCAGGTCCTCGGTAGACTCCGAACGATCGAGCAGAACCCAGAGATCGAGGCTGTCCTGCGCCTTGTCGAACCGGGGATCCGCGAGGAGGACGGTAGCTGTTATCAGGGCAAGCACTCTGAGAGGCCGCCACAGCTGAAGACCGGGCCAGAACCATCCGGTTAGAAGAAAGGCTCCTATCAAGAGAAACCATTCTGGAGCATCAAAGGGCATCGTGTCTGAAGGAAGATAAGGAAAAGAAGAGAGCGTCAGGGAATCACAGGGGCGCTGGAGTCATGCTCCTCCTCGTCCTTGGGGCGATCCTTGATAAAGGACCATGAGACAAGAAGGGAGACGATGACAAGGACTGTCCAGAGGCGCCAGAGATGATCTTCGCGGGTCGTCCTGTCAACCGCCTCTCCGCCCAATTCAGAGATTC
Source organism: uncultured Roseibacillus sp. (assembly GCA_963989605.1). GTDB lineage: Bacteria > Verrucomicrobiota > Verrucomicrobiia > Verrucomicrobiales > Akkermansiaceae > Roseibacillus_B. Next base: position 4,973 of record CAXEFH010000037.1, on the reverse strand, counting down.
GTTCCTCGGAAAGGCAGTCCTGCAGATCAGCCTCCCGGGTATCAGCAAAATGACATCCGGATTCCAGCAGTAGCTCATCGCCCTGCCTGATTTCGAAGAATCCCGGAGTGTCGGGAGCCCTAAGAAAGCTGGCCTGTGCCACTGGGATTATCACAGAGTCCTCGTCGGCGACCTGATCACCAGAGCCGAATTGGGTCACAACAAGAGGGGGAGATTCGGGGCCTTTCCGAAACGCAATGTCGATAGGCTGTCCCATCTCCGTGTTCAGGGACTCTGAGGCTACCTTCAGTTCACGAAGGCTCTCAGTGAATCGGTGAAGCAGCAGGGCAGTGCACTCGAGCTGCTCCGCATTTGACAGGGTCAGATCAAAATTGAAGATCAGCTGCTGAATACGGCTTGGGCCGTCGCTTTCCGAGGTTTGTGGAGAGACGGAGGTGCGTAATGCAATCAGGGGTCGGTTGCCCTGCCAGAGGAGAATCTCATCGTTCTCGCTGAGTTGGATCTGAACGGAGTCGCGTATCAGCAGGGTCTGCCAGTTTACCCCATCCATGAGGGGGTGTTTCTTTGCTACAATTCGACCCCGCAGAAATTTCCCGCTCCTTGTCGCCTCGTTTACCGTTATTATGCTGTTTCCCGGAGGAAGGGACGGCTGAAGTGGGTCGTAGGTCAAAAGGGACAGGTCTGCCTGGGCCTGGTTGCCTGTAGCCTCGATATTACGGAAGCCGATGAACTTATTCCCGATACCCTCATAATTCCCGGTCAGTCCTTGGTAGCACTTGAGGACCTTGGGGCGTGGTTTCACAATGTGGAGCTGGTCATCCAGATGGAAGTCATCGGGAGAAACCATCACTCGCAGTCTCGTCGCGTTGGACGGAAAAGTGGAGCTTATCGTCGTTATTGAATTTTCCTTGAGAGTTACCTTGCGGGGCTGGCTCCTGGTCCCATCGGGGAAGACCGTACGCCATGTTCGCGACTGGATTTTTTTCGAGTAGTTGCGCAGAAGAGCCTTCCATCGGACGGAATCTCCCTCGGTCTCGAATGCCAGACCTGTGAACCCGATATTATCCATCGGCTCTCCAACCGAGAGAGAATTGGCATCGAAGGGAAGATTTCCAGCCGAGCGGTCCGTGACGTAGATCAGAATTCCTTCCCGGTTAACCCGGCTCCGGGCGAGGCGCAGGGAGTTTGCAGGTTCAATCAATCCGCTCGAGGGACTCCAGCTATCAAGGGATTCGAGGGCCTTCTCGACGTTGTCTCCTGCATAGACGATCGGTTTGTCCTCTGCGCTTTCGAAGATGTAGATCTGGAGACGGGAGGCATTACCCTGCAGGCCCGGAAGATGATCACGAAGACGATTCACCATGTTTTCCCTGAAGACGCTCATGGATGCAGAGCTGTCGAGGACGATGGCGACCTGCTGGGTAGAATTGGGTTTGATGTAGCGTGGGAGGACGAGAAGCCACGTGAGGAAAAGGACCATCAGGATTTGGAGCCATAAGGGAACCGAATTGGTGAGCCGGTCGAAACGGCGGCCGCTGACGGACTCCCGCTGAGTACGCGCGAGAAGAAAAAGAGTGCTTACTGGAATCACCTTTGCCTGCCGTTGCAGGAAGTGAATCAGGATAACCACCGGAATCCCAAGGAGGGCAAAAAATCCTGCAGGATTTGTCAGGATGATACTCATCAGTGCTCTGGCTGTCTCACCTGGACCATGAGGATTTCGTTGCTCTCACCCTCTGTAATTCTCCAGAGAGGTGGCCTTTTTCAACAGGGGAGGGAGATTCAACTGGCCTTCTTCGCTTTGGGACCTTTCTGCAGCAGGGCGTGATGAATCTGGGCCACCTTTCCCATGTAGTGATCCATCTGGTAATCAGTTGCGGCCTTTCGCATGTGATGAGCAGCTTTCTCGCTATCATCAAGTGCTTCGTAATAGAGACCGAGATAAAGATGAGCGTAACATAGATTGTTCCGCAGGCCCACCTTGTCTGCTTTGGACTCGGTTGCGGCGGCAAGGACCTCTTCGGCAGAGCCCGTGCCCTTGAAGAGAGCATGAACCTCCTTCAGGGGAATACGGCGATCTCCTGCATAAGGATACATCGATTTCCGGGCTTTCTCGATTGACCCGCCCTCTGCTTTAACGGCGCAGATAAAATGCCAGACTGCATTTTCCACATCCCTTCCGTTCACGGTCTGATGAATTTCAAATTGAGCGACACCTTCCTTGAACCTGCCTGCGTAGTAGAGAGCGATTCCTCTTTGCCAATGATGCGGAGCCTGCTGGGGAACCAATTCGACAACGCGATCCCAGTCTTTTAGCGATTCGGAGATCCGCCCGGCAAAAAAATGTTCGGTTCCGCGCTCATTGAGGATACGAGGACTCTCTTCCTCGCTACCCGCAGGATTTTCTCCGTGAAGGTGGAGAGACGTAGTGACTGCAGCGAGCGCGCAAAGAATTTTCCTCATTGGGTTACCTTCACCATTCTATCACCGCGTTGCAACGCTCAAGGACAACTAAATGATTTGATGTTACGATTCATATGTCACGAGTCGATCAGTTGGATACTTCAAGAGCGCCTGTCGGGATGGCTTCGTTATGAAGTCCCGATTCGAGGGAGCCCTCCGAATCCACCCGCGCGAGAATGGCATGGTAGCGGCGGGTTGCTGTTTTCCAGATGGAGAAGTGGTTCGAGTAAGCCTTCTTATAGCGGGCAAGGACAGCGGGTTCGATTCTGTGAGGGTGGCGCGTCTGTTGTTCAGCATCAATGAACTCGTAGTTTCCCTGCCAGTCAGGATCGGACTCAGAGCGAGCAAAGGGAGCGAAAATCACGGGGCTGCCCTGCCGTTGGCCGAGAAGGCGAATCAACTCTGCGGGATCACCGGAGAACAGAAGGTCTGACAGGAGGACCCGGAAGGCATTCGCCCGGAAAGGAATACCGGAGAGGTCGGGGGCAAGACCGGAGTCTTCTTTTTGAAGGGATTCAGTGGCCTTAATCCAGTGATGGTTGTAGACCGCGTCTGGCGGAAGGACTCTCGTATTGTTTCCAACCACGAGATGAATCTGGAGAGAGGCTCCTGACCTGACGGCGCTTTCCACCATAAAATAGAATAGCTCTGAGCACCGCCGGGCCTTGGACGGCTCAAAAAACATGGACCCGGAAACATCAAAGACAAGGTCGACAACGGGGCGCACCTCCTCCCGGTACAGTTTCATGGTGTAATTGCCTGTGCGGGCGAAAGCCTGCCAGTTTATATGGCGTGGGTCATCCCCGGGCGCATAATTTCGATGGTCCTGAAAGTCGAGGGATGATCCGACACCCGCGCCTTGGAATTCCCCGGCCTGCCCCCTCCAGACCCGGGAGCGCAGAGGTAATCTGAGTTTCTCGGCACAAACCGCCGCCGAGGCGGATACTTTTCGCAGGGATTCGAGTTCCAATTTCTAGAAGGGCAGGGTTGTCAATGGTGTGAATCAGAATCTCCAAGAAGGGAGTCATCCAGGCCTTGCTGGGCCTCTGATTCCCGGACCGCGAGCTGAGTCAACTGCGGCAGGGACCTTGCAAGAATTACGATAAGGTAGAGACTGGTGATTCCTATCGCGGCGAGCAGAACGTTAGTGAGCTCTGTTGAGGGAGCCGTCCCGAGGACGAGAGGAAGCAGGGTCGCGGGGATGAAGCTGAAGATCCAGAGAAGCAATTCTCCGGATAAATTCTGGTAGATTGCCACGAGGATCAGGCTGAATATCAAAGAGAAGGCAAGGATACAGAAGTAGCCGCTGAAGCGGTTTTCAGAATTACGGGCGAAGAGTTGGATGATCACCGAAGGTAAGGCAAGAGTGCCGATGCCAATCATGGCAATCGCGTAGTGCCGGGGGCTTGGATTGGTCAGGGAGATCAGAAGGCAGAGAACCAGTGCGAGGACGATGAAAAAGATGGATCCAGTTGCCCAGCCGGGGTAGAGGAAGCGGCCCGCAATTCGGCCAAGAATCCCGAACCGAAGGAATTTCGAGCAGACTACGGAGGGGAAGTTAGCTCTTTCACTGAAGAGGTCGAGCGCAATGCAGGCTGCAATTCCCAGTGCAGTCCACACCGCTGGACCTGCTCCGGTGGGATGGAGAAGCAGATATGAAATGCTCATGATCCCAACGCCAATGAGCCTTTTACGGGTAGCCCTGTTTTCGCTGGAGGGAGCAACTGCCGTGGTGCCAAGTTCGAGAAAAAAATAGCAGATATAGCAGGCCACGACGATAAACGCGATTGCGGCAAGCGACTGGGCGCTACGGGTGAAGCTGAGCATTTCCAGAAGCAACGGAATATGCCACGCGAATCCAAAGAGGAGATAGCCCATCAACAGGGTTGCCCCACCCACGACCAGGAGCCCTCGTATCAATCCGTTGCCGACCGCCGAGATTCCCACTGTCGTCGCGGTCAGAGTGCCGGAAATGACAAAGAGAATGAACCACAGAATGAGTTGGGAAATGATCTGCATCCCGCCGAAGAAATAGGAAATGATGAGGTAAGGAAGTAATGCGCCAGCGATGAGAGCGGATTGGCTCACAATTGAGAGCCACTTCCCGAAGACGATGCGCCATGCGGTGAGGCGTGTCAGGCTCATGAGGTCGATCGTGTTTTCCCGCACCTCAGCAGCAATCGCCGAGATGCCGCGCAACGGCTGGAAGACGAGGATGCCCAGACTGTAGATGACAAGGATAAAGCCAGTGATAAATCTCCCTACGGCCGAGGGGTCATCGGCACCGAGCCCGCTCGACGCGGCAATCAGAAGAGCGAGGGCGGGAATTGCCTGCAGGAGAAGGAAAGGTATGACAAACGTTGATGTTCTAAGCCCCTGTCGAAGTTCCTTGACGAGCATGGGGCTCAACCGATCAGGGAATTCGTTCACCCGCTCAAAAGGCAGAGCGGGGAGGTCGGGAGGATTCTGCGGTGAGCTGTGCTCTGCCCTCCTTACGATCTGTCTCTTAT